>CAYJIH010000036.1:0-19063 GCA_964370195.1 uncultured Oscillospiraceae bacterium
AAAAGTGGCGGGGTGTGGGGCAGCGCCCCACGGCCTTTCGCCAAAGGCCGAAAAAGAAAACCCCACTCCTTTTAAGCACCGCCCAAACAAGCGGAGGCCTCTCCGCTTGTTTCGTTACAACCCATCTTCCCACATGGTAGATTACACACACCCTGCTTTTCTTTTCCCGGCACGCCAAATCGAAAAGAACTCCGTTTGGAAGGGCACCTTTCAAACCTTCTTCGTGCGGCTTTTTGCACGAAGAAACGCTACCCTTTACAAAAACCCACCGTAACACGCGCCCTTTATTAAAAATTTTGTCCACTTTCTAAAAGTGGCGGGGTGTGGGGCAGCGCCCCACGGCCTTTCGCCAAAGGCCAGCTACAAACATCAAAGAGACGCTTTCGCCTCGGCTTCGTCGAGTTGCATTGCGGTGTATAGACGGTGGTATTGGCCTTTTTGTGCCATGAGCTCGGCGTGGGAGCCGCGCTCGGTAATTTTACCGTTTGAAACGAGCAAAATGATATCTGCGTGCTGAATGGTTGACAACCGATGCGCCACCAAAAAACTGGTTCTCCCTTGCAAAATATGCGAAATTGCCGTTTGAATCAATTGTTCGGTTTCGGTATCGATGCTGCTGGTGGCTTCATCGAGCACAAACAACGGTGGATTTGCCAGCACGGCACGCGCAAAACTAAGCAGTTGTTTTTCTCCTGTAGACAAGCGGTTTCCCCCTTCGCCCACATCCGTTTCATACTTAGCGGGCAACTTTTCCACCACTCGATCGGCCGAAACAAGCGCGGCAGCGGCATGGATTTCCTCCTTCGACGCCTCAAGACGCCCATACCGAATATTCTCGTAAACGCTCCCCGAAAACAGATGCGGATCTTGCAACACATACCCAAGCTGGCTGTGCAACCAAGCAATGCTACGCTCGCGATACTCTACTCCATCGATAAAAATCTCGCCACGTGTTGGCTCAAAAAAACGCGACACTAAATTTACCAGCGTAGATTTTCCGGCACCTGTTTCGCCAACCAGCGCCACGGTACTACCGGCCGGCACATGCAAACTAAAATCCTCTAGCACCCAATCGTCACCGTCCGGATACTGAAACCACACATTTTTAAACTCAATATCGCCCAAAATAGGCTCCCAATTTTCGGGTTTCGGGTCAAACGTATCCCCGTATTGTGCAACCACCTCGGGTGTATCGGTTAAAAGAACAGGCTCTGCCAATAAATTCGTAACACGCTCAATATTCACTTGCGTGGCAATAAACTGCGATAGTACGCGCGCAATTTGCTGCACCGGTTCTAAAATGCCAAGCGCATAACTAATAAACGCCGATAGTACGCCAAGTTCCAGCGCATCCAACAACACAAGTTGCCCACCTTGGCGCAGCACCATGGCCACCGCAAACGACGAAAAAAATGTAACAATGGGAATAAACACCGCCGAAAGCCGCTGCGAATGAAAGGATGCACGCATCATGCGATGTGTTGTTTTTTCGAATTCGCGGCAATTTTGCTCTTCAATCACCAATGTTTTCGACGTTTTAGCGCCCGTTATACCCTCGTTGTACGCACGCGTAATTTGGCTGTTGGCCTCGCGCATTTCGCGATGCGCATGCAAAAATCGTTTTTGAAAAAACACCGTGAGGAGCGCAACAAACGGCACCACAAGCACCACCAGCAGGGCAAGGCGCCAATTGAGCAAAAACATGGCCACCATCGCGCCGGTTACGTAAAACATCGACCAAAACATATCGGTCAAACTCCACGCTATTATGGCAGAAATTTGGTCTGTATCGCTCATAACGCGCGCCAAAATCCAGCCCACTGCGTTTTGGTTGTAATAGCTTACACTTAGTTTTTGTAGGTGCAAAAATGTCGCTTTACGAATGTCTTTCCCCAAATTCAGTTCGAGATGCATGGCAAGACGCCCCATGGCCACAACGCCCACAGCTTGCAAGGCCAGCACGCTTACATAAACGGCCACAAACGGCACAAGACCTTCTGTGGTGGCGGGCACCACAAAGTGGTCCACGGCCCATTGTAAAAAAAGCGGCGTTGCTACGTCTGCCAAAGACAAAACCATCATCAGTAAAAAAATTAGGCCAAGGCACGCACGATACGGCCGAACATATGGGCCTATTTTTTTCCATATACGCAGTTGAAACCCCTGTGAAGACGCTTCTTTATCCATTGTTTTCCCTCGCATCCTCGTGTAGATAATGGCTTTGCGCCTCGTAAATTCGGCGGTATAAGCCCGGTGTTTGAATCAGCTCGCAGTGGGTGCCCACTGCCGACACACGCCCGTCTTCCAGCACAAGAATCCGGTCGGCCTGCATCAAGGTGTTGATGCGATGGCTGATTAAAATAAGTGTGCTATCGCCTTTTTGTTCACGCAATTGTTGCCGTATCTTGGCATCCGTGTCTAAATCCACCGCACTAAGCGAATCGTCAAACACCATCACCGGCGCCTCTTGCATCAGCCCGCGCGCAATCACAACACGTTGTTTTTGCCCACCGCTCAGCGTCACGCCGCGCTCGCCCACCACCGTGTCGTATCCTTTCGCAAACTGCGATACGTTTTCGTCTAGCGCCGCCGCTTTCGCATAGTGACGAACGCATTCTATATCATAATTTTCTTGCGAAACAGCAATGTTTTCGGCAATGGTTCTGGAGAAAAGAAATGGTTCTTGCAAAACGAGGCTTACATTTTTTCGCAGATATTCGCGCTCGATGTGCTGCAAAGGAACGCCACCAATTGTGATGCTTCCACAGCCGTCCTCCAGCTCATACAAGCGGCATAATAAATAAGTCAACGTGGATTTTCCGCTTCCGGTGGGGCCTAAAATACCAAACGTGGTGCCTTTCTCTACCGTAAAGCTCACATCGTGCAAAACCTTTGTTTCTCCATACGAAAATGTAACGTTCTCAAAGCAAATATCCTGAGAAAGCGGTGGACGCTGGGCATCTTGCTGTGGTGTTTCCACTTCAGCATCCAAAATTTCTTGCAAGCGCTGTGCCGAAATTTCCGTTTTGCTCATTTCCGATAAAGTGCGCCCCAGCGCACGAATTGGCCACGAGAGCGTTTGGTTATACGCCACAAACACAAGGAAATCGCCCAGCGTAAGCGCGCCGCCGGCGGCCATGACGGAACCCACGACTACCATGGACAAAATTTGCAAACCCGTTACAAAGTCTCCCACCGCCCAATACGGGGCCATCACCTTGCCAAGGTCGATCCACAATTGTGCAAAATGGTTGTTGTGGCGATTGAATTTTTCAAGTTCAAAGCGTTCGCGTCCAAATGCACGCACCACACGCACGCCCGTTAAATTTTCTTGAACAACGCCTGTTAAAACGCCCTCTGCTTCGTCGGCGGCCAAAAAACGCTCGCCCACACGTCGATAAAAATACAGCGAATACGTCACCACAATGGGAATAAAAAACAAAACCACCAGTGCCAAACCCACGTTCATCGAAAATAAAATAGACAGTGCCACCACAATGAGCAAAATGGTGCGAACAACTTCTAAAAATTGTGTGGCTACAAAAGAACGAACGGCATCTAAATCGGCCGTGCACCGCTGGATAATGTCGCCTGTGTTTGATGCAACATGCCAAGAAAACGGCAGGTGTTGCACATGCGAAAACAGCCGGTTGCGCAGCGTGGCCGAAAAACGCTCGGTGCCTGTGGCAATGCATAAACGCGAAGAAAAATTGCCAAGGGCCGAAAAAAATGCCAGCACCACCACCAAAACGGCGCTTAGTGTTAAATTATATGTTTCATCGCTTGTTTTTAAGGGGGCAAGCAAAAAATCAAACACGCCGTCGCCCGCCTGGCCCAGCAGTGTATCCACCGTAAAGCCCACAACCTGCGGAATTAAAAACGCACTGATGATGCTAATCAAAGCGCATAAAAACGCACTTAAATACCAGCGCCGGATGCCGCCACTGTGCCGCCACAAAAATGTTAACACACGCACTTGGCTTTGCGCTGCCTTCTCCTCCACATAACCCCTCCTTTTGATATGATACCAGTATACCACCGCACAAAGGCTTCGGGCAAGTTGCATTGCCGATTGCTTTAAGAAAGCGTGCCGCCTGCGTGTGGCTTGCAGGCTGTAAAACGCAGGCCATATCGCTTTATTTTTTGAAAGCAAGATTTTTTTCTTCCACAGATATCACTTGCAAAAATTTTACGGATAAACGTGTTTTTTCGCAAATAGACACAAAAACACCTGCAAGTGCCACATCAAACACGCCCTTGTACAAGCGTTTTTACGCAGTTTTTAAAAATTGCACAGTGCGGGGCCTTGCACACCGCCTTCCGCCTGTGTGCAAGCCCCACATCAAGGCTTTTAAAACTCGCCAGGAAGTTTTTGCAATGCATCAAAACGAAACACAGGCCCATCCACACAAACGTATTGATGGCCAATATTGCAATGCCCACATTTGCCAACGCCACAACTCATGCGCATTTCAAGCGATGTATACGCATGTTCCGGTGGTATTTTGCGTGCAAGAAGCACTGTTTTCACTGCCGAAATCATCGGCGGTGGGCCGCAAACCAAAACGCGCGCCGTTTCGTCAAGCTCCATCTTTTCCAAAACTTCGTGCGCAAACCCACAGCTTCCCGTCCAGCCGGGCGCCGCTTTGTCCACGGTCAGCATCAGGCGTGCATTTTGACGATACAGCTCGTATTCGTACGTGTAAAGAAGCTCATCCGGCGCTTTTGCCGCCACCAACATCGACACATTGTCAAACGAATTTCTATTTTCAATCACGTACTGAAGCAGTGGCCGCAGTGGTGCAAGCCCAAGGCCGCCTGCCACAAAAAGAAGTGATTTACCGTGCAATTCCTCCAGCGGGAACCCACGCCCAAACGGCCCACGCAAAAAAACGCTGTCGCCTTCGCTCAGTGTGTGAAGCGCCGCTGTAAGGCGGCCGGCGCGTTTAATTGTAACATCAAACATGCCATCGTTTAAAACAGACGCAACCCCAAACGGTGCTTCCCCTTCTCCGGGTAGCGAAATCTCCACAAACTGGCCGGGCACAAACGAAAACGAACCCTTTGTTTGCACCCGAAGCGTGTATGTGTTCACATGCAAACCGGGCGAATTTGTTTCCATAACAATCCGTTCTATCGTTACTTTCATGGGAAGAAATGAGTTCATGGGCGCACCTCCATCAATGCACAAGCGATGGTGTGCATGTTTAGCCCGGCCGGGCAATGACGCAAACAGCGCCCACAACCGGTGCACCCAAGCAGGCCTGTATTTTTTGGCAAATAGTAAAATTTATGCAACACACGTTGGCGAAACCTGCGATACAGCGCGTCGCGTGGGTTGTGCCCGGAAGCGTGCCGCGTAAACACAGGCGCCATGCAATGCTCCCACTGCCGATACCGTACCGTAACGCCGGGTTGCTGCATGGCATCGCGCGTGCCAAAACAATGGCAACATGGGCACACCTGCGCACAAAAACCGCAGGCGAGGCATGCTTCGCTGCGTGTTTGCCAGTCCAAAACCGAGAACATCAATTGTTCCTCTATTTCCGGCAAATGCGCCAGTGGATTTGCAAGCGACACGCACGCCGGCGGCGCCTGTGCAACGTCACACCCCTCTTCCCCCAGCGCGCGCAAGGCGGCAATGCCTTTTTCGCTTTGGTGCACCAAACAAAAGTGTTCATCATCGGTTGGTTGAAAAAACAGGTCGCAGTCGGCAGAAAAATCACAGCGCTGGCCAAGTTCTTCACAAAAGCAATTCGTGTGCGGCGCACGGCACCCAATGCCAATCAGCAAGCAATGCTCCAGCCGGTTTGCAAACACGGCATCTTCGCCCGGCCCGCGCAAAAACACGGCACGCAAAAGCGCAAGGCCACGTAAATCGCACGGACGCACACCGGCTAACACCAGCGCCTCGTTTGGCTCGCACAAATGGGCACCGTCACTGTCCATATAGTAAAGTGCTTCCGTTTGCAAAAATAGAAAATCTTTACTGCTGCGCAAAGGTAAAATGTCGTCGAAACACATTTCTTCCGGCGTTGTTTCGTTAAAAATAAGTTTGTTTTTCGCGTTTCTTGTTGGAGCAACAAACCGCTTATTTTGCGAAAGCGCCGCAAACAAAGCGCGCAATGTTTTTACGTTATAATGTGTCATGGCCATCACCCCCATGGAAGCCACAGTCGCAATCCTCGTTGTTATGTTGCAAAAGTGCCGATTGTGCCTCTTCCGAAAGGCCTGCCTCAAACCCATACTCTGTTTTTAAAAAATGGGCCGCGGCATGGCGCAAACACGAAAGATCCACACCAAAGGCACACGCCCCTTCGCAGGCACCGCACGCCACACATCGGCCCGAAAGGTGCAAAGCATGCCCAAGATGAAAGAGCATTTTATCTTGCCTTCCCGGCTTTGCGCCCAAAAAAGGTGCGCCATCCCGCTCAAAAAAGCAAGACGGACACCCGCACCCGGGGCACGCATTTTTGCAAGCGTGGCACAAGGTGCACGCGTCCAGCTCCCATAAAAACTGCGCCCATCGCTCGGCCCTTGGCCGGCTGTCGGCTTCGTATGCGCAAAACGCAACGGGCTCCCCCTCTGCTTTTTCCCGTAAAATTTCATCGTATAAAACGGGCTCTCTGTGCTCGCACAGGCCACATGCCGCCAGGGGAATATTCGTTTCATCGCGCATTCCGGGGCATGTGAACCCCACAATGTGCACCGCTTCTCTCTTCACTCTATTCTCTGCCACCTGCACACACATCGCGCGTATATCGCACGGTTTTGCAAAAACAGCCGTTTTTCCGTTTAAATTTGGCAAATAAACGGCAAGATGAGACGTGCAACCGGTGTTAAAGCGCAGTTCGTTTGTTTTAGCGGCATCGCGCAAAAACACCGCATGGCCATTTTGCCCGTACGCCAACACGGTGTCCACCTCACCGGAAGATAAAAGACGTTTTGCCGTTGTTTGCATGGCTGTTTCCAGCGCGTTAGACATCACGTTCACCCCCTGCAAGCAGCTGGTTTTTGCCAAGGCGTGCCACTTGCTGCGTAAACTGGCGCGCCACTTGTGCAAACCGCAACCCTTCGGCCGCCGAAACCCATGTAAAATACACACGCTCGGTTTCAAAACCGGACGCTTGCAACAATGCATACAAGGTAGAGAGCCGCCGCCGCGCAAACAAGTTGCCTTCTAAATAGTGGCAATCTCCGGGATGGCACCCGCTTACCAAAACACCGTCGGCTCCATCGGCCAGTGCTTTCACAATGAATAATGGGTCGATGCGGCCCGAACACGGCACTTGCACCACACGCAAGCTGGGCGGATATTGCTGGCGGCTTGTGCCCGCCAAATCTGCGCCGGCATAACTGCACCAGCGGCACAAAAAAGCCACAATCACCGGCTCATACTCTGCATTGTGCAACATGTTTGCATCTCCTTTTTTCATCATCAGCTGTTGATTTTGCTTATTTTCGGGAAAGCAGTGCATTTAGCTCTCGCATCATTTGGTTGTTTGTGCAGCCCAGCAACTCCATGGCGGCAGGGCGGCATGCGGCAACACAGCTTCCACACGCTTTACACAAAATAGTGCTTACACTCGCGCTATTTCCCGTTATCGAAACCGCACCATACGGGCACACGGCCGCGCAGGCACCACAGGCGATGCAGCGGCTTTCGTCCACAACGGCCGCCTCGCCGCCCGTTTCAAGGCATTCCTTCGCCAGCACGGTGGCGGCACGCGCGGCGGCGGCGCGCGCTTGCGTCACACTTTCGCGGATGTCGCGCGGGCTATGCGCAAGCCCTGCCAAAAAAATCCCTTCCGTTGCAAAATCAACCGGCCGCAGCTTTGCATGTGCCTCTAAAAAGAAACCGTCCTCCCCAAGAGGCACCTTTAAAATTTGCGACAATTCATGGTTTTCTTCCCTATTTGCCTCCACAGCCGCCGCAAGCGACAAAATATCCGGATGATACGAACGTTCTTCGCGCAGCAGTGGGTCGTGCACACGCACAACAATGCGGCTTCCATCCAGGGTCACTTTGGGCGGCTCATCGTCTAAAAACCGCAAAAACTCCACACCTAACGCGCGCGCATCTGCATAGCTGTTTTCGGCAAGGCCATAGCTGCGCATTTCCCGAAACAACACGGTTACGTGAATATTGGGGTCGTACCGTTTGATGCGCACCGCATTGCGCACCGCCACCGAGCAACATAAACGCGAGCAATACGGGCGTGTTTCGTTGCGCGAGCCAACACATTGTATCATCACAACACGCGATACACCGCGCAAACCATCTTCCGGGTCGAACAGACGCTCTTCCATTGTGCGATGTGTAAGGATGTGCCGATGCTGGCCATACAAATATTCTGTGGGCACGGCTTCGCGGCCGCCCGTTGCCACAATCAGTGCACCACAGCGCAATGTTTTCTCTCCCCAGGGCGTGTGAAGGTGGCAGTTAAAATCGCCCACATGGCCCGAAAGCGCCTGCAATTTTGACGCCGGATAAAACGTGCACAGCCCACCACCCCTTAACTCGCTCAGCATCTCTTCTATGTGCGGCCACAAGGGGCGCCCTGCACTGCTTAATGTTAAAACACGCGCATTGCCGCCATAAACTTCTTCTTTTTCCACAAGGTGCACCGGGTGCCCCATGCGCGTAAGATACACCGCCGCCGCAAGGCCGGCAGGGCCACCGCCCAAAACCAGCGCCGCGTTTACAACAGCAAATGTTTGACGCGGCAACGCTTTTGCCGGCACAATGCGCGCTGCGGCCATCGCCACAAGGTCTTTTGCTTTTTCTGTGGCGGCAAAAGCATTGTTTTGATGCACCCAAGAACATTGGTCGCGAATGTTGGCCATGGTAAGAAGCGAAGGCGACAAGCCCGCCTGAGAAAGCACGTCTCCAAACAAACTTTCATGTGTGCGCGGTGTGCACGAAGCCACTACCACACGGTTCAGCGCCCTTTCGCGCACCACCTCGCTGATGTGTTTTTGCGCATCGGCCGAGCAGGAATACAGCGATTCTTCCGCATGGGCCACCAGTGGCAACGAAGCGGCGTATCGTGTGATTTCCGGCACATCCAACACACCGCCAATGTTGGCACCGCAATGGCATACAAACACACCAATGCGCACCGGCTCTTTCGATACATCGCGTATCTCCGGCGGCGGCTTTTGCAAAAAATACTGTGCAAGCTGTGTTTCATTGCCACGCGTATGCGCCACAAAGCGTGCGGCACCGGCCGCCGTGGCACTGGCCTCTGTAACCGTTTCGGGAATGTCTTTTGGCCCGGCGCCCGCCCCACAGGCAAAAAAACCTTTTCTCTGTGTTTTGGGGGCGGGGAAATCTTGCCCGCGGAAAAAGTTAAAACGGTCGGTCGTAATCCCAAAATGGCGCGCCAGCTCGCGGTTGTCACTGCCCGGCCGCAACCCAAGAGACAACACCACCATATCGTATCGGCTTTTTTGTGCCCCGCCATTTTCCGCACAGTGATGCAAAATGATTTCGCCACGTTCTGCGTCCCACTCGCAGGCAGATGCACGGCTGCGCACCGGCCGAATGGGCCCTTTCGAAAAGGCGTTTTGCACAAAACGCTCAAAATCTTTGCCGTAGGCACGCATATCCATATAGTATAAATCGGCACATTGCAGCTGCGGCAGATGCTCTACACAAAGCGATGCGGCCTTCACCGTTTGCATGCAACACACAGACGAGCAATACCCTGCCCCGCTTTGCACGTCGCGGCTTCCAACGCAGTGCAAAAACGCAATTCTACGTGGAATTTTACCGTCTTCAATGCGGCTGATATGCCCGTCCAGTGGGCCGGAAGCCGAGAGCAAGCGCTCGAAGGCAAGGTTTGTGTACACACCGGGCACACGGCCTAGGCCCAGGCTTTTTGGCACCTCGGTTGTGGTGTTGCACCCCGTTGCCAGCACAACGGCGCCCACATCCACCTCATGAATTTCGGCCGTTTGTTCGTGTGAAATCGCACCTGTTTCACACGTGTTTTCGCACAAACGGCACTCGCTACATACCGAGCAATCCAAACAACGCTCACTTTCAAATCGAAGGGCATCTTCGTCTGCGGCAAGCGTCACCTCGGAAAAATCGGCCAAACGTTCTTGTGCACTTCGTGTGGGCGCCCTGTGGCGCGCGTGCACGTCAACGCCTGTAAAATCAACGGATTCTATCGGTGTTTCGGGCAAAATTTCGCCACTTGGCACGTTCTCTTCGCCCAAAAAACGGCGAATGGCAAGCGCCGCGGCATTGCCGTCTGCAATGGCTTCAATCACACTGGCAGGCCCACGCACCATATCGCCACCCAAAAATATATCTTGCGGCATCTTCGCGTGCGACTGCCGGCCATAGTATGTTAAAAACGACGGTAAACCGTCCTCTTCTACCTGCTGGCCCACGGCGTACAACAACGTATCGGCAGAAAGCACAACGCGCTCTTCCTGTGGCTGTGGCACGGGGCGTCCGTCTGCACCGCGCGGGCCGGCACAGCAAACCTGACATTGTAGCCCACAAAAATGCTCTGCCTCATCCAGCAAAATCTTTTCCGGCACCAGCCACTCGCGCAATAAAACGCCCTCTTCCTCTGCCAGCTCCCATTCCTCTGCCGCCGCCGGAAGCTGCGCCTTGCCGCGGCGATAAACCACCGTCACCTCGGCACCCAATCGGCGCGCGCTGCGTGCTGCGTCCATGGCCACATTGCCACCGCCCAGCACCAACACGCGTTTTCCACAAAACGTGCCTTCGCCCTTTTGAAGCGCACGCAAAAACGACAACGCCGATTGCACACCGTTTGCTGTTTCGCCCACCAGCTCTAGGCTTCTGCTTTTTTGTGTGCCAACAGCCAAAAAAAACGCCGCATATCCCTTGCACCGCAATTCGCTCAATGTAACATTGCGCCCCAGTGCGAACTGTGTTTTTATCTCCACACCCAGCGATTCTATTAAGGCAATTTCTTCGCGTAAAACTGTTTTATTTAAGCGAAAGGATGGCACACCGTACCGCAGCATGCCGCCCGCTTCGGCCTCGGCTTCAAACACCGTAACGCTGTACCCGGCCAGCGCCAACTGAAACGCAGCGCTTAGCCCGGCCGGCCCCGCGCCCACCACAGCCACCTTTCGCCCTTTTGTTTGTTTCGATTTGTGCACTTGCAGGCCCATTCCCTCTTTTCGGGCATGATCTGCCAAAAAGCGCTTGATACCGGCCAAGTTGATACTTTCATCAAAAAAGCCACGCACACATGCGTTTTCGCACGGATGATAACAAACACGGCCCAACACACCGGCAAATGGCGTGCAACGCTGAATGACACGCAATGCCTCGGCATAACGGCCATGCTTTGCCAGTGTCACATAGCCTTGTGCGTCCATGTGGGCCGGGCAAGCAAACTTACAAGACGATGTGCCGCGTTTTTCTATCAAGGCTTTGTTGGGCACGGCCTGCGCATACGGTTTGTATATTGCTTTGTGTGTGCTCAAATTTTGGTCGAACGCATTTTGGCGCACCACAGGGCACACCGCCGTGCAGTCATCGCATCCCTTACATTTGTTTTCGTCTACATACCGTGGATTTTTACGAATTACTGCCGTAAAATTGGGCGCATCCCCACGCAGTTCGCACAAGTCACTCAGTGTAAATAAATGAATCAATGGGTGGCTGGCACACGCCGTGAGTTTTGGTGCCAAAATACACGCAGAACAATCGCCCGTGGGGAAGGTTTTGTCAAGCTCTGCCATGCGGCCGCCAATGCTTGGGGCGGTTTCTACAAGATATACGGGCACATTCATTTCGGCAAGGTCGCACGCCGCTTGCACACCGGCAATGCCACCCCCCAAAACCAGCACCGGTTTTTTCATCGTGTGGCCTCCTTGTCAAAAGCATTGTTCACCGCCAAAAGCCGCGCACGGCGCGCGTCTTCATCCAGCTTTGCCACCTCATTTACAAGATGTTCGCTTGTGTGGCCATCCTGCACAGAAAGCTCTCTCAGCGCCCGCAAAACATCTGCAAAACGCACATTTTGTGGGCAATGTGCCACACACGCATGGCACTGGCAACATTGCCAAAGCGCGCGCGAAGCCAGCAGCTGTTCGCCATCGCCACACAAAATACGGCGCATCATCAGCCGTGGGTCGTAGCTGTTGTCCAGCTCGCAAACAGGGCAACCTGCCGTGCAGCTGCCACATAAAACACAGTGCAATACACGCTCGCCCCCGGCATGCGCTGCCAGCCTATTTTTAAATTGTGCGCTATTTTTGTGTGCCATCGCTCTCTCTCCTCTTCGTATGCACCTGCCTTTGCCTGCTCAAAGCACGTTCACGGTGTTTGCAAGGTGCTGGATAAACCGCTTTCGCAAAGCAAACGCGGCACAATCGCCTCCCAAAAAATGGCCATAATGTGCAAACCACTGATGCCCTCTATTTCACAAAGGCGTTCCATCAGCTCCAGCGTGATGGCCACCCCTTCCTCGGCAGGGTCCTGTGCGTGTTCCATGCGTTGCAGCAAATTGGTTGGCACGTCCATTCCGGGTGCATTGGCCGTGGCTTCCAGCGCACGCAGGCTTTTGCTGGCCACAATGCCCGGCAAAATGTACGCACGCTTATGCAAGCCGCGCAAACGCACTTCACGCATCCAAGCCGAAAATGCCTCCACATTGTAAACAGCCTGTGTTTGAATAAACCTTGCCCCGGCGTCAATTTTTTTCTCAAGACGCATCAGTTGAAGCTCCAACGGGTCGGCAAACGGGTTTGCCGTTGCCCCCACAAAAAACTGCACCGGAGCCGTGAGCTTTCCGCCACCGATGAATGTACCTTGCTTCTCCATCTCTTGCACGGCACGCAAAAGCTGTATCGAATCCACATCGTACACATTTTTTGCCGTATGTTCGTTGCCAAAACTTTGATGATCGCCCGACAAAATAAGCACGTTGCGCAAGCCAAGTGCAAACGCACCCAGCAAATCGCTTTGCAGCGCAATGCGGTTGCGGTCTCGGCATGTCATTTGCAACACGGGCTCGCACCCGGCTTCCAGCGCAAGTTTTGCAGCGGCAATGCTACTCATGCGCACCACAGCGGCCTGGTTGTCTGTAACGTTCACCGCATGCACATGCGCTTGCAACATCGCGGCTTTTGTTGTGATTGCTGCGGCGTTCCCATTCATCGGCGGGCCAATTTCCGCCGTGAGTGCAAAGCGCCCTGCCTCCAACGTTTTTTGCAAATTTGTACAATGCTCTGCCATGCAATCCCCCGTTTTTAAAAGGTGAACAACTGGATACAATCAAAAAAACACACGTGCTGTGGCCAAATACACATGTTCTTACTCGCCGGCAAAATCGGGGCTTTGCCGCTTTCGCACACCACCACTTTGGGCCGTTTGCCAGTTACGCACGCTATAAATCTCACGCAAAGTATCTAGCTGCCCACGCGCACGCAGGCGCTCGTAAATCAGCTGCCAAGCACAATCGTTTATGCCACCACCCACTTCGCACACGCCATTTCGGTTGCCACCGCACGGCCCATTAAAATGGCTTTTGGCGCATCGTGTTACAGGGCAAATACCACCTGTATGTTCTAAAAGGCAATCGCCACAACCGCGGCACATCTCGTTCCACACACCAAGCCCACCGCTGGCACCAAGAAACGTGGTGTTAACGGCCGGCAACACCGGCATGTGCTCATACCGCTGAGCCAAAAGCTGCACACCGGCCCCACATCCAAGCGACAAAATGGCCTCATTGTTTTGTGCCAATTCATCAACCGTTTGTAAAAATTCTTCGTCACATTGGCGCTCCACTTCCAGCACTTGCAACGTAAGCGTGCGCCCTTCGTTTTGGGAAAGCATGTGCAAAAGCCCGGCAAGGCGCTGCGCTTCGCTTAGCCCGCCCGCAAGGCACACCGCCACACACCCACCGCACCCAAGCAAAACCATTCTGTTAAAACGTCGTGTCATCAGCACAATTTCTTCCATTGGCTTCATGTCTGCTACAATCATACGTTTGGCTCCTTTGGGGGTTTTGTAAGCGCGCACGAGGAAACACCGTGTTTGCGGCATCATCTCGTTCTTATTTTGTAAAAAAATCTGTAAGATCGTCGCAAAGAACACCAGCCTGCGCATGGGATGTGTGCAAAACCTGCAAGCGTGACGCCGGCAACCCCAGTGCCTCTAGTTGCAATTTCAAAGCGTGACATCGGCTTTTCACACGCCGATTGCCCACAAAATGGCGGCATGCGTCTTGCATGCATCCCAGCAAAAGCACTTTGTCGTACTGCGTAAGCGCACTGATAATTTCATCGGCACCCACACTGCCTGCACACGGCACTTGCTGTGGCGTAAGATGATGCACCGGCACGTGGTTTGGCATCAGCGCCAATGCCTTGGGCAGTGCAAACACGCCGGAATGCTGGCAACAAAACACAAGTGTGTGCGCCGGTGTGCCGCCTTCGCCCACCAAATAAAACGGCGTACGTTCGCCCAAAGCCACCTCTTTTAACTGCAATGCCTTGCCGGGGCACACAGAAACACAGTTGCCGCATCCCTCGCACGCAATTTCATGGCAGGCGATGTGCCGTGCGTTTTCGGCCGGATACAAGGCCGCATGGGGGCAGTTTCGCACACAGGTAAGGCAAAATGCACAGCGTGTTGTGTCTACAACGGCCACCGCCTGTGAGGCATCCGGTGCGTCGTTTTGCAACACATCCGCGGCAATCACACGCAAATCGGCATGCAAGCGGCTTTGTGGCAGCCCCGGCGCCAAACGATACACGCCACGCCGCGATGTATACGCCGGTTCCATGAAATAAAATTCGTCCCAGCGGCGATTTTCCTCATCCCGATACAGCTGCAACACCGAAACGGCATGCGTATAGGCGGCACTTTGCTCCGACGATCCGTCACAAAACAGCTTATGTGCGTCTATTTCAAGCGTTTGTTGGCCACCGGGCAACACGGCGCAAATGCAAAACCCCAAAAGGCTTGGCTCAATGCGAATCGTTTCATACCGCACAAATTGCACCCCGGCCGCACGTGCGCGCAAAAACAGCGTTTCGCCCCCTTCATACGACGTGCGCAAACTGCGATAAAACACATAAACACACCGTTTTTTTTGCGCCAACACCATGGCATCTTCCAGCACCTGCACCGAGGCCGCAAGGCGTGACGGCGCCAGAACATCCAATGCAAATGCAATGGCATGCTGCGGCAAAACATCCCGGCAAAACAGCGGTTTATCGGCATGATACAAACTGCATGCCCTTTCTCCGCCAAAAGTGGGCGGCGGTGCATGCAATGGCTCGGTTAAAACCACAAAATCAACGGCATGTGTGCACGCGTGCAATGTGGCGTAAAACGCACCGGCCTGCCCGTAAAAATTCTGCAGCGCAAACACGTCTTCTTCTAAAAGAACTTCATGCCCTTTTTCCAGCAAAAAATCGCATAGTGTTGTATTTACAGGGCTACCACCAAGCACAAGTGCATTCATGCGTGGGCCTCCCGTCCGCTACTAAAGGCTAAAATTTCCATTGCAACGCGTTTTGCGTCGGCAACGCTTTCGCAAATGGTCATGGGCCGCCGTGCACAGCCGGCCACAAACAACCCGGTGGTCATCGAATCCACCCCTGCGTCTAAAAAACCAAGCGCATTTTGCGAAAGCCCCATAATGTCGGCCAAATGTGCATTGCTTGTTGGCGGATAAATGCCTTCGCACAGCACGATGTGTGTATACGGGCGGCTTTGCAAGCCTCCACCGGGGCTGGCATAAAAAAGGCTGGCAGGCGCACCGGCTTGCACACGAAGTGGGCGGCTTGCCACCAGTTCCACATCCAGTGCCTCCAACTGCTGAAAATCCAGCGCACCTGCTACAATTTGCAGCTCCATATAATAATACGCAAGATGGCACGCCGGGTAAAATGTGCGCAGCAAATGAAGCAAACGCAACGTGTAGGCACAACAAACGCGCGAGCAAAAAAAGCTGTCTTGCTGAACATCGCGAGAGCCAACGCACCCAAGAAACGCCACAGACTGCGGCTCTGTATCAAACAATTTCCCGCGGCGACGGCGCGCAAGCTGCGCTTCCATCTGCCTGCCCGACAACACGCTGTTCGGCGCTTTGTGGTGCGCTTCTATTTGCAAGTGCGACGAAAAACCGGCCTTGCCGCCATCAAAACCCGTGGCCACCACCACCGCCTGCAATCGCTCAAAACGCACAGGCCCCTCTTTTGTGCGCAGCACCACACAATACGCATGCATGCCACCGCGAATATCCCACACATTTGCGTTGTAAACAATTTGTATCAACGGGTGTGTTAACACTTTGGAAAACAATTCGCCCAAAAGGCAAACGCCGCAGTTTTGGCACACACCATGCACGGCTTTGCACCCGTATTGTTCGGCATGGCCACCCAGCTGCCCGCTGCGCTCGGCCAGCACCACAGGCAGCCCCCCTTCGGCCAACTGGTAAGCCGCGGCGCAACCGGCCGTGCCCGCCCCCAAAACCAAAGCGCGCGCCGCATGGCGTTGCCGTGTATACTGTTGCATGAAACACACCCCTTGCCACCGTCAATTTGCGTGCTGTGTATGCACAAATTTCCCATTATTTTCTTTTCCCAGTATAACATATTTAGTAGAAAAAACAAAGATTTTGACTGCCAGAACAAAACCCGTTATCATACGAAATTTTAGCAAACCTAACAAAAAAACTTTCTGTTTTTTGATTGTTTCGCCTAAAAAAAGTGGGAAATTATGCTAAAAAAACAATGTTTGCAAGGCAAATATACAATGCGCTATGTCTTATAATGACTTTGTTAATAAAAATACAATTTAAAAGCCCTTGCATTTTGGCAAAACTGTGGCATAATATAGTGATAAAGTGTATACTGGGTGCAGAATTGGTTGCACTCATACACATAAATTAGAAGGGTGGAAATGAATCATGGGATTTAAATCTGACATCGAGATCGCACAAGAGACCGAAATGCGGCCCATCGGCGAAATCGCCGACGAATTGGGCGTTGCAGCGCAATACCGTGAGCCTTACGGCTTCTACAAAGCAAAAGTGGACGACGCTTTATTGCGCGAGAAAAAAGATAGCCCAGACGGCAAACTAATTTTGGTGACGGCCATCAACCCAACACCGGCCGGTGAAGGCAAAACCACCACAAGCGTAGGCCTGGCAGACGGCTTGCGTGCCATTGGTAAAAAGAGTGTTGTTGCACTGCGCGAGCCAAGCCTTGGCCCCGTGTTTGGTGTTAAAGGTGGCGCAGCCGGCGGCGGTTATGCCCAAGTGGTGCCCATGGAAGACATCAACCTGCATTTCACAGGCGACTTCCACGCCATTGGCGCAGCAAACAACTTGTTGGCCGCTATGCTAGACAACCACATTTTCCAAGGCAATGCACTGGGCATCGATACCCGCCGCATCACCTGGAGACGTGCTGTAGACATGAACGATCGTCAATTGCGTAACATCACAGACGGCCTTGGCGGACGTATCAACGGTGTACCGCGCGAAGATGGTTTCGACATCACCGTGGCCAGCGAAGTAATGGCTATTTTGTGCTTGTCGGAAGGCATGGCCGATTTGAAAGACCGTCTTTCCCGCATCATCGTGGGTTACACACGCGACGAACAACCAATTACAGCCGGCCAATTAAACGCACAAGGTGCCATGGCTGCCCTTTTGAAAGATGCCATTAAACCAAACCTCGTGCAAACACTAGAGCGCACACCGGCCTTTATCCATGGCGGCCCATTTGCAAACATTGCACACGGTTGCAACAGCGTAATGGCCACACGTATGGCCCTTAAATTTGGCGATTATGTGGTTACAGAAGCCGGCTTCGGCGCAGACCTTGGCGCTGAGAAATTCCTTGATATCAAGTGCCGTGCCGCTGGCCTGCGCCCAGATGCTGTAGTGGTTGTGGCAACCATTCGTGCCCTTAAACATCACGGCGGCGTTGCAAAAGACGAACTGAACAACGAAAACCTCGTTGCTTTAGAAAAAGGCCTGCCCAACCTTCTTCGCCATGCTGCAAACATTAAAGAAGTGTTTGGCCTGCCCTGCGTAGTGGCTGTAAACGCATTCCCCACCGATACACAAGCCGAGCTAGATCTTCTTCGCGACAAATGCAAAGAACTTGGCATCAATGTGGCACTTTCCGAAGTGTGGGCAAAAGGCGGCGAAGGCGGCAAAGCTTTGGCCGAAGAAGTGGTGCGTTTGTGCGACGAGCCAAATGATTTCCGTTTCTGCTATGATGCAGAAGATAGCATTGAAACAAAATTGCGTAAAATTGTACAAAAAGTGTACCATGGCTCGGACGTTCAAATCCTGCCTGGTGCTGCAAAACAAATGAAAATGCTGGAAGCACAAGGCTTCGGCAATTTGCCCATCTGCATGGCAAAAACACAGTACAGCTTCTCAGACAACGCCAAATTGCTTGGCGCACCAGAAGGCTTTGTGCTAAGCGTGCGTAACCTTAAAGTAAGCGCCGGCGCCGGCTTCATCGTGGCCCTCACAGGCGATATCATGACCATGCCCGGCCTGCCTAAAGTTCCGTCTGCAGAGAAAATCGACGTGGACGAGACCGGCAAAATCACCGGCTTGTTCTAGTATTTCCTTGTGCTTTTAGCCTCTAAGGCCGCAGGAGGCTGCCTGCATGCCGGTTTTAAGGCCGCAGGGCGCTGCCCCGCACCCCGCAATTTTTTAAAAAAAATTGAGTAAAACTTTTGTGCAAGGGCACGTTTTACACGGGTACCTATGGGCAGGTAGCTTTCCTTCACGCAAAAAAACGCGTGAAGAAATGTTTGAAAGGTTCCCTTCCAAACGGATACTGTGACGAAGGGCTACTTCAAAAAAAACGCTGCGTGCAAAAAGTGGCAACATAGCAAGAAACAAACCCGAGAGAGCACAGCTCTCTCGGGTTAAATTTTGTGTTTTGTATGTTTTGGCAATGTTTATGTTGGTACCATGCCCCACTTGGTATACCCAAAAAACACCCCCTTCGTACACGCTAAACAGTCGTTGCACCAGACCTTGGGGCACCGCCTGCGGGCTAAAGACCTTGGGGCACC
>CAYJIH010000037.1:0-18260 GCA_964370195.1 uncultured Oscillospiraceae bacterium
CCACACAGGGCAGCGAGGTTTCGTGCTGCGTCCACGCGTAACGGGTTACCATCCAAAAAAACAAGAAGCTGTGCTTGTTAACGCAAGCACAGCTTCTATTTTAGTGTGACCATAGCAGCGCAAACGGGGGTGCAGCACGAAGCCTCGCTGCCCTGCGGTGTGTGACTTTTATAAAACATCGCCCTTTGGCTTTTGGTTTAAGTCCGCTCGCGCTGTGCGTGTCCTTTAGAAAAAAGTTTGTCCACTTTTCAAAGTGGCGGGGGTTGGGGCGGCGCCCCAAGGTCTTTCCTCTACCTAGTGCAACAACTTTTTTGCATGTGCCATAAGGTTTGCTTTTGGTGGCGCCAAGCGAAAAGCGATGTCTGTTTAAGCTGTGCCAAAGTGCTGTCTTTTATATCAAAAAGTACGTGAATATAGCTTTCTTGTTCGTTTGTTTTTGCTAAATTTAAAGTCAGATTTATTCGTATTTATGTATTTTTTGTCGTTCCGAAATATCTCTCATCGTTTGGCATAAAAAATAAATAACACGGCCTGTGCCGCCTGCCGTGTTGAAAGATGGGTGATAAAAAAAGGCGAAGGTCTCTTCGCCTTTTTTGGCGTGAGCAAAGGGGTTGTTTTGGGTGATGCCAAATGGAGCATGGTACCCACATAAAACTGCGCCACAACGCGCCACAAAAAACTCAACCCGAGAGAGCTAAGCTCTCTCGGGTTCGTTTGTTGCCATGCAGCCACTTTCTGCACGCCACTTTTTAATTTAAAACAGCCCTTCGTCATCCACATCCGTTTGGAAGGGCACCTTTCAAACATTCTTCGCGCGTTTTTTTGCGCGAAGAAAAGCCAAAAACCAAACGCTGCCCGCGTAAAACGTGCCCTTGCATAAAAGTTTTACTCAATTTTTTTTAAAAAATTGCGGGGTGCGGGGCAGCGCCCTGCGGCCTTAAAGCCACCGCACAAAGTTACAGGTCTTTTAAGAAAGCAGCAAGGCGTTTTGCGGCTTCTTTTGTTTGGTCTGCGTTGCCAAACCCGGTTAAGCGGAAATAGCCTTCGCCGCCGTTTCCGAAGCCAACGCCGGGTGTTCCCACAAGTTTTGCTTTTTCAAGCAACAGGTCGAAAAACTCCCAGCTTTTCAGGCCGTTGGGGCACTCTAGCCAGATGTAAGGGCTGTTGATTCCACCGGTATACCACACGCCGGCCTCGTCCAAAACGCTTGCAATTAGCTTTGCGTTTTGCTTGTAGTAGGCCACATTTTCGAAACTGGCTTTCAGGCCTTCTTCTGTAAACACGGCCTCGGCGGCACGTTGCACCACATACGGCACTTCGTTGTATTTCGACTGCTGACGTCGGCTCCACATCCCGTGCAAATCTTGCCCATTCGGACGCAACTCTTTCGGTACCACGGTATATCCGCAGCGCAGGCCTGTAAACCCGGCTGTTTTCGAAAGCGAGCAAATTTCCACCACACACTCTTTTGCACCTTCAATTTCATATGCAGAATGCGGCACATCGGCATCTTCCACAAAGCACTCGTAGGCGGCATCGTATAAAATTACAGCCCCGCAAGATTTAGCATACGCAATCCACTCGGCCAATTTTTCGCGTGTAAACGCGGCGCCTGTGGGGTTGTTTGGGCTACACAAATAAATAATATCCGCTTTTTTCCCTTGTGGAGGCTTTGGCAAAAACCCATTTTCGCGTGTGCCTTGCACGTACTCAATTTTACGTCCGGCCATGATATTTGTATCTACATACGCGGGATACACGGGATCCGGTATCAGCACGATGTTGTCTTCTGTAAACAGCTCCACAAAGTTGCCGCAATCGCTTTTTGCACCATCCGACACAAACACTTCATCATTTTCTATTGTAACACCGTGTTTGTTTTTATAATACCCTGCAATGGCTTCGCGCAAAAAGGCGTATCCATGCTCTGGGCCATAACCGCGAAATGTTTCGGCCTCGCCCATTTCAGCGCTGGCTTTTTGCAGGGCATCAATAACGGGTTTTGCCAAGGGACGCGTTACGTCTCCGATGCCAAGACGAATGATATCCGCCTCTGGGTTTGCCTCTTTGTAAGCGGCAATGCGGCGCGCCATATCAATAAATAAATAGCTTTTGGCAAGATTGCCATAATTTGGGTTTAATTGCATTTGTTTTCTCCTTTACCAATCTCTTTCATTTCGTTGTGTATCCAAGGTGCTTTTGCAAGCACAATTTAATGAAAATACAAATCTGTGGTGGGGAACTTCGGCTCGCATGTTAAATTTACGCCCAGTTTCAAAAACGTATCGTTATCATCGCGCGTGATGATATCGGAAGAATGTGCTTCGCAGCCGCGCAGTTTTGGCAGTTGCTTTAAGGCCAGCTCGGCGGTTGGGTTGGTGGCGGCCGAAATCGACAACGCCTGCAACACTTCTTCCAGCTTCAAAACGGGATATCGGCTGCCCAAAATTTCTTTTTTCATGCGGATGATGGGCTCTAGCACAATGGGTGAAATTAGCAAAATTTCATCTGCAATGCCCGCCAGTGCCTTTACAGAATTCAGCATCACGCTGGCTGTGTCGTTCATCAGTTTACTGCTTTTCCCGGTTACAATGCGTCCGTCGTGCAGCTGGATGGCAATCACGCTATGCGACGATTCTTCCGCTTTGTCCAGTGCCGGCTTCACCACGGCACGCTCTGTGGTATGCAAATCAAGGCTACTCATCAAAAACTCGATGCGTTTTGTGGCCTCCATGTCTTGCTTGCCTTTAACGTAATCTTCGCTTGTTTTATAAAACCGACGCACAATTTCTTGCCGTGCCGCACGCTGCACCACTGCGTCGTCTTCAATGCAACTGCCAATCATATTCACGCCCATATCCGTGGGCGATTTATAGATATCTTCGCCGGTAATGCGTTTTAAAATAGCACGCACTACGGGAAACACCTCAATGTCTCGGTTATAGTTTACGGCGGTTTTTCCGTATGCCTCTAGGTGGAATGGGTCAATCATGTTCACGTCTCTCAAATCCACGGTTGCGGCCTCATACGCCACATTCACGGGATGCTGCAGCGGCAAATCCCACACGGGGAACGTTTCGTACTTTGCATACCCTGCTTTCACACCGTGCTTTTGCTCGTGATACAACTGCGAAAGACACGTGGCTAGCTTTCCGCAGCCGGGGCCCGGCGCCGTCACCACCACAAGCGGGCGGCTTGTTTCGATAAACGGGTTTGCACCATACCCACGCTCGGAAGCGATGACGTCCACGTCGGAGGGATACCCTTCGGTCAATGTATGAATATACACGCGCTCGCCGCGCAGTTCCAGCTTTTGACGAAACGCTTGCGCCGCCGGCTGGCCTGTAAATTGTGTAATGAGCACCGACCCAATGTACAAATCCATCTTACGTAGGTTGTCAATCAGGCGCATCACGTCCATATCGTACGTAATGCCAATATCTGCACGCACTTTATTTTGCTCAATCGCACCGGCCGAAATGCACAAAACAATCTCGGCTTGGTCTCGCAATTGGCACAAAAGTTTTACTTTTGCGTTCACATCAAACCCAGGCAACACACGTGCTGCGTGGTGGTCGTCGAACAACTTTCCTCCAAACTCTAAATACAGTTTATCAAATCGTTCCACCCTGCTGCGAATCCGCTTGCTTTGCTCTTCTAAATACAATTCATCGTTAAATCCCTTTTGTGTTAGCACGGCTCATCTCCCTCCTCTTTTCCCATCTTTCATTTTTTAAAAAATACTTTTTTATTCTATCACAAACGCCTTTGAAAGAAAAGCCATTCTAAAGAAAATCCATTATTTTAAGTAGTATTTGCGAATCACCTCTTCGCCTTGCGCCCCTTGATACCCCAGCGGCAACGTTGCCATTGCTTCCACCAGTTCGTCACGCATCAGCATGCCGGCGTCTGCACGCACCGTAAAGCCGCAACCATTGTCGCACATCCATGCGTGCGGTGGCTGTTTTGGCAAACCGTTTTGGCTTAACATCGACATAATCACACCACCGTGTGTAATGCATGCGGCCTCGGCAATGCCATTTTGCGCAAGATACCGCATCATGTGCAAAAGCACCGCCGACGTGCGCGCCGCAAATTGCTTGCCGCTTTCGCCCCCTTCCGGCACAAACCCACTTTTCGGGTCCAGCCAGCTCATAAAATCCTCGTTGTGCTTCAGCTCTTCCATGGTTTTGCCTTCAAACACGCCAAAACGGTTTTCGCGCAGCTCTTCCAGTATCACCCTATTTTGTACATCCGGATACAAAATATCGGCCGTTTCCACCGCGCGTGTCATCGGCGAGGAAAACACAAGCGGCACCGGCGGATATTCATAGCGCATCGCCAAATCTCTTAAACCGTCTTTTCCTTCTTCGCACAGCGGAATATCTAAATTTCCACCGGCAAAAATGCCCTCTTTATTGCCTTGCGTTAGCCCATGACGAATGATGTGCAAGCGATAACTTTTCATCGCGTTCTCCTTTTCTTTTACGAATTCGCATATAAAAATGCCTCTTCGCATTCCTTCTTATTTTTTTGCATGCGCTGCATTTTCAAAAACCACTATATTTTGCGCCACAGCGAAGCACATGGCATATATCTTGAGCAAGCCCAAATTTTAGCGCAGATTTTTGGTGTTTTTTGTACGCCCATCGGCCGTTTTAAGTATTTACAATCCGTTTTTATCTTGCTATACTTTACCTTACGTAATTCGTTACACAGCGGTTACTTCGTCTTGCTTTTTTTCGCTTATTTGGCATGTTTTGCCATGCGCACATCCAAAAAACAAGAGAATTTTTGTGCACAGCTGTGCACATTCACAATATATAACACAGAGGGGATTCGCAACTTATGGCTTCAGATTTTAGCCGCATCATCACTTTATTACGCAAAGAAAAAGGGGTTACCCAAAAAAAAGCCGCCGAGGAGCTGGGCGTTTCGCAAGCACTTTTAAGCCACTACGAAAAAGGCATCCGCGAATGCGGGCTGGAATTTGTGGTAAAAGTGGCCGATTACTACCATGTTTCGTGCGATTATCTCCTGGGCCGCAGTGCCGACCGCAGCGGTTTAACGTTGAATGTAGACGACATCCCCGCGCCGGAAACCACAAAAGACGGCCACTTTAAAGGCAGTGTGTTGCCCACTTTAAACCGCAAACTTGTTTCCAACAGCCTCAACATTTTATACGATAAACTCAACGCCTGCCCAGACAAGGCACTTGTGGGCGAAATTTCGGGTTATCTGATGTTAAGTGTGTATCATATGTTCCGAAAAATGTACAGCAGTGTGCCAAGAAACGCCTCTAACATGTTCAGCGTGCCAGAGCCTTTGTGGCGCGGATACTGCATGGCGGCGCAAGAAGTGGCCGCGGCAAACGTGGGCTCTATTTTAAAAGGAGACAACCCACTTGGCAAAGATTCTATTAAGGATCTTTCGGCGTTTTTAATGACAACCGAAAGCCTGTCGGCCGAATATCCGCTGTATGCCAGCAGTTTGCTCAACTTAATTAAAACAAGCGAAGAGCGCATTGCAAATTTGTCGCCACAGCCGAAATAACGTTTTTCGCCCCTCCCCAAAGGCCAAACGCCCTTACGTATAAAAGCCGCAGGGCGGGCAGGCCGCAGGCGCGCTAAAAACATCGTGTACACCGCGGCTTTTTCACCCACGGCTTCGGTGGCCTTTTGCACAAAGCAACAAAAAGCGTGTTAAAAAGCGAAAAATGCCGCAAAGGCGCGCATATGCGATAGGCAACTGCCGCAGCATTTTGCCGTTTAACAACGCAATGGGTGCTTTACGGACGGTTTAAAGCGGGCAGTTTTGCCCGCCTTTTCATTTTGCACGCACTTTACAGCTGCACAAACCCCACTTTTTTGTACACTTTTTGCAGGGTGCGCCTTGCCAAATTTTGCGCCTTTTGCGCCCCTTCGGAAAGCGTGCTTTCTAAATACGTTTTGTCGTTTAAAATGCGCTGATACTCGCTTTGAATGGGTGCGAATACGTCTATAATGCTTTCGGCCACGGCCAGCTTAAAATCGCCATAGCCACGCCCGTCAAACTCGCGCACAATTTCCTCGTCGGTTTTGCCGCTCATAATGCCGTAAATGCTCATCAAATTCGACACACCCGGTTTTTCCTCGCTGCGATACACGGCGGCCTCACTGTCGGTAACGGCACGTTTTAACTTGCGCACAATTGTGTCGGCATCGTCTGTCATCGAAATATAGCTGTTTACATTTTCCTCGCTTTTGCTCATTTTGGCCGTGGGCGTTTGCAGGCTCATCACCTTGGCGCCCTCGCTGGCAATCAGCGGCTCGGGCACAGCAAAGGTTTCGCTGTACGCACCGTTA
This sequence comes from uncultured Oscillospiraceae bacterium, assembly GCA_964370195.1. Classification (GTDB taxonomy): domain Bacteria; phylum Bacillota; class Clostridia; order Oscillospirales; family Ruminococcaceae; genus JAAYCI01. The sequence goes on from CAYJIH010000037.1 coordinate 6,345, forward strand.
AAGCGCACCGCAATATTGCGCGCTAGCTCCACATGCTGTTTTTGGTCCACACCCACGGGCACAAAAGCCGCGTTGTACAATAAAATATCTGCCGCCATCAAAACGGGATAATCAAACAGGCCGGCGTTTACGTTTTCGGCATGTTTTTGGCTTTTGTCTTTAAATTGCGTCATGCGCGAAAGCTCGCCATACATGGTATTGCAGTTCAGCACCCAGGCCAGCTCGGCATGTTGCGGCACACAGCTTTGCACAAACACAATGCTTTTCTGTGGGTCCAGCCCCGAGGCCAGCAACATTGCGGCCGCCTCCAGTGTTTTTCGGCGCAGCTCTGCCGGTGTTTGGCGCACGGTGATGGCATGCATATCCACCACACTGTACAAACAGTCGTATTTTTCTTGCAGCGGCGCCCAGTGGCGCACCGCGCCCACGTAATTGCCCAAAGTGAACGTGCCCGACGGCTGTATGCCGCTGAACACGCGTTGTTTTTTTTCAGTTTCCATGATGCATCTTCTCCTGTTTCACACACAATTTACACACCCTTTTGCCACGATAGAAAAAGGGCGATTTCTTTTTCTTTAGTATAGCATGAACCACCCCTGCAATTCAAACATTCCCTTTTCTTTGGAGACGTATTGTATGCCAAACACAAAAATGCCCCCCGTTTTTTTTAAAAAAAGAGACCTCTTGCTTGCCGCGCTTCTTTTGGTTGTGGCGGCTGTTTTGTTCGCCTTGTTTCGATGGAATGCCGCGCCGGCGTATGTGGCCGTTGTAAGCGTGGGCGTTGGCGAAACCGAAAACACACAGCGCATCTCCCTTGCAAACGACGGGCTTATCTCCATAGAGGGCGGCGCCTTGCCCACCGAGCTTCTTGTGGAAAACGGTGGCATCCGCTTTGTCAATTCCACTTGCCCAGATCACCTTTGCGAAGAATTTGGCCACTTGCAATACGAAGGCGACTGGGCCTCGTGCCTGCCGGCCGAAGTGTTTGTGCGCATCGAACACGCCTAAAAAACCACCTTCGTGCCCTGCCAAAAAACATGCACACACGTTAAAATAAAAAAGCCCCAAAGCGCATTTTGCAAAGGCAACGCGCCATGGTGGCTTTCTTTTTTTATGCACGCGCATGCGAAAAAGCGCCGTTCTTCCGCTTTGCCGCTAGGCGCTTTCTCCCTCCGGCTCAAACTGGCTGTTGTACAAGTTCGCGTAAAAACCGCCTTTTGCCAGCAGTTCCTCGTGGCTTCCCGTCTCCACAATGTCGCCATCGCGCATTACCAAAATAATGTCGGCGTTGCGTATGGTAGACAAACGGTGCGCAATTACAAAACTGGTGCGCCCCTTCATCAAATTATCCATTGCCTTTTGAATGGCCATCTCCGTGCGTGTGTCCACCGAGGACGTCGCTTCGTCTAAAATCAAAAACTTTGGATCGGCCAAAATGGTGCGTGCAATGGTTAAAAGCTGTTTTTGCCCCTGGCTAATGTTCGAGGCATCTTCGTTCAGCACCATGTTGTAGCCATCGGGCAATGTGCGAATAAAACGGTGTGCCTGCGCCATTTTAGCCGCTTCCATCACCTCTTCATCGCTGGCATCGCGCCGCCCGTAGCGAATGTTTTCTAAAATGGTGTCTCCATACAGCCACGTTTCCTGCAACACCATGCCAAACATCGCGCGCAAATCGTGGCGCTTTAGCTGCGTAATGTTTTGCCCATCAATCAAAATGGCCCCTTCGTTCACATCATAAAAACGCATCAGCAGTTTTACAATGGTGGTTTTGCCTGCGCCCGTGGGCCCCACAATGGCCACTTTCTGGCCCGGTTTTACACGTACGCTAAAATCATTGATGATGGTTTTTTCCGGCAAATAGCCAAAATTTACATGGTCAAATTGCACGCTGGCTTGCAGTTCTTCTGCGCTCACATCGTCTTTTGCCTCGGCCACTTCTTCGTCCTCTGCCAAAAACAGGAACACACGCTCGGCCGCGGCGGCCGTTTGCTGCAACACATTCGAGGCATTGGCAATTTGCGAAAGAGGCTGTGTGAAATTGCGCACATACTGGATAAACGCCTGAATTTCGCCCACCGTGATGGTGCCACTGAGCGTTAAAAAGCCGCCCGCCACGCACATCAGCACATACCCTAAGTTGCCCACCATCACCATCAGCGGCATCATAATGCCACTTAAAAATTGGCTTTTCCACGCCGATGTATACAGCTTGCTGTTCACTTTTGAAAATGTTTTCAGGCTTTCGTCTTCGCGCCCAAACGCTTTTACCACAAGGTGGCCGCCATACATTTCCTCTACTTGGCCGTTTGCAGCACCCAGGTATTCTTGCTGCTGTTTAAAATACGGCTGGCTGCGTTTCACCACCGCGCGCGCCAATGCCATGGAAAACGGCAAAATAAGCAGCGTTAGCAAGGTCATCCACACATTGATGCTCAGCATCATCACCAAAACGCCCACAATGGTGGTAACGCCCGTGATGAGCTGTGGCATGCTTTGTGTAAGCGTTTGCGTTAGTGTGTCTACATCGTTTGTGATGCGGCTAAGCACATCGCCGTAACTGTTGCGGTCGAAATACGACAGCGGCAAACGGTCTATTTTTTCGCTTAAATCGCGCCGCAAACGATAGCCCACTTTGTTCGAGATGCCCGCCAATAAAATGCCCTGTATCAGCATCAGCAGTGCCCCTGCCACATACACAGTAAGCGCCCACAAAAGCGACGTTTGCACCGCGGCAAGGTCGATGCTGCCGGTGCCGCCAATCATGGCCATAAGGCCCGAAACAACGGTGTCGGTGGCGTTTGCTAAAAAGCGCGGCCCAAAGATATTAAACACCATGGCACCCACCGCCAGCAAAACACAGCCCACAATGGCCGGCAAATATCCACCAAGGTAAACGAACAACTTTTTCATAGAGCCGCGGAAATCTTTGGCCTTATCGCCGGCCATAAACCGCTGCGGGCCTTCGCCCATGGGGCCACGCCCTACATTTCGCTGCGGTGAAGAAGAGGATTTGTTGCTCATGCCAATTCCTCCTTTGTCAGCTGGCTTTCCGCAATTTCGCGGTATTCTGCACAGCTTTTTAATAATTGTTTATGCGTGCCAATGCCCACAACACGCCCGGTGTCCAGCACCACAATTTGCTCGGCGTTCATAATGCTGGAAATGCGCTGTGCCACCACCAGCACCACACTGTCTTTTGTGTGTGGTTTTAACGCCTTGCGCAAACGCACATCCGTTGCAAAGTCCAGCGCCGAAAAACTATCGTCAAAAATATACACAGCCGCTTTTTTAACAAGGGCACGTGCAATGGCCAGCCGCTGGCGCTGCCCGCCCGACACATTTTTGCCCCCTTGGCTAATTTCGCTTTCAAAACCATCTTCCATCTCGGCCACAAAATCGGCCGCTTGGGCAATTTCGGTGGCCACACGCAGTGTTTCTTCGTCGGCTTCTTCGTCTCCATAACGCAAGTTCGATTCCACCGTGCCGCTAAACAGCAAGCTTTTTTGTGGCACATAGCCAATTTTTTCGCGCAGTTCCTGCGAGCGCAGTTCGCGCACGTCAATGCCGCCCAGTTCCACACTGCCTTCGCACACATCGTAAAAACGCGGCACCAAATTAACAAGCGTGGTTTTGCCCGCACCCGTTGCACCGATAATGGCCGTAGTTTCGCCCGGTTTTGCCACAAACGATACGTCGCACAGCGCGTCTTCCTCGGCGCCTTTGTACCGAAATGCCACCTTGTTAAAGCGAAGCTCCGGCGTAAAGTTTTCGTCGAATGTGCGCGGTGTTTCCGGCTCTTTGATGCTGTTTTTTGTGCGAAGCACCTCGTCGATACGCTCAGAGGATACCTGGGCACGCGGCAACATCACAAAGATAAAGGCAATAAACAAAAAGCTCATAATAATTTGCATGGCGTATTGCATATAGGCCATCATGTCGCCCACTTGCAGTTGGCTTTGCGCAATTTGCTCGGCGCCCACCCACACAATCATCAAGCTCACCAAGTTCATAATCAGCATCATCACCGGCATCATAAAGGCAAATGCACGCGAAACGAACAAGTTGTTTTTTGTGTATGTGCTGTTTGCCTCTTCAAAGCGCTGTTGCTGCAATGGCTGGTTGTTAAACGCACGCACCACCATCAAGCCGGTAAGGCCTTCTCGCGCCACTTGGCTTAAACGGTCGATTAACGTTTGCATCGCCTTAAAGCGCGGCATGGCCACCACCAATAAAACACCAATGAGGCACAGCACCAAAAGCACGCCAAGGCCAATGACCCAGCTCATCGAAACAGAGCGCCCCAGTGCCAGCACCACACCACCCACGCCCATAATGGGTGCAAACACCAGCATGCGCAGGCCCATGGTTAAAAACAGCTGCACTTGCGTAATGTCGTTTGTTGTGCGCGTAAGCAAACTGGACGTAGAAAATGTATCCATTTCGGCGCTGGAAAAGCCAGACACCTTTTTAAACATCGCAAGGCGTAAATCGCGCGCCATGCCTGCACCAACGCGTGCAAAGCAAAAAACAGACGCAATCGAGCACGCCACCTGCGCAAGAATGAATAAAAACATCAAAAGGCCTGTTTGTAAAATATACTGCGTTTGCATCCAGTCTCCGTTTGCACCATACGCCGCATAGATGGCACGGTTGAGCACAGCCGATACCCCTGCGGTGATGGTATCCGGCGTTTCTTCGGCCCTATTTGCAAATTCGTCTATTTGTTCTTGCGGCATGGCGGTCACGGCCGACATCATCAGCGAAAACTGGTTGTAATCAAAAGCTGTGCTGCCTGCTTGTGCCATATCTTCCGGCACGGCGCCGCCCGCCTGCTGCGAAAGGCTCGTCATCGCCTGCGTTAGCGCATAGCCGGCCTTTGCCATGGCCGCATCCGAATCTTGCAAGTGCGTGCCTTCGGCCACAAGCACAAGTGCATTGGAACTTGCCGCATCGGGAAATGTGTTTTCCACGTCTGCTTGTTGTTCTAAATCCAGCTCACTGTATAGGCGATACGCCCCACTGGCCGCGGCAAATTCAGCGTCGTCCATAAAGAGGCCAAGCACCGAAAAAAGCTCCGGCTGGATTACCCTTGGCGTTGTTTCTTCAATCCCTTGTTTTTGAATTCCCACGTCCACAATGTCGCTCATTAGCCCCGGCAAGCTCAAGTCGAACACCGCTTGCCCCACCAGCAGCAACACACCACACAGCAAATACACAATGTATTTTACAATAAACCGCTTTAAGCGCAGCACGTAGTGCACCTCCTTTTGTTTTCCTTGCCCATCCCATTTATGCATCCCGTTTTGCAAAACCCCAAAACATCGCCACGAGAAAAAAATTCTTTCATACACGTTTTTTTAACTATAAGGGGGATCCTTTTGATTGTACCTGAAATCCACAGGCTGTCAAGGTGAGAGCCCGCTTTTCACACAATGTACACAATCTGCCAAATCGTTTAAAGAGGCCCCCCGAAATAAGGAGCCTCTTTTCGTGTCAAAACCATTCGGATGGTGAAAAAATGCAGGCTGTGCCGCACCTCTTATCCTCCGTTTTGCTTTAATTTATTGTTTGTCTCTTGCGAAAAAAAGTTGCGCAGCGCGCTGTTCTTCTCAATGGAAAACACAAGCAATGTGCCCAAAACGGTGCAGCTTATCAGCTGGCCAATGCCCACCGTAAGCATATTAAATGCATATACACCGGCAGGGGATGTGGGCGAAACGTACAAAATGGTAAGCATGGCGCCCACCACCACAGCGTTGATTAACACCGGCGGCACACTGGCCCAAACGGCAAGGCCAAACACGCGCAAATGGGCAAGGCGGCGCGTAAGCAATGCGGCCACCAACGTGGCAGCGGTGCCCACCACCATGTCTACCGGCGCCGAGGCAATGAAGTTTGCCAAAAAACAGCCAAGGGTAACGCCCACAATGGCCTGCGGGCACACAACGGGCAACAAGGTAAGTGCCTCGGCAACGCGAATTTGCACCGGCCCAAACGAAATGGGCGCCAGCACAAGGCAAAGGGCCACATATAAAGCGGCAATGATGGCGGTACGTGTTAAACTTTTTACAGACATTGAAAAGAACCTTTCCGGCAAAATATTTTACCCACACCCCTTGCCAAAAGGTAGGGCAGTTTCCGCAGCATGCTGCCACGGCAGGCCCAAAAAACACAGCTGTGTCAAAGTGGCCTTTTGCAAACGTACATCAAAAACACAATCACCGTACAATTTTTTCGCAAAACAAAACCGCCAAAAGGCACCCCGTTTTGCAATACACATCCTCGATTTTTAGAAATTTTCTTTGTATATTCGCACTTTTATGTAACTGTGCCCACGCCAAAAACACGGCCGGTGGCACCGAAACCTTTAGTATGCCTTGCCAAACACCACCATGTGTGCGGCAGGCTTTGCACACGCAATGCATGTGTCGGCCAGTGTTTCCTGCTCAAACGGAATGCAGCGGCTTGTAAGGCCGGCTTTGTCTTTAATGGCCTCCTCGCACGCTTCGCAGCCACACCACATGGCTTTTACATACCCATCGTTTGCATGCTGCACCATGGTGTCCATGTCTTTTGCGGCAAACGTGCGATTTTTTTGGTTTTCGGCGGCTTTTGTATAAATCGCCTTCGAAAGCTCGCAAAGAAGCGCGGGAATGCTTGTTTCCAAATCGGCCAACGGCACAAAACTTTTTTCGCGGTTGTCGCGCCGCACCAGCACACATTGCTCTTTTTCAATGTCTTTTGGGCCAATTTCAAGGCGCAGTGGCACACCGCGCATTTCCCACTCGCTAAATTTCCAGCCGGGAGATTGGTCGCTGTCGTCAATGTGCACACGCACAAACGAGGCCAAGCGTTTTTTCAGTTCATACGCTTTGTCTAAAACGCCCTCTTTGTGCGAAGCGATGGGCACAATCACCACTTGATACGGTGCAATGTCGGGCGGCAACACAAGGCCTTCGTTGTCGCCATGTGTCATAATCAGGCCGCCAATAAGGCGTGTGGAAACACCCCAGCTTGTTTCAAACGGAAATTGCAGTTTGCCGTCTCGCCCGGTAAAGCTCACATCAAACGCCTTCGAAAAGCCGTCGCCAAAATAATGGCTTGTGCCCGCTTGCAACCCTTTTCCGTCGTGCATCATGGCTTCGATGGCAAACGTGGCCTCGGCACCGGCAAATTTTTCGCTTTCGGTTTTTTGCCCTTTTAACAGCGGCATACATAGCGAGTTTTCGCACACTTCGGCGTAAATATCCAGCATTTGGCGTGTTTCATCCATGGCTTCTTCGGCTGTTTCGTGGATGGTGTGTCCCTCTTGCCACCAAAACTCGCGCGTGCGCAAAAACGGGCGCGTGCTTTTTTCCCAGCGCACCACACTGCACCATTGGTTGTATAAAAGAGGCAGCTGCCGCCAGCTGTGCAAAATACGGCTAAAATGATCGCAAAACAGTGTTTCGCTGGTGGGGCGAATGCACATCGGCTCTTCCAGCTCCTCGCTGCCGCCGCGTGTTACCCAGGCTACTTCGGGTGCAAAGCCATCTACGTGGTCTTTTTCTTTTTGCAACAAGCTTTCGGGTATCAACATTGGCATGGCCACATTCACATGGCCCGTTTCCTTAAAACGTGCGTCCATTAGGCGCTGGATATTTTCCCAAATGGCCTGCCCATAGGGGCGCAAAATTGTAAACCCTTTTACGCTGGAATAATCCACAAGCTCTGCTTTTAGGCAAATATCTGTGTACCATTGTGCAAAATCCTCATCAATGGGCGTAATTGCCTCCACCATTTTTTTGTTCATGTAACCCTCTCTTTGCTATCATCCTATTTGCTGAAAAAAAGTGCCGCACGATTGCGGCACAAAGCGTGTAAAAACAATTTGTCTACCCATTTTGCACAAAAAGCAAGCCCCTGCACAAAATGCGCCGTTTTATTCCTCGTTCGTGCTTTCTTGAATAAAACGCACCACATCGCCCACCGTGCGAAAACCTTCAATTTGCTCGTCGGGCACTTCCAGGCCAAACTCATCTTCAATCGACATCACAAGGTCTACAACGTCTAAGCTGTCTGCCTCTAAATCCTCCACAATGTCCGAGTCCATACTTACTTTTTTTTCTTCTAAGTCGAGCTGCTCACATAGAATTTTCTGAATTTTTTCAAAAACCATCATATTCCTCCTCAATGCCATCATTTTTGTAAGCGAATGCACACAAAGTGCACATAGTTCTTTTGTGTTGATATTATCGCCTTTTTGCTTTCTTGTCAAGATTTTTCACTGCTTTTGCACGCCGTAACCAAAATTCGTCGCTTTTTGTCTGGATAACTTGGCATGCCTTATGGTATACTGCAAGTAGGAGATACCGCGCGTTTTTATAGTAACGATATACACAAAAATTTGAAATTACGTTGGTATAAAAATAAATGTATAATTTTGATGGGGGGATTTATTTTGGAACATGATATCGCATCGTCTATTTTCACAGGAAAACACAAACGGCCTTTGGCTCTTTTGGTGATGAACGGCTGCACCGACATGGGCAATAAGGTAAACGAGTATTTGCTGCACTGGACAACACAGCCGGAGCACGACTTGTTAAGCACTTATCCCGGCCATGGTAAAGACACCTTCCTCATCGACGCCGAAACACCGCGTTTTGGCTCGGGCGAGGGCAAGGGCATCATCCACAGCTCTGTGCGTGGCTACGATTTGTACATCTTATGCGATGTTACAAACTACTCGGTCACTTATCCTTTATATGGCACACCGGTGCCCATGAGCCCAGACGACCATTTTGCCGACTTAAAGCGCCTGATTGCCGCCGCCGGCAACAAGCCACATCGCATCACCGTGGTTATGCCTTTCCTGTACGAAGGACGCCAGCACAAGCGCAGCGCCAGAGAAAGCCTAGACTGTGCTTTGGCCTTACAAGAATTGTTTAACATGGGCGTTTACAACATCATCACCTTCGACGCGCACGACCCGCGCATTCAAAATGCCGCACCGCTTAACAACTTCGATTCTGTTATGCCCACATACCAAATGCTCAAGGCCATTTTGCGCCTCAACCCCGATTTACAAATTGACCCAGAGCATATGATGATTATTTCGCCGGACGTTGGCGCGGCCGACCGCAACATTTACTACGCCACTTTGATGGGCCTAGACGTGGGCCTTTTCTACAAACGGCGCGATTACTCTCAAATTGTAAACGGGCGCAACCCCATTGTGGCACACGAGTATCTTGGCGCCAATGTGGCGGGCAAAGACATCATTGTGGCCGATGACATCATTGCCACGGGCGAAAGCATGATTGACATTGCAAAAGAGCTAAAAAAACGCAAAGCAAAACGCATTTTCCTGGCAACCACCTTTGGCTTATTCACAGGCGGCTTAGAAAAATTCGACAAAGCGTACGAAGAGGGCCTGTTTACACAAGTGTTTGCCACAAACTTAACGCATTTCGACGAAAAACTGCTCGCTCGCCCTTGGTTTACCTCTGTGGATTTATCGAAATACATCGCCACACTGATTGCCACCTTATACCACGAGCACTCGATTGCACGCCTGCTGGATCCGCACGATCGCATTGAGCGCATTCTTACAAATCATCGTGCCAATTTAGCGGAAATGGGTGTGCCGCAGCAAGCAGAAGAAGAAGTGCATGCACCCGGCTCGTAAGCTTTACAAAAAGGCATTGCGCTGCGCCTTATAAAAACAGCGCCGCTGAACAAAAAGGGGGTTTTCCATGATTACGCGCTCTTCCACCATTGCCGACGTGTATGCTTTGCCACTTGGTAAAGACTTTTTAGATTTGCTATTTCGCACGTTGCACCGCGATGTAAAACAGCTGCAAAGCCCCCTTGTTAAGCGCATGAAACTTTCGCACCTAGACAAACTGGCCCCACGCCACCTGGCCGGCCTGGTGGATGCTGCCATCGATTGGCTCAACTGCCACCACGAAACAGCGCCGTCCTTTCCTGCTACGGTAAGCAAGGCGTGGTGGAAAGAAGCCGTGTGCTACCAAATTTATCCGCGCAGTTTTCAAGATTCAAACGGCGATGGCATTGGTGATTTGGCCGGCGTGCGCCAGCGGCTGCCTTATTTAAAAGAACTGGGCGTAAACGTCATTTGGCTTTCGCCCGTGTACGATAGCCCCGACGATGACATGGGGTACGACATCCGGAATTATCGCAAAATTGGCAAGCAGTTTGGCACCATGCGCGAGTTCAATGCGCTGTTAAGCGAAACGCACAAGCTTGGCATGAAACTTGTGATGGATTTGGTTTTAAACCACACGTCCGACGAGCACAAATGGTATAAAACCGCCTTGCAAAACCCACAAAGCGCAGAGCGCGATTATTACATTTGGGCCAAGGGCGAACACGGGAAAGAGCCAAACAACTGGAACAGCATTTTTTCCGGTTCTGCGTGGAATTACGACGAAGCAAGCGACGAATGGGCCCTGCATCTATTTAGCAAAAAACAAATGGATGTAAACTGGCAAAACCCTGCTTTGCGCGAAGAAATGTACGAAATGATTCGCTACTGGCTGGACAAAGGCGTGGATGGGTTTCGCTTAGATGCCATCAACCTAATTTCAAAAGGCAGCCTTGCCAACGGCAACAAAGCCATGGAACAATTTACGCATGTGTGCGGGGTAGAGCACTACATCTACGGCCCACACCTGCACGAATATCTAGCCGAAATGAACCGCGAATGTTTTGCCGGCCGCGATGTGATGACCATTGGCGAAGCGGGCTTTTTAGGCCTTGAAACAAGCCGCCTTGTTACTGCAGAAGAGCGACGCGAGTTGAACATGGTGTTTAATTTCGAGCACTTAGACAACGCCGGCAAAAACCGATACGAGCCATACCCCTTTGATTTGCGCGAAGTGAAAGCCCATTTTTTACGCTGGCAGCAAGAGTATGGCAACAACTGTTGGCAAAGCTTATTTTTCGAAAATCACGACCGTCACCGTATGGTAAGCCTGATAAACCCCGACCCTGCGTGGAGCCGTGTTTTGGGGAAATTGCTTGCTGTAATGATGTTTACATTGCGTGGCACGCCCTTTATTTACCAAGGGCAGGAACTGGGCATGACGAACGTACATTTTACCGGTGTAAGCGAATTGCGAGACGTAGACGCCCTTACCCATTATGAAACAGCCCTAGCGCGCGGTGTTTCCAAAGAAGCCGCCACAGAGCTGGCCGCCTGGTGCACGCGAGACCACACGCGCACACCCATGCAGTGGAACACAAGTGCAAACGGTGGTTTTTCCGAGGGCACACCGTGGCTAAAGGTAAACGCGAACTATCCCACCATCAACGTGGAAAGCCAGCAAGACGACCCAAGCTCGGTGCTGAGCTTTTACAAGCGGATGATTGCCCTACGAAAGCAAAACGAAGCACTTGTATACGGCACGTTTTCGCCTGTATTTATGCGCAGTGCAAACACCTTTTGCTATTTTCGCATCGGCGGTGGCAAAAAGTTTTATGTAGAAATCAACTTAACGGGCGACGACGAAAAGCGCCCGGGACCGCTTACAAACGGGCACCGCTTGCTGGCCGCAAATTACGGCGGTGTGGCACGCCATTTGCGCCCGTACGAAGCCAATGTTTACATTGTGGAAAACCACCCATAACGAAGGCAAGCAACACAAAAGCCGTTGCACCGACCTTGGGGCGCTGCCTTCTGGCTGAAGACCTTGGGGCGCTGCCCCAAGCCCCGCCACTTTAAAAAGTGGACAAACTTTTCTCTAAAGGACACGCACAGCGCAAGCGGCCTTAAACCAAAAGCCAAAGGGCGATATTTTATTAAAATCACACGCCGCAGGGCAGCGAGGCTTCGCACTGCACCCCCGTTTGCGCCGCTATGGTCACACTAAAATAGAAGCTGTGCTTGCGTTAACAAGCACAGCTTCT
>CAYJIH010000038.1:0-17856 GCA_964370195.1 uncultured Oscillospiraceae bacterium
GCGGCGCCCCAAGGTCTAACGCGCGCGGGCAGCGGGCAAATTCAACCCAAAAGCCAAAGGGCGGTTTTTTGACAGTCTGAAAAGAGCTCTTCTACCATTAGGTAAAAGAGCTCTCTTTTTATGTGAATATAAAAGATTATTTTGCTTTATCGAACCAATGGGAGGTGCGGTTGGCAAATCTCACAAGCATCAACATTACAGGAACTTCTACCAAAACACCCACGATGGTGGCAAGTGCTACAGGGCTGTTTGTGCCAAATAGCGATATGGCCACGGCAACAGATAGTTCGAAAAAGTTAGAAGCACCTATCATGCCGGCAGGGGCTGCAATGTTGTGTGGTAATTTTAACATTTTAGATGTAAAATAGGCAAGGGAAAAGATGAGCACTGTTTGAAGAATAAGGGGGATGGCAATGAGAACAATGTGCAAGGGGTTTTCTAAAATTACATTGCCTTGCGATGAGAAAATGATAACCAGTGTAAGAAGCAGCCCGGCTGTGGTGACATTGCTAAACTTTGGAATGAACTCTTTTTGCAGATAATCAAGGCCTTTTTTCTTGATAACAATATTGCGTGTGATAACACCAAGAGAAAGCGGGATAACGACAAACAGGACAACGGATAGAATCAGTGTACTCCAAGGGATGGTTACCCCTACAATGCCCAGCAAAAGACCCACAATGGGGGTGAAAGCCACTAAAATAATAAGGTCGTTTGTTGCCACCTGTACAACGGTGTAAGCGGCATCCCCTTTCGTTAAATGGCTCCAAACAAATACCATTGCGGTGCACGGTGCTGCACCCAAAAGCACAGCACCTGCTAAATAGTCGGTGGCAAGCTGTGGTGTGATAAAGCCTTTAAAAATAACGAAGAAAAATAGCCATGCGATGCCAAACATTGTAAATGGTTTGATAAGCCAGTTAACAATCCATGTAACAAACAACCCTTTTGGGTTTTTGCCCACGTTTTTGATGCTTTTAAAATCAACTTTTAACATCATGGGGTAGATCATAAGCCAAATTAAAACGGCAATGGGAATGGAAACATTGGCGTATTCCAGTGTTGCTAAAAATTGGGGGATTTGCGGGATAAACTGGCCAATCAATATACCGGCAATCATGCAAATAATAACCCAAACAGTTAGATATCGTTCAAAAAAACCGATTCCAGCTTTGTTTTCTTGTTTCATACAGTTCCTCCATACACATGAAAATAATAGATTTATCTTTAAAGCGTGTAAACACCGCTTAAAGTACAAACGTTAAATTAACCATCCTTGTAAGAAATTAAACAGATACCCCACCAAAATAATGCCGGCTGAGCAGATGGCAATGAACAGTGCAAGCAATTTTGGTTTTACTGCTTTTTTTAGCATTATCATCGAAGGAAGGCTTAACGTGGTTACAGCCATCATGAAGGACAAAATGGTACCCAGTTGTGCGCCTTTTGATAGAAGAGCTTCTGCAATGGGAATTGTGCCAAAGATGTCAGCATACATGGGGATGCCCACAAGTGTTGCCAATATGACGCCGAAGGGGTTGTTGCCGCCCAAAACAGCCTCTACAATGTTTTGGGGAATCCAGTTGTGAATTAAAGCGCCCACACCTACACCAATTAATACATAAGGGAATACTTTTTTAAAGGTGGAGGTCATTTGTTCTTTAGCAAATAGAACACGGTCCTTTTTTGTTAAGGAAGGAGATTCGATATCCACGGAACCGGCTGATAAAATGAAAGATTCAACATAGCGTTCCATTTTTAATTTTTGAATTAAAGTGCCGCCAAGCACTGCAATGGTAAGGCCCACCAAAACATATACAACAGCCACCCTTGCACCAAAAATACTCATTAGTAAAACAAGGCTACCTAAATCGACCATGGGCGAAGAGATTAAAAAGGAAAATGTTACGCCTACAGGCAGGCCGGCACTTGTAAAGCCCATGAACAATGGAATAGAAGAACACGAACAAAAGGGGGTTACCGTGCCAAGCAAAGCGGATACAATATTGGCGCCTATGCCTTTGAATCTGCCTAAAATTTGTTTACTTCTTTCAGGTGGGAAATAGCTTTGAATGTAGGAGATAAGAAAAATAAGAGAACAGAGCAAAATGGTGATTTTAATAACATCATAAATAAAAAATTGTAAGCTGCCGCCAAGTGCAGATGAAACGTCTAGCCCTAAGGCCGAAAGCCCATTGCCCACTAAGTCGTTCAACCATTGCATGCCCAGTATCTGGTTTTGAAAAAAATCCCAGCCACTTCTGATTGCTTCCATACGTTGTTGTCCTCCGTCGTTTCGATAATGAATGTATACTTATGAAAAATACCTTGGCAAAACATATCAAAAAAAATTGATGTGTTGTGCATTAAGAAAAACTGTTTTTAAACAGCTTTCCTATTTTGCTTTGTGCATGAGCAGTCATCGTTATTTTGGCTTACAGTGGTGGTAAGTTCTTGAAGTAAGGCAAGTGCCTCTTGGCTACCTGTTTCACTAATTCGATAATGAGACCATTTTCCTTCATGTCGGCAATTTATAAGGCCGGAATCGCAAAGGATTTTCATATGATAAGAAAGCGCGGATTGTGCGATGTCTAGCTCATCGGTTAATTTGCAGGCACATTTTTCACCGTTTCGCAAAAGTTCCACAATGGCCACTCGCTTTGCATCGCAAAGCGCCTTAAATACTTTCGCTTTTTCTTCTTGTGTTGTAAACATAGTAAGCACCTCAAATCAATATTTTTTGATTTAAGAACAGTATACACCTCAAATCAAAAATTGTCAATCTGTTTTTCAGAATAAACCACTTGCATTTGTGCGTGGTGTGTTAAAAAGCCAATGAGGCAAGTATCTGCCTCATTGGCATAGAATCGAAATGGCTAAAAAGTTTAACGTTCTGGCTCGTTTATGGAGGGGGCATCAGATAATGGGCAGGCAATTTCATTCCCATGTTCATCGATGCCTTTTGTTTCTAAGCGTTTGTGTATAAAATTGCGTATTAGAGCATAGAAAACTGCGGCAGTGGGCACGCCTAGCACCATGCCCACAAACCCGAAAATACCACCGCCTACGATAATGGCAACAAGCACCCAAAGAGCTGGCAATCCTGTGGAATCGCCCAAAATTTTAGGACCTAAGATATTTCCGTCAAACTGCTGAAGCACAATGATGAAAATACTAAAAACAAGGGCGCTGCCCGGGTTGATTAAAAGCAAAAGAAATACCGAGGGAATGGCGCCGATAAAGGGGCCAAAGTAGGGGATGATATTGGTGCAGCCAATGATAAGGCTAATGAGCATTGCCTGGGGCATGGGATAAAAAAATGCATTTGTAATGGCCATAAATAGATAGCAAATTAAGCCAATAATCACACTATCAATAAATTTTCCGCTAATGAAACCGGAAAAAATACGGTCACTCATGGTGGTTGTTTTTAAAATTGTGTTTACGGTTTTGGGTTTTAGCAAGGCAAATAGTATTTTCTTAATTTGCTTTTGCAGTTTTTCTTTGCTAGACAACATATAAATGGAGGCGATGATGGCTGTTATACCGGTGATAACACCAGAGCCAATCCGAACACTCCAGTTTAGTAAATCTGGAAAAAAATCTCGCGCCAGTGTGATGGCTTGCTGAATAAGCTCTGTGTAGCTTAACACAATAAAATCTAACGTATCAGGCTCTAGATTCCATGTAACGGTAATCCAATCTGCAAAATCTGTGATATTTTGCAGATAGATGGGGATGCTGTTTAAAAGGGAAAGCACACTTTCTACCAGTTGCGGCAAAACCAACATCAGAAGAACAAAAAGAATAAGCGCAACAGCGACGTAAATCAATGTGATGGAAAGAGGCCGAATGATTTTTTTGTATCGAATTTTACATAGAAGGGTTTTTTCTAAAAAACGCAAAGGTATGTTTAAAAAATAGGCCAAGGCCAAGCCGATGATAAAGGGAGCACAAAGTGTTGCCACCCAGTTGATAAGTGAGCCAACTTTTTCAAAATTAGCAAATATCAAATAGAAAGAAATGCCAACACAAACAATGAGTATGTTGGCGAGCACACGTCGTGTAAAGATATCACGCAATCTGTTTTTCAAAAGTCACCTCAAGAAATAATCGATTTTTAAAAGTTATTCTACGTTTTCGCCGATATCCGCAATGCGTTTGTGATATTGTTCGTCATCTGAAACAATTAAAATGGGCTTTGCAAAATCCAATGCATACATACCAATGTAGCTTTTTGCATCTACCACTTTTTCGCCTTCCAAATCTTGCATGATTACATCGTATGTGCTCTCTACAGCCAAACGCTGCAATTCTTGCAATTGTGTGATGTAGTGAATCATTTTTTTACTAACCATAAAAACCACCTTTTATCAATGTATTTTGTGAAACATAGAACCTGCACGTGCTTAAAGAAACAGAAAACAACGCGGTGCTGTGATGTTTGTAGGTATAAGAAGAGCGGAATATATGGTTTTCTGCTACTAAGCAAAGTATATCATGAAACATATAAAATGAAAAGGCAAAACGCACAAGAATTTATATGTATTGTAGGCGAAAAAGCGAATTGAAGATGGTATGTTCTTATGATATAGTGAAAAGGTACAAAGTGTTTTAAAACATGGGAATAAAAATAATGAAAAGGGGATTTGGAATGTACCAAAAGCAAACACTCGTTCGAAACGAAATCGGGTTGCATGCGCGTCCTGCCAGCGAATTTGTACGTTTGGCAGCAAGTTTTCCGTGTGCAATTACCATTGGCCGCATAGGCGAAAAGAAGACAAATGCCAAATCCATTTTGCTTCTTCTTACGCAGGGTTTTTCGCAGGGAACGCCTGTGGAAATTCAGGCGGAGGGCAATGAAGAGCAAACCGCGGTGAATGCGCTTGTTGCCTATTTAGAAGAATTAGATTGATTTTAAGGACTACTTAGTAAACTTAACCGAAAAGGTTTCGCATTTTACAAAAACACAGAAAAAGTGTGGGTACAATAGGGTATGGCCCTAGGTATCGACACTTTTTTATTGTGTAAAATAGGCAAGATGCTATTGACAAATCAAAATCAATATGATATCTTTTTGATATCATATTTTTCTAGGAGGCATATAATGCAAGAGAAACAGATGAAAGCTGGGAATGGTTTGGCTGTGTTGGTTTTGAGCATCATTGCATATATTGTGGCTGTGGTGGCATTGGTGGCAGGGATTGAAATGGTAGATGAGGGGTACATGGTTGGTGTGGTTTTGCTTGTAGCAGGGGGCTTGTATACGTTGTTTGGGTGGATTGTATTTTTGGGAATTAAAGTGCTGCAACCGCAGGAGGCTTTGGTGCTTACATTGTTTGGCAAATATGTGGGAACACTTAAAAACGAGGGGATCTATTTTGTGAATCCCTTTACAGTAGCAGTGAACCCGGCAGCGGAAACAAAACTGCGTCAAAGCGGGGATGTGTCTCAAAATCAAACAAGTATGTTGGCAACAGCAGTAACGGCAGTAACGGCGGGCAAAACCATGCCGGCAACGGGCAGTAAGAAGGTGTCTCTTAAAGCGATGACATTAAGCAACAATCGTCAAAAAATAAACGATTTTCTTGGCAATCCGGTTGAAATATCTATTGCGGTTATATGGCGTGTGGAAGACACGGCAAAAGCAGTATTTGAGGTGGATAATTATAAGGAGTTTTTGTCGTTACAGTGTGATGCATCCTTGCGAAATGTGGTGCGTTTGTATCCATATGATGTGGCAAAAGGTGTAGACACAACAGGAGATGGCACACCGGACGAGGGGTCTTTGCGTGGCTCTAGCGAAGTGGTGGCAAAGCGCATACAGGATGAAATTCAGGGAAAAGTGCAAGAGGCTGGCCTTGAGATTATTGAAACTAAAATTACATACTTGGCATATTCACAAGAAATAGCAGCGGCCATGCTACAAAGGCAACAAGCAGCAGCTTTGATTGATGCAAAAAAATTGATTGTAGATGGGGCCGTGGGCATGGTGGAAATGGCGTTGCAAAAACTGGAAGAGAATGATTGCATTCAGTTAGATGAAGAAAGGAAAGCCGCGATGGTTTCCAATCTTTTGGTGGTGCTTTGTGCAAACCGAGATTCGCAACCGGTTGTAAATACAGGAAGCCTTTACTAGATGGCTGCGGGGAATAAAAAGCAAGTGCCACTGCGCTTGTCGGCTACGCTTTATCAAGAGCTTAGCGCATGGGCACAAGATGATTTTCGCTCGTTAAACGGGCAAATTGAATATCTTTTAAGCGAATGTGTGCGTCAGCGCAAAAAAAAGGGTCACCTCGATTTGAAAGAGTTAGATAAACCATTGGATGTTGATATATGAGTGAACGGCTGAAATTTTAAAATAAACAGCATACGGGCCAATGGCTACACAGGCCAATGGAATGAAAGGGATTTATATGAACGTAGTACTCGTCAGCATCAATTCAAAATACATTCATTCTTCTTTGGCGGTGTGGTATTTAAAAGCAGCGGCGCAGCACTGTGCTAAGATTAGTGTAATTGAAAGCACAATCAAGGCCGATGCAACAGCATTGCTACGTGAAATTACAGAAAAAGATGCCGATCTCGTTGCCTTTTCGTGTTATATTTGGAACATCGAGTACATCAAAAAATTGCTGCCTTTGCTGAAAAAGGAAAGGCCACGGCAAAAAATCTTACTGGGCGGCCCGGAAGTAAGTTATTGTGTCGAAGCTGTGTTTTTAAGGCTTCCAATGGTGGATTACATCATTAGTGGGGAAGGGGAGGAACCGTTTTTCCATTTGTTACAAGGGCTCTCTGAGAAGGAAAAAGGGTTTGAAGTGGGTGGGCTGTGCACAAAAGAGCGTATTGTTGCCCCCTATCTTTCGAAAAAACAGCCGGCCTCACCGTACACAGACGAATATTTTAGTACTTTGCATGGGCGCATCGCCTATATAGAAACAAGCCGTGGATGCCCTTATTCTTGTACATATTGCCTTTCCGGACGTATGGGTGGTGTGCGTTTTTTTGAGCTAGAGCGTGTAAAAACACAGCTGAATCTTTTGGCGGCTTCCGGAACACAAACCATTAAATTTGTGGATAGAACATTTAATTGCAATGAGAAACATGCGCTTGCAATTATGCGGCATATACTTTCGAAAAACACATCATATCGTGGTGTTTGCTACCATTTTGAAGTGGCGGGCGACATTATGACACAGGAGCTTATTTCTGTGTTTCAAGAGGCGCCCAAAGGGTTGTTTCAAATTGAGGTGGGTGTGCAAAGTTTTAATGAGGATACACTGTGTGCTGTGAAGCGCAAAACAGACTTGAATAAGGTGGTTTCCAATTTACAGGCCATCCTTGAAAAAGGAAATGTGCACGTTCATATGGATTTAATTGCCGGGTTGCCGTATGAAGATTTTGCCAGTTTTAAGCAAGGGTTTAATCAGCTTTTTGCCCTTCATCCACATCAGTTGCAACTTGGGTTTTTAAAGCGGTTGTACGGCAGCCAGATTGAGAATGAGGACGTGGGTGAATTTTCTGAGACAGCACCGTATCAGGTGGTGTCTACCCCTTGGATGTGTGAAGACGACCTTTTAAAGTTGCAGGCAGTGGAAGATGCCGTTGATCGTTTGTATAATTCTGGCCGGTTCAAACTGCTTGTTTTGGCTACGATAGAAGCCGGTGCCAGCGCATTTGATTTGTTTTTAGATTTTGGGCTAAAAAACCAAGTTACACATGGAGAGCCTTTGGAAGATTATGCGGAAAAAGTATTATCGTATTTTTCGGGCAAGTTGGGCAGTGTTAGAACAAAAGATTTGATGCGTGAACAATGGTTGAAGGTGAACTCGTCGGGAACGATGCTGCGCTGCTTAAAAGACACAAGTAAAAAAGGGCTACTTAAAAAAATAGATAAGGTAGACCCACGAAAAAAAGGTGTAAAACGTGCGGTTTCCGTTTTGTATGGTACAAAAGAACTTATATATGTTGATTACTGCCAACAAGACGTGGTGTTAAAAGAGTATCCTGCTAAAAAAATCTCGTGGGAAGAATAAGCGGTGCCTTTTAAAAAATGCATTTTGCAAAGAGCCAATTGTATCAGCGGATACAATTGGCTCTTTGCTTAAGATGAAATTTTTGCTGTAAAATGGGTTAAGGCGGAATATATTGATTAAAGCAAGAAGCGAATAAAAATACAAACTATTGTTCCATAGTGCACATGGTAGCGTTATTATCACAAGGTTTGCTGTAAATCGTTTTTATTTTTCTTTTTTACTTTGTGATGAAACAACGCGGTGTTCACTCATTGTTTCATCACATTTATGTGTATGATAAAAAGAAACATTTTATGGAGGTAACACATGGTTGGTTCGAAACGTTGTATTTTGGTGGTGGATGATGAGCCAAAAATGATTCGCGCTATACAAGATTTTTTAAATGTACATGAATTTGTAGTGATACCCGCTTTTAACGGGCAAGAAGCGCTAGATGTTTATTATGAGCATAATGCCGATATTGACCTTGTGTTATTGGATGTTATGATGCCCATATACAATGGGTATGAGGTGCTGGAAGATATTCGTAGAAACCATTCATTAACGCCGGTTATTTTACTAACAGCCCGTGGTGAAGAATATGATCAAGTGAAAGGTTTCCAGGCGGGAGCTGATGATTATATTACAAAGCCGTTTTCACCGTCATTGCTTTTGGCACGCATAGAGTCGCTTTTGCGTCGTGTGGGAAAAACAACACATGGAGAGCTGGTGCGTGGCAGAATTGTGCTAAACACAACAAATCGCAGTGTAAGCTGCAGCGGCAACCCGATACAACTTACAAAACGAGAGTTTGAATTGTTATTCTTTTTTCTTTCAAATCCCTCGCTTATTTTTACACGAGACCAAATTTTAAACAGTGTATGGGGCTATGATTTTGAAGGCGATAGCCGTACAGTGGATACCCATGTAAAGCAGCTTCGTGTAAAATTACAAGAAGATGCATGCTACATCAAAACGGTACACCGCATAGGATATCAATTTGAGGTGCCTAATGAATAGGCTTTCGTTACAAAGCAAACTGGTGTTGTCTTTTTCTGTTTTGCTTTTGATTCTTTTACTGGGGCAGCTTGTTTTTAATTTGTTTTTTGCCACAGATTATTATAGCTATAAAACTTCCCAAGTGATGATGGAAGCGGCAGAAGAAATTGAACTTCATTACAGCGGCACTGCAGAAAGTATCGAAGAAGTTGCGAAATTTTATGAAGACCATTATAATTTGGACATCAAAATTTACGCCGAAGATGACGCAACAATTTATGCAACCTCCAATCGTTTTCGGCAGCATTTTGGTGGAGAAGCGCCACCCACACCACCAGGCCCGCGTACACAGGAGGAACAACTCGACTCTGTTTCCACGCCGATGATTGTGCAAACAGATGAAAGAGACCAAGGTAATATTCTTGCCTTGCATCTTTTGGAAACCTTTTCCTACAATGCAGAGCCGGTTTATATCACCATGAACTTAACAATGAGCTCGATTGAGAACAGCGTGAGTTTATTAACAGGCGTTAGCACCGTTATCACCGGGGTTATTTTGCTTTTGGGTTTGATTCTTTTTATTTTCCTTTCGAAAGCCATTACAAAGCCCATTGGTGAAATTCAAAAAACGGCTTTGCGTATTACGCAGTTGGATTTTTCTGCTAAGGTAAAGGAAACACAGTTCTCGCCGGAATTATCTTCTTTGGCGCAAAGTGTGAATTTAATGTCATTCCAGCTTGAGCATGTTATTCAAGAGCTAAACGAGGCCAATGAACAACTGAAAAAGGATATTGCCTCTCAAAAAGAATTGGAACAGATGCGCCGCGAATTTGTGGCCAATGTATCTCACGAGATGAAAACACCGCTAGCCCTTTTACAAATTTATGCAGACAATTTAAAAAACAACATTGACAGTATTGATAAAGATGAGTATTGTCAAGTGATTTTGCAAGAAAGCGAGCACCTTAGTGACATGGTAAGCACCATGCTCGATACTTCCGCACTGGAAAATAGGTTGGTTCAACTGGAAAAACGTCCACTTTGCTTTTCTGCCCTTTGCCAGGAATACCTGGATAAGGTGAAGCCTTTAACCGATGAACACGTGTTTTCTCAGAATATTCAAAGTGATATTTGGGTGTACGGCAGTGCAAGCCACTTGCAGCAGGCAATAAAAAATTACTTGAACAATGCCTTAGAGCACACAAAAAAAGGCCAAAGAATTCAAGTGCAACTTGTGCAAGAAAAAAGCTGTGCCGTTTTTTCGGTTTATAATGAAGGAAGCGGTGTGGAAAAAGAGGACATTCAGCAAATTTGGAGCAGTTTTTATCGTTCCGATAAAGCACGCGTGCACAGTGACGGGAACGTAGGTATGGGCCTTTACATTGTAAAAACCATCATAGAAGAGCACGCAGGCCAGTGCAGTGTGCAAAATTGCGAAAGCGGCGTAATATTTTCGTTCACACTTCCCATTTCAAACGAATCATTTTAGATGAACTAAATTTTGGGGCAGTGCCTACACGCGCTGAAATGAGAGGATTGCGTATTTGTGTAGACACTGCTTACAACAACAAACATAAAACAACGAGAATTTATAATCTATCGATGAAACAGGCCCATTTAAGCCATTACATCTGTATTGCGACAAAAACTTGATTATCATTTATTGATGTTTTGCCGCTTTTTGCATTTTGTTTTCTTGGCTTTCATATTCACGAAGCAATTTGGCGGTGACGCCCGATAAGGCCAGCAGGCCTAGTAAGTTTGGAATGACCATAAATCCATTGAACAAGTCGGACAATGTCCATACAATATCGATGTTTAACACGGAACCAACAAATACAAAGATGCAAACCAATACGGCGTATATCTTCACGGCTTTTTGGCCAAAGAGATATTGAACATTTGCCTGGCCAAAAAAGAACCAACCAACAATGGTGGAAAAGGCAAAAAATAGCATGCAAATGGCGATAAAGATATTTCCAAAATGGCCAAATACGCTAGAGAAACCGGCCTGTGTTAAATCAATGCCTTGTAAAGAACCATCCGGTGTAAGCACCCCGGTTGATAAAATAACAAGTGCTGTGAGATTGAGCACAACAAACGTATCGATAAAAACACCGATGACGGCCACGGCACCTTGCTGGCAAGGGTGTTTTACATTTGCTACGGCATGGGCATGTGGTGTAGAGCCCATACCGGCCTCGTTGGAAAATAATCCACGCTGTAGCCCTTTTTGGATGGCCAATTTGATGGTTGCGCCCACCACGCCACCTGCTACCGATTGTGGGCTAAATGCCCCTACAAAAATGCTGGAGATGGCCGCGGGGATATGAGCAATATTTACAAAAAGAACCACCAAAGAGCCAACGATGTAAAACAGTGCCATAATGGGTACCACGAGTTCTGCAAAACTTGCGATGCGTTTGATACCACCAATAACAACAAAAAATGTTCCAATTGCTAAAAGAAGGCCCATCAACCAAGAGGGTGTGCCAAAGGCTATGGAAAAAGCACCGGCAATGGAGTTGGACTGCACCATATTTCCCATAAAACCAAGTGCCAAAATGATGAAAATAGCAAATGCGGCTGCTAAAATTTTCCCAAAAACGCCTTTGTAGGCTTGCCGAATATAATAAACGGAACCACCTGTTACTGTTCCGTCTTTTGCAACTTGGCGGTATTTTTGTGCCAAAGTGGCCTCGGCGTAAATGGTAGCCATGCCCAAAAGGGAAGATACCCACATCCAAAAGATTGCACCCGGCCCACCAATGGCAATGGCGTTGGCGGCACCAGCTAAGTTGCCGGTGCCCACCTGTGCCGCAATGGCTGTGCTAAGTGCTTGAAAAGATGTCATGCCACCGGCACTGTCTTTGTCGCGCTTAAGCAGTTTGCCAAATACAAGTTTAAACCCTTCGGGGAATTTTCGGATTTGCACAAAGCGTAAACGAAATGTTAAGTATAAGCCGGTTCCAATAAGCAAGAACATCAAAATATAGTCCCACATAAAACTGTTTACAGCTAAAATCATATCCATAATAAAACTCCCCCAATGTAGTTATTTATATTTAGTGTATATTGGAAACAGTAGTGTGTCAATTGTTTGATAGATCCTTAAGTATTGGGACTTATTTTTATTTGAACCGCTGAACCCATCTTTAAAAATAGGGTGCTTGGAAAATATCCAAGCACCCTCAGACCGTCAATAAAGCACCCATTGCGTCGTCAGACTGCAAAATGCCGTGGCAGTTACATATCACGCATATGCGCCTTTGCGGCATTTTTTGCTTCCTAGCACTTGGTACTTTCTTGCCGCTCTGTACTTTTTTGAACGCTGAGGGTGCTTGGAAAATGTCCAAGCACCCTCATGTATAAACTGTTTAAATAAGTGATAATAAATGGGTTTATGCTACCGGCACTTCTTGGTAAAGGTTGCCGGAAGACAAGTAATGTTCCAGTGTGGTGCCGTTAAAAACCAGTATTTCATCTGGATCTAACAAAACCTGATAAAAGTCGTAGTAGTTGCCGCTTGCATCTTCAACACGGATATCATAACTTATACCGGCTTCGTTTAAAGGAATGATAAAATGTTCGCCGTTTGCCACCGTGCTTGCACCCAAAACATCATCGCCCCATTGCGAGTCGTCACTTTGGGAGACATATAGACGGAAAATCGTAATATCGCTATTGTTTACAATGCCCACACCACCCAGTGTTTCCAGGTTGATGGACACAGAATCTGTGGCGACGCCAGTGTCTGCATTTGTGGCCGTGCTTGTCGGTGCAGCGGGGGCATTGAGCGAGGATGTTTGAATAAGTTCGCCTGAGAGATTGTACACATCAATTGTGCCGCCGTTTGCACCTGTATAGGTAAGTGTAAATCCGGGCTCAAGTGTAATATCAAAGAAGGTATATTCAATGTCATCGTAATCGCGAAGGAGGATATCGTAAACGGATGCCCCTTGTGGCAACATGAGAGAGAATGTATCCCCACTGTTAATTACAGCGCTGCCCAATACGTCCTCTCCCCAAGAATCGTCGGTGGTTTCGGAGATATACATACGAAATACAGTTAAGTCGCTTGCATTTGTAAATGAAACTTCACCATCTGCCATGGCTGGGGCTGTGTTGGTGCTAGTGGAAGGAGCCATGCCACTGGCAGAGGTTGTATTCATGTTATCGCCCTTACCACCAAGGAACTGGCTAACTAGAAGGATACCACCTACAACGGCAAGTAAAATAAACGCTGCAACTGCAATTAAAATGACAATAAGTGCTGTTTTCTTCTTTTTGGGTGGTGGTGTGTTGCCACCTGGCGCTTGGAAAGAATTGCCTTGTGGTGCCGGTGCCGGGCTACCTTGCGGTGCGGTGAACGAGCCGCCTTGTGGTGCCGGAGCCGGGCTGCTTTGTGGTGCGGTGAACGAGCCGGCTTGTGGTGCCGGTGCCGGGCTACCTTGCGGTGCGGTGAATGAGCCGGCTTGTGGCGTTGGGGAAGGTGGCGTTGTTTGTGTTACAGACAAGGCGCTGCCACATTCTTGGCAAAATTGCCCCCCAGGTGTATTTTCGCTTCCACATTTTTCACATTTCATTTTTTTGAATCCTCCCTGCTTTACAATTTCTGAATACGATGGATAAGAAAATAAAAATCGATTGAGCAAACGGCGTATTTTTCATGTGCTGGTGAACATAAAAAGTTGCTTTTGACCCTGAACAAAATATAATATATGAGCAATTTTTGATGATAAAATAGCATATGTAACGAAAATAGTTTCGATAACATTGTTTTTATTATGAATTATACCGTGGATTGCATTTGAAGTCAAGACAGGTATGGGAAAAGAACAGAAAAATGCACTTCTTATTTTAGGCGTTGTATACGTCTAAAGCAAGAAGTGCATTTACGCAGTTAATATACTAAATAAAGAATAATAATTGCAAAATATAGTTAGGCATATACACCGGTTTGTGGGGAAAGTGCAGTGGTGGTGCCGGTGCTAGCCGATGTTGTGGAACTTGACGACGAGCTAGAAGACGAACTTGAGGACGAGCTTGAGGACGAGCTGCTTGAAGAAGCGGTTACATACATTGCAAACGGGGAAAGGCTGGTAACGTCTATGGTAGCGATACCGTTTTGTACAGTTGCTGTAATGTATTCAACACTAATTTCTTCCGAAATCATTGGGTCTTGGTGGGCTCCCGCATAGTGCACAAACGTTACGGTTTCGCCGTTTGCTATGCCCGAAACGGGGATGCTAAGGCGGAAAGTTGGTGCGGGATTGGTGGTGGGGAAGTAAGGCTCGTGGCTTGATGGGTCTGTGTTTAGGAATGAAAAATCATACATGCCGGCTAAATTACCTTCGGGCGGGCCAGAAGCGGCAATTTTTGCGTTTAGGGCTTCGCCCATTCTGTAGCGGGTGCCTTGGCTATAGTCTGCGGCGTTGAACGGCGAAGCACTAAAGCGAAATCCACTTGGTACAGAAGATACTTGTACATTAGAAACGTCCACTGTGTACATAGAAAAAGCGGGGTCTTCTTGGGGAAGGTTATAGGTTTCGTATTGTATTGTAATGGTGTTTGTGCTTTGAGCATAAAGCGTTGTATCTGTTGGCGTGTATTTTAAAGTGTATGTTGTGTTTGATGTGTATGCATCAAAGTTTTCAAATCGAATAGAGTACTCTGTGCCATCGGTTTCTTTGGTTTCGATGACATTGCCCGTTGGGCCAATAAGCTGCATGTTGCCAGCGGGAAATTGGCCGCTGGGTATGGCGGTATTTGACGGTGTTGCAACAATTTCAAAGGAATCATATGTGTTGAGGTTGACAGAAAAAGATACTTCTGGGAGTGCAGGCGGTGTGTAGGGTGTAGTGGCAATGTAATTGGTTATACTAGTAACGACAGAGCCAGAAGCGTCGAGGGATGGAGTCGATAATACATATGTTATCGACATGGTGCCACTGCCTGTGATGTTGGCACTGCGTATAGCCGAAATATCCACAGAAATGTCTATTGGACTTGTGTTGTCTAAAGTGGTAGTTTGATTGGGTAATACAATCTCACTGCCGCCGTCTGGGGTGAAGGTGGCTTTAATTGTGTGTCCTATCTGAAAGTTCTGGCTCGTATTAAATGTAAGCCTGAACGCTGCGTTGTTTCCGCTGGAGCTTTCTGCTAAGTATTGTGCCGTCATATCTGTTGTGTTATCGGTGGCGGCATAAACGTCTGTAGGTGTGGTTAAAAATAAGGCGAGGGGCGTGCATAAAAGCAGTGCCAGTAAGGCACACATCATAAGTGAAAAAGCGCGGGTTTTCTTTGAGTAAGTCATTTTGGTACCCCTTCCATAACAAAATAAAATTTGTTTGCAATAAATTTTGAACCAAGTTTTTTGAGTTCCACTACAGTTAAATATGTCTTTTATTTTTTACATAGTATAGTAAATGTGCAAAACCATCCTTTATTTTAAAGGTGTTGTGTGGAAATGTCAATACAATATGATGGTTTTATAAGTATGAATGCAGATTCGTTTTGACATTCAAGTTGATATCCTTTACCATTGTTATAGATAGGGTAGCGTGCATATCAAGGATTTATTTGGTCGAGAATATGCCTTGATAAAATGGTTCTATTCGGTGCACATTGCCTCTGTTCAAATAGATGTATAAAGGTGAATGATGAGCATAGAAAACAACAAACTTCTGAGCGAGAAGCTGCCGAAGCTTTTTATACAATATTGTTTCCCCGCACTGTTTGCTATGGTGATTGCCGGAATACAGGGGATTATTGACGGTATTTTTGTGGGCAACTTTATTGGCCCCAATGCCATGGCAAGTGTTAACATTGCAAACCCATTTTTGCAGCTTATCATTGGGTTAAGTATGGTGGTAAGTGTTGGAACACAAAGCCATGTGGGCCTTATGCTTGGCATGGGGGAAACAAAAAGGGCGCAGGATGCCTTTCAAACGTTTTTTAGAATGGTTATTTTGTTTGCCTTTGTTATCGTTGTTTTGGGAGGTTTATTGAACAAACAACTGGGTGTTTTTCTTGGCGCAGACAATTTTTTGTTGCCGGATGTATCGAGTTATATAAAAACCATTTCCCTTTTTTCGGTTTCCATGTGCCTAATGTTTTATTTTGGCTTTATGAATCGCATTTTGAACCGGCCACAATTGTACCTTTATGGGTCTATTCTAAGCATTCTGGTTAATATTATGCTGGACTATATATTTATTGCAAAACTCAATTGGGGAACCACGGGCGCGGCATTGGCCACAGGAATTGCCTATAGTTCGGCTTTGCTTTTTGTTATGTGGCCGCTTTTAGATAGAAACAATGTTTTAAATATTTTTGTGGGAAAATTTTCGAATAAGTGTATAGCACCCGTTTTGTACAATGGGTGTTCTGAGGGGCTGAATTCTTTGTCGGTTGCTATCACCACTTTTTTGTTTAATACAGTGCTTATGGGCATGGCCGGTGCAAGTGGTGTGGCTGCATTTACAGCGATCAATTATATCGGAACGTTTGGCAGTTTTCTTTTGTTTGGTATCTCCGATGGCGTTGGGCCGATTGTAAGTTATAATTTTGGGCATGGCTCTGTTAAGCGTGTGCGCTCTATTATGAAAATGGCATATACTGTGAATTTTGTCAGTGGGTTGTTGATTTTTATCATTCTTTTCTTTTTTGGAGAGGTGCTTGTTGGCTTGTTTATAAAAGATGATATTGCGCTAACACAGATGGCTGTAAATGGTGGGAAACTATATGCCTTTGCTTTTCTTATGTCTGGGTTTAACATTTTAAACTCGGGATATTTCACGTTTATCGGAAAAGGGTTAGAATCTGCCATCATTGCTGCAAGCAGAGGTTTTGTTTTTGTAAGCATTGGCATTTTCGCGTTGCCACTATTTTTAAGCATCAATGGCATTTGGCTTAGCGTTCCTTTTGCAGAATTTGCCGCAATGCTTATCGGCTGCTATTTTTTAAAAAAAGGTTTTAGAAAACAATGTCAAAAATAGTGGTATGCACACCTGGCATTGTTTTATATTGTATGAATGAACCTTAAAAAGAAGAGGAAACACACAGAATATTTTTATTTTTCAATTTAGGAATTGACAGAACCCTGTTGAATGAGGTATAATAACAAACGGTTTAAGTAATGCCGCTGTGGTGGAATCGGCAGACACAAGGGACTTAAAATCCCTCGATAGAAATATCGTACCGGTTCAAGTCCGGTCAGCGGCACCAAACCCACATAATCCGAACACTGTCTTCAAAATTGGAGATGCGTTCGGATTTTGTGTTTTCTTCTGTGAAATCCAAAACGCAAAATATGCCGGTAGATGACCACTGCGTCATCTACCGGCTTTTTCTACGCTATTTTGTCGGGTTTGTTGGCGGACTCTTTCTCCTTTTGCCACCGCTCAAATGCCTTTTGATTTTCCGGGTTTTCAAAATATGCTTGGATTTTTGGCAAAAAATGGCTTGCAAACTTTTCTATCACTTCGTGCGGAATGAGTATTTCGCCGCGATTGTTGCACACGGATTCCCACGCATTTCTCAAAATTTTCATTACGATGCATTTCACTTTCTTCATATAATTCCCCCATTTTTGAGTATCAGTTGGCTTCATTTTGTTTATTTTTATTTCCAGATTTTTTGACTACAGCACCTTGCACAGCACCTATAAAACTTCGTGTTATGGTTGTATTTTCATCTCTACAACACCCACAACAGCAAATTCACTGTTTTACAGCACCTTGGCATGATTTTGTCCCATCTTCAAACACGTCGATTTATCGTTGAAATCCAGTCGGCACTGCCGTCTGATGTGGGTGAGAGGGGCGTTTACAGCACCTCG
>CAYJIH010000039.1:0-12676 GCA_964370195.1 uncultured Oscillospiraceae bacterium
TCGCTACCCTGCGGCGTGTGACTTTTATAAAACATCGCCCTTTGGCTTTTGGGTTAAATTCGCTCGCGCTGTGCGTGTCCTTTATAAAAAAGTTTGTCCACTTTTTAAAGTGGCGGGGTTTGGGGCAGCGCCCCAAGGTCTTCAGCACAAAGGCAGCACCCTACTATTCCGACTTATCCTTTAAAATAACGTCGTGGCTGCCACCCTCTACAATGCTGGTAGAAGACACAAGTGTTAAACGTGCGTTGTTGCGCAGTTCCTCAATCGAAAGAACACCGCAATTGCACATTGTGCTGCGTATTTTATACAAGGTTGCATTCACATTGTCTTTCAAGCTGCCTGCATATGGCACGTAGCTGTCTACGCCTTCTTCGAACCCAAGTTTTCCGTCGCCACCAAGATCGTAGCGTTGCCAGTTTCGGGCACGATTGCTTCCCTCGCCCCAATATTCCTTTACATAACTGCCGCCCACAAACAAGCGGTTGGTGGGGCTTTCGTCAAAGCGAGAAAAATAACGTCCTAACATTACAAAATCGGCGCCCATTGCCAAAGCCAATGTAATATGGTAATCGTGCACAATGCCACCATCAGAGCAAATGGGTACGTAAATCCCTGTTTCTTCAAAATATTCATCACGCGCCTTTGACACCTCAATCACAGAGGTGGCTTGGCCGCGCCCAATTCCTTTTTGCTCACGTGTGATACAAATGCTTCCGCCGCCAATTCCCACTTTTACAAAATCGGCGCCACAATCTGCAAGGAAACGGAACCCTTCGGCATCCACCACATTTCCGGCACCCACTTTCACGGTATCGCCATACCGTGCGCGAATCCATTCAATGGTTCGTTTTTGCCACTCCGAGTACCCTTCGCTTGAATCGATACACAATATATCGGCACCTGCCTCTACAAGCGCCGGCACACGCTCGGCATAATCGCGCGTGTTGATGCCTGCCCCCACGATATAACTCTTATTTTTATCCAGCAGTTCGTTCACATTTTCCTTGTGCGAATCATAATCCTTACGAAACACCAAATACACAAGATGCTGATTTTTATCCACAAGCGGAAGCGTGTTTACCTTATTGTCCCAAATGATGTCATTGGCCTCTTTCAGCGTGGTGGTATCCGGCGCCGAAACAAGAGACTCGAACGGTGTCATAAACTCGGACACAGGCAAGCTTGGGTCCATACGCGACACACGATAATCACGCGATGTAACCATACCCAAAAGTTTTCCATGCGCACTTCCATCGTCGGTAACGGCCACTGTAGAATGCCCCGTTTTGTCGCGCAGTGCCAGAATATCGGCAAGCGTTGCATCCGGGCCTATGTTCGTGTTCGACGTAACAAACCCTTTTTTATACCCTTTTACCTTGCGCACCATGGCGGCCTCGTCTTCCACGCTTTGGCTACAATATAAAAAGCTAATTCCGCCTTCAATGGCCAGCGCAATGGCTGTTTTAACGCCGGAAACACTTTGCATAATTGCACTGGTAAGAGGAATATTCATTGTAAGGGGCGGCTCCTCCCCTTTTTTAAACCGCGCTACCGGTGTATTTAAACGAACAGCCTGCGGCATACATTCTGCCGAGGAATACCCCGGCACCAATAAATACTCTCCAAATGTATGGCTGGGCTCATTGTAAATCATCGCCATGTTTTGGCTCCTCCTTTATTATCTTTATACTCTTCATCGTATCACAGCCTTACACAAAAGAAAAGAGCCACGCACAATCTTTGCCAAAACAAACAAAAAACCCCGCTGGGAGTTGCGGAGTTTTTTGCTTACAAGGAGTTTGTGGACCTGACGGCTGCAATGGCAACCGGAGGAGGAGGTCCTACATCATGAAAAAAGTTTGCACTTTATAAAGAAAGCTTCTGGCTGTAACTTTCTTGCAATTAAATTGTAACCCTTTTGAAACTTTTTGTCAAGAGGCTTTTTAACATTTTACAATTTTTTCACATATGCGCACAGCTGGTGCAAACCCGCAAATAAACTACGTTTTTTCGTTTATTATTTTTCATTTTATTTTTTATCCTCTTGTATGTTCTTTTTATCAAAAACACTCTTGGGCATCTTCCCCGTTTTCATTTTTATTTTCCATTGGGCAAAACAAGGCTTTTCCCCTTATATTTTGTATATGAAACGCAAAAATACGCCAAAACATCACAATTTTGTCATAATTGAATCTGCTTGTGTTTATGGTATACTAAACACAATGACAAAACAAAGGGGCATTGAAATGAAACAAGCAGAAACGCGTGGAAAACAAGCCGGGTTTGCACCTATTTATAACGAAAAATCGCGTGTTTTAATTTTAGGCACCTATCCTTCTCCGAAAAGTTTTGAATTTGGTTTTTATTACGGGCACGCACAAAATCGATTTTGGCCCCTGCTGGCCGCCTTATGCAACACGCCTTGCCCCTGCACGCGCGAAGAAAAGGAAACACTTCTTTTCACTCATAACATCGCGCTTTGGGACGTATTGGAGCGCTGCACCATTCAAGGCGCTGCCGATAGCTCCATCCGCAATGAAACACCAAACAACCTGCCCTTGGTTTTTAACGCCAGCCCCATTGAAGCCGTTTTTTGTAACGGCGCCGCCGCACACCGGCTGTACCAAAAACATTTTAAAGATTTATTTTCCCAAACGGCCCACCGCATGCCCAGCACCAGCGCCGCCAATGCCGCCTGTAACCTTAACTGCCTGCTGGGGCATTGGGCACCTTTGCGCGCTTATGTGTCGCCTTCTGCTTCGGGCTTTGGCATGCTGTAAACACAGCCGCAATAGTGCTGGCGATACAAGCCCAATTCCCGGCTTAATTCAACACTACGCTGGTATCCATGTTGTTTTTTAAAATCACTGGGCAGGTATACACCGCCCTTTTTTTCGGCCGCCTTTTCGCCCACAGCGTTGATTTGTGCAGCATTTTTTCTTGGCCCAACACTTAAAGACGAGGCAAAGCACGCAAACCCACGTTTTTGGGCCTCTTCTGCCGTGTATTCAAGCCGCAAGGCAAAGCATTCGCTGCACCTGTTTCCACCTTCCCGCTCGTGTGCAAACGGCCTTGCGCACGCAAGGAAGCGTTCTGTGTCGTAGGGGCCCACCTCCAACCGCACCGGATAAACGGCCGGCATTGCCGTTACCAACCGCTCAAAAGAGGCAAGCCGCGCCTCATACTCTACATTTGGTTGAATATTTGGGTTATAATACAAAAGAGTAAGTGCAAAATGGCTGCTTAAACGCTCAAGGGCACGGCTGGCACACGGTGCACAACACACATGCAAAAGCAGATCGCTGCCGGGGGCAAACGTGCTCATCATGTTTTGCATGCGCACATCATCGTTTTGTTTTTTCACATTTTCACCCTTCTTTGTATCCAATTCGTTTGCATTTTGCAAAACACGCCACATACCCCATTTTTTTGTATTTTGGTTTATAATTTATTTATAATTATATCAAAAAAAATTCATAATTTGCAGGTACAATAACGTTGCAGTTCAAGTAGACAACATGTTCGCGCAAACATATGCAACACGTTGCATGGTAGATATTCCGCCATTTCACATCTATTTGTTAAATTGGGCATTGCCAGTTTTGGCTCGCCCTTTACTGCCGCCCCGGCGCTGCCCGGCGCGGCAGACCACATATTCCCTGCTTTTGGCAGGTTTACATAAGCACAGCTAAGGCCGCGGGGCTTTGCCCAAAGTTGCAGAGCCCTACCCCGCACATCGCCACTTTTTAAAAAAGTGGCCTTTTTTTGTGGTTTCCACAAGCGCAAATAGGCGTGCGACCAAAACAGCCTCGCCTTCCTCGGCTGGCTACGTAAACAAGAAAGCGCCATTGCGTTGCTTAATGCGAAATGTTGCCACAAAACTGTATCCTCTCTACGCGTTTTCACATCCTCTCTCTTGCCTACGCGCAGCGCTTTCTTGCCACCCCACTATGTTTAAGTACACCGACAGCCGCCGCTTACCGTGGCTGTCGGTGTACTTTGTTTTTTGGTTCTCACCTTTATTATAAAAAGCGATGAAAAAATTTACCCAAGCACCGTTTGCATAATAGAAACACCTTGGGTGATTTGCTGTTTTGTGGGCGTGGAGAAATTAAGCCGCAACGTTTGGCTGGGCGCTGTATCGTCTACAAAAAAGGCGCTTCCCGGCACAATCGCCAGCTTTTGATCTAGGCAGGTTTGCACAAATTTTGCTGTATCCACGCCATTTGGCAAGCTGGCCCACAAAAACATGCCGCCCTTTGGCGCCCAATAAGAAACGCGCCCGCCCAAACGGTTGTCCAGCTCTTGCATCATAAACTCCGCTTTCGACTGATAGATATCACGCACTCTGGAAAGGTGCGCGTCTACATCGCATTGTGTAAAAAACCGCTCGCAAACACGTTGGCTCCACAAGTTCGTATGTACGTCGCTTCCTTGCTTTGCCATCACCATTTTCCCCAGCAGTTCTGCCTGCCCCACACAAAACGCCACACGCATGCCCGGCGACAAAATTTTGCTAAGCGACGCTGCATACACAACGGCGTTCTCTGTGTCAAAGCTCTTGATGGGCGCAATGGCCTCCCCTTCAAAGCGCAGCTCGCCATATGGGTTATCCTCAAAGATAGGCACCCCGTGTTTTGTGCACAAATCATAAATGGCACGTCGTTTTTCAAGGCTGCAAACCGCACCTGTTGGGTTTTGGAAGTTGGGTATTGTGTAGAAAAACCGCGGTTTTGGGTTTTGCGTTAGCACCGCTTCCAGTGCCTCTAAATTGGGGCCGTCCGGCTCGATTGGCACCGAGCGCAGCTGTGCCCCGTATGCACGAAAACAGTTCAGTGCGCCAAGGAAGGCAGGGTCCTCCACTGCCACAACGTCCCCTTCGTTGCACACAAGCCGCGCAAACAAATCCATAATTTGCTGGCTGCCCGAGCAAACAATCACACTGTCATTTTCGTGGATGATGTCGAATTCTTTCGAAAGGTAGGTTTTTCCCGCTGCAATAAGCGGTGTGTATCCCTCTGTGATGGAATATTGCAATGTGGCCGCCGGCTCATCTTTTAACAATGTGTCGGAAATGGCGCGAATTTCTTGTGTGGGAAATGCGTCCGCATCCGGGTTGCCTCCTGCAAAACTGATAAGCGTTGGGTCGGCCATTTGTTTAAGCAAGCCACGAATGATGGACGGCCGCATGGCGTTGGCCTTGTTGCTGTACTGAAATGTCATAATGCTCTCCTTTGTTTCTTTCCACTATAAATTATAAATAAACGTTTTGTATAAAACTGTTTTTATTTTACAACTGAACCGGTGAATACGAAAAATCGGCAGTGATATGGCAATGCACCGGCCGTGATTCTGTTTGTAAGGCGGCCTCTGTGGCCATGATGAGTTCCTCTGTTGAAAGCGAAACGCCCTCTGGCACAAACACATCAAAAATGTAGTTGTCGTGTGCTTTTCCGGCCACAAACCGAAAATCGTGCAACCGCAGGCGCTCATCTATGGTGCGCAAGGCCTCCACAGCACGCATGCGCGCCGGGTCCAGCCGCTCCTCACGTGTTTCAATTGGGTCGTAGTGCAGCGTGAGGCGCAGGCCATCGCTTCGCAAAAAGGAACGCTCCAAATTATCGAGGATATCATGGCTTTGCATCACGTCCATATCGGCCGGCAGCTCCACATGAGCCGAAGCAAACCGCCGCCCGGGGCCATAATCGTGCACCAGCAAATCGTGCGTGCCCAAAACTCCGGGCGTATTTTCAATCGTTTTTTGTACCCTTTGAATAAATTCCTTGCTTTGCGCCGCCCCAAGAAGAGGGTTTAGCGTGTCTTTAACAAGCACCACGCCACTGACCAAAATAAATGCCGCCACGGCAAGGCCCATCCATCCGTCTAGGTTCCAACCTGTAAAAAAAGCAATGACAACAGATAAAAGCACCGCAGCTGTTGATAGCACATCGTTTCGGCTATCGGCATACACCGCCTGCAATGTGCCACTATCAATTTTGCGCCCAATGCTGCGGCTAAACACCGCCATCCACATTTTCAGCAAAATGCTGCCCAGCAATACAAGCACAGTTACAACATCGAAGGAAACAGGCGTTGGTTGCACAATTTTTTGCACGCTGGCTTGCAAAACCCCAAACCCAATGCCTAAAATAAGCACCGCCACAAACAGCGCCGAAATGTATTCAAAACGCGCATGCCCAAACGGATGTTCCTCGTCGGGCGGTTTTTCTGCCAGTTTAAACCCTACCAGTGTGATGATGGAGCTGGCCGAATCGGAAATATTGTTCACCGCATCGGCCATAATGGCGATACTGCCCGACAAGGCCCCCACAGCCAGCTTTGCCAAAACCATAAGAATGTTGCACAA
Source organism: uncultured Oscillospiraceae bacterium (assembly GCA_964370195.1). Classification (GTDB taxonomy): domain Bacteria; phylum Bacillota; class Clostridia; order Oscillospirales; family Ruminococcaceae; genus JAAYCI01. The sequence continues at coordinate 6,368 of CAYJIH010000039.1, forward strand.
AAGGCACACAATGCTGCACATTTTTCCGTATACAGCACGTGTGGCAGGGTTTTGCACATCCTTGTGGTTTCGAACAAACAGGCGAATTAACAATGAAGTCACAGCAAAGCTCCTTTTGGGCGCCAGCCACTACAGCGGCCGACGATGTGATCGTAAAACAAAATTTCGAATGATAACAAGCTACTTTTTCTCGTCTTTTTAAAACATGACACGTACAGAGAACGAGCATGTCCTCCACAGCGGAATGACATGCTCGTTATAAAAGAGCGCCTTTATATCATTTGTTTCGCACTCTGCTATTTCGCACTCAGCATCTCGTCAATTTGGCCTGCGGCCTCTTTGCCAGCGCCCATGGCCAAAATAACCGTGGCAGCACCCGTTACAACATCACCGCCGGCCCACACATTTTCGCGCGTTGTAAGGCCTTTTTCGTCTTTTGTTACAAGGCAACCCCACTTGTTGGCCTCAAGGCCGGGTGTTGTCATGCGAATCAGCGGGTTCGGGCTGTTGCCAATGGCAATCACCACACCGTCCAGCTCCGGATAAAAATCACTGCCCTCGATTGGCACCGGGCGGCGGCGGCCCGAAGCATCTGCTTCGCCAAGCTCATTGCGAAGGCAATGCATTTTCACTACGTTTCCATCTTCGTCACCAATTACTTCCAGTGGTGTGATGAGGAACTGGAATTGAATGCCCTCTTCCTCTGCGTGCTCAATTTCTTCAAGACGTGCCGGCAGTTCGTCGCGTGTACGACGATAAAACACATGCACTTCCTCGGCGCCAAGGCGACGTGCACAACGGGCCGCGTCCATGGCCACGTTGCCGCCACCAATGATGGCCACACGTTTGGCACGCATAACCGGTGTGTGGCTGTCCTCTTTCCACGCACCCATTAAGTTGATGCGCGTCAAGAACTCGTTTGCGCTTACCACACCGTTCAAGTTTTCGCCCGGAATGCCCATAAACACAGGCAAGCCGGCACCCGAACCGATAAACACAGCCTCAAAGCCACTTTCAAACAGCTCGTCTACTGTAAGCACTTTGCCAATAACCATATTCGTAACAATTTCTACGCCCAGCTCTTTTAAGCCGTCGATTTCGCGTTGCACAATGGCTTTTGGCAGGCGGAACTCCGGTATACCATACACAAGAACACCGCCCGTTTTGTGCAGTGCTTCGTAAATGGTAACTTGATACCCTTTTTTGGCAAGCTCGCCTGCCACTGTAAGGCCGGCCGGGCCTGCGCCCACAACCGCCACTTTTTTGCCGTTCGAAGCCGGTTTTTCCACTTCTACTTTGGCTTGTGCCATCTTCCAGTCTGCCACATAGCGCTCGAGGCGGCCAATACCCACCGGCTCGTGTTTAATGCCGCGCACACATTTTGCTTCGCACTGCGTCTCTTGTGGGCATACGCGCCCACACACAGCCGGCAAGCTGGTTTGTGCACTTAAAGACTCGAATGCAGCCGCCATGTCGTCCTCGGCTATTTTTCCTAAAAAGGCGGGAATATCAATGCCCACAGGGCAGCCGGCCACGCACGGTTTGTGTTTGCACTGCAAACAGCGCGCCGCTTCACTTACGGCCATCTCGTGGGTGTATCCCAGTGCTACTTCCTCAAAATTACGGCTACGTGCCTGAGCATCTTGTGCCGGCATCGGTGTTTTTAAAGGCTCCATATTTGGCATATCGCTTTTCCCCTTTTCTTTCACGATTTATTTAAAACGAGCGATTCAGCAAACGGCAACTTTCGTCGCGCGCATTTGTTTCAAAATGTTTAAAGGTGCCGGCCCTGCGCATGGCTTCATCAAAATCAATCAAATCGCCGTCAAATTCCGGCCCATCCACGCAGGCAAACTTCACTTCTCCGCCCACGGTAAGCCTACATCCACCACACATGCCCGTGCCGTCTACCATCACAGGGTTCATCGACACAACGCTTTTTAATCCGTGTTTTTGTGCCACAGCCACTACAAACTTCATCATAATCAGCGGCCCAATTGCAATCACTTCATCGTATTGGTTGCCTGCTTCAATGAGTGCCTCAAGCGCATTTGTAACAAGGCCTTTTTCGCCATGGCTGCCATCGTCTGTCATCACCACAAGCGTTTCGCTGGCGGCATTGAATTCATCTTCTAAAATAACCAAATCTTTGTTCCTAAAACCAACTACGCTATGCACTTCGCAGCCAAGCTCGTGCAATTTTTTTGCCACAGGATACGCAATGGCGCAGCCCACACCGCCGCCCACAACGGCCACTTTTTTCAGGCCTTCCAGCTCGCTGGCTTTGCCAAGCGGGCCCACAAAATCTTGCACGCTATCGCCCACATTTAGGCTATCAAGGCGCATGGTGCCGCCGCCCACAATTTGATAAATAATGGTTACTGTGCCATTTTCTCTGTCGTAATCGGCAATGGTAAGTGGCAGGCGTTCTGCCTCGTCTGTGGCGCGCACAATGATAAACTGCCCCGGCTGGGCTTTCTTCGCCACAAGGGGTGCTTCAATCACCATGCGGCTCACTGTTGGATTCAATGCTTCTTTTTTTACAATTTTATACATGACATCCTCCTGTTATATTCAGCGTACAAAACAATGCTTCGCATCACCATTTCAAGAAGCCTAGAGACACTATACACCGTTTGTTTTTTTAAGCCTCTTGATGGCTTTGTTATATTCATAACAATATATAAATTTTATTATACACATTTTTTACGCATGAATCAATTCCTATTTTAGATAAAAATAAAAAAAATATCTGTTATTTATCACAAATAATTATCCGTTCTTTTCAAAAACAGCCTCTTTTTTGTAAAAATCACACCGCAAAAGGCGCTTTGTGCGAGAAAAAAAGAAATGCCGCAAAGGCGCGTATGCATCATACACAGCCACAGCGGCATTTTGCGTCGGACGACGCAAGGGGTGCTTTATAAACGGCCTTTACATAAAAACCGGCTATGCACCCTTTATTTTGTTGTCAATGCAATGGAAAGCTCTTCCAGCTGGGTGGCATCCACGATATCGGGGCAGCCGCTCATTGGCTCGCCTGCATTTTGCACTTTCGGGAAGGCAATTACATCGCGAATGGAATCGCATCCGGCCAAAAGAGCAATGAAACGGTCTAGGCCAAACGCCATGCCGCCGTGCGGTGGCGCACCGTAGTGATACGCATCCATAAGGAAACCGAATTTTTGGCGTGCTTCTTCATCACCAATGCCCATCAGCTCAAACATCTGCGCTTGCAACGCAGGGCTGTTGATACGAATAGAGCCACCGCCCAGCTCGATGCCGTTTACCACCATATCGTACGCTTTTGCACGGCAAGCACCGGGGTTTTCGGCCAGTGTGGCAAGGTCTTCGTCTTTTGGCATGGTAAATGGATGGTGCATGGCCACATAACGGCCGCTTTCCTCGTCGTAATCGAACAAGGGGAAATCTGTAACCCAAAGGAAATTGTATTGGTTTTCCGGCAAGAGGCCGTATTGGTTTGCAATGGCAAGACGCAATGCGCCAAGTGCCGCAAACACCACGCTGTTTTTATCGGCCACAAGCAACAGCACATCGCCTGTTTCGGCGCCGGCCGCTTTGCGAATGGAGGCAATTTCCTCTTCGCTTAGGAATTTTTCGTAGCTGGAGCTTTCGCCATCTTCGCTCATGCGCAAAAAGGCAAGGCCTTTTGCACCATACGTTTTGGCAACATCGGTTAACTTATCAATGTTTTTGCGCGACATTTTTGAGGCCAAGCCTTTTGCGTTGATTAAACGCACACTGCCGCCATTTTCCAGCGCGCCGGTGAACACACCAAACCCACAGCCACGCACGCTTTCGCTCACATCACACAATTCAAGGCCAAAGCGCGTGTCTGGTTTATCGCTGCCAAAACGGTTCATGGCTTCGCTGTATTTCATGCATGGGAACGGCGTTGGCACGTCCACATTCATAAATTTCTTAAACACAGCCTTCACAAGGCCCTCGTTGACGCGTTGTACGTCCACTTCGTCTGCAAACGACATCTCCATGTCAATTTGGGTAAACTCCGGCTGACGATCGGCACGCAAGTCTTCATCGCGGAAGCAACGTGCAATTTGGAAGTAACGGTCGAAACCGCTGAGCATCAAAATTTGTTTGTAAATTTGCGGGCTTTGCGGCAATGCGTAAAAACAGCCAGACTGCACACGGCTGGGCACTAAGTAATCGCGCGCGCCTTCGGGTGTGGATTTTATAAGCATCGGTGTTTCCACTTCGTCAAAATGCTCGTCGTAATAATAGTCGCGCACACAGCGGCACACTTCACTGCGCAAGCGCATAATGCTGTGCAAGCCATCGCGGCGCAAATCCAAATAGCGGTATCGCAAGCGCAATTCCTCATTTACATGCACATCGTCGCGCACTTCAAACGGGGGTGTTTCTGCCTCGCTTAAAATACGCAGCTCTGTTACAAACAGCTCCACAGTGCCCGTGGGAATGTCGTGGTTTGCACTTTCGCGCAATCGCAAGGTGCCTTTTGCCATCACCACATATTCCGCCTTTAGTTTGCGTGCTTTTTCGAACACGTCCGGCGCGGTTCCATCGCCAAATGCCAGCTGCACAAGGCCGTGGCCATCACGCAAATCGGCAAATACCATTGCGCCAAGGTCGCGGCTTTTGGCAATAGAGCCTGCCAGCGTAAGGGTTTCGTTTACCAGTGATTCGTTTACAGCGTCGCTATAATGTGTGCGACGCAAATTTCCCATTGTTTCCATTTATATGTCCTCCTCAATCGATGTTGACAATGCCTGCCGCAAAGATTCTGCGGCGTTTTCAAGTGATAAGCGCTGTGGCGGCCCGCCTTGCATGTTGCGCATCTCTGCCTCTTTTGCGGCCACCTCCACTTCGCCCAAAACAAGTGTAAAGCGGGCCGAAAGCCGCCCTGCCGCCTTCATTTGTGCTTTTACACTGCGCTGTGCAATGTCGCACTCTGCACAAAAACCAGCCTTCCGAAGCTCGCTTGCCAGCTTCCAGGCAGCACTGCGTCCGGCGGCGTCGGCCGCCACAAGGTACACATCCGGCCCTTGCTCCGGTGCAGGCAATGCCTTTTGTTCTTCCAAAAGCATCAGCATGCGCTCTACGCCCATACCAAAGCCAACAGCCGGCGTAGCACTTCCGCCCAGCTCTTCAATAAGGCCATTGTAACGTCCACCACCGCACACCGTGCCCTGTGTGCCCACGCCTTCGGCAATAAATTCAAACACAGTATGTGTATAATAATCCAGCCCGCGCACAATGCGCTCGTTCACTGTAAAATCCACATCGATTTCTTCTAAAAGGCGTTTCGTTTCCCCAAAGTGGGTGTTGCAATCATCACATAGATACTGCAAGCCCGTTGGTGCCTCGTTTACAATGGCCTTGCAACGCTCTTCCTTGCAGTCTAAAAGGCGCAGCGGATTGCGCTCTAAGCGGTCTAGGCACGTGGGGCACAGTGCCGCTTCATGTTGTTTAAAAAACGTTTGCAAAGCTTCTCGGTATGCCGGGCGGCAAGTGGGGCAACCTAAGCTGTTGATTTCGAGCGTGATGGACGAGCGAATGCCCAAATCGAGAAAAAGCGCATCGGCCAGCGCCATTGCTTCTACATCAGAGGCCGGCTCCTGCGTGCCAAAACACTCAATACCAAACTGGTGAAACTCTCTCAGGCGGCCTTTTTGCGCGCGCTCGTAACGGAAGCAACTTTGCAAGTAGTAGCTTTTCAGCGGCAAAGGGCTGCTGGCCAACAAGCCGTTTTCCAGCGTGGCACGCACCACACCGCTTGTTCCCTCCGGGCGCAGCGTGATGCTCCGCCCGCCTTTGTCTTCAAATGTGTACATCTCCTTTGAGACAATATCGGTGCCTTCGCCCACACCACGTGCAAACAACCGTGTGTCCTCAAACGTAGGCATGCGTATTTCGCGATACCCAAAGCGCTGTGCCACACGGTGCATGGCTTGCTCTAAGTATTGCCATTTCCAACTTTCGCTCGGCAACATATCTTCTGTGCCGCGCGGTTTCGTATATTTTACTGCCATTTTACTCTCCTTGGCTTGTTGTATAAGCTCTTTATAAAAAGCCGTCTCTTTTATCATACACTTTTTAACCAAAAAAAGCGAGACCCAACTTGCCTACACACAAAGAAAAAACCTGTGCAGGGGAACACAGGCTCTCTTCTAAAAAGGGGTATCTCATTTTATGAGGAGGAATCAATGTAGGAAAAGAGGTTGCGGCTCCTCTTTGCTACAAGTTCATTCTATCAGTATTTTGCGAAAGAACTTTGTAAACTTTATGAACAAACTGCAAACAGTTTTT
>CAYJIH010000039.1:12776-14546 GCA_964370195.1 uncultured Oscillospiraceae bacterium
TTCTACCAGTATTTTGCGAAAGAACTTTGTAAACTTTATGAACAAACTGCAAACACTTTTTCTCTGCATCGCTTTTTTTGCATGAAAAAAACCTGTGCAGGGGAACACAGGCTCTCTTCTAAAAAGGGGTATCTCATTTTATGAGGAGGAATCAATGTAGGAAAAGAGGTTGCGGCTCCTCTTTGCTACAAGTTCATTCTACCAGTATTTTGCGAAAGAACTTTGTAAACTTTATGAACAAACTGCAAACAGTTCTTTCTCTGCATCGCTTTTTTGCATGAAAAAAACCTGTGCAGGGGAACACAGGCCTTTTTCAAAAAAAAGAGGGTATCTCACTTGTGTGAGGAGGAATCAAAGTAGAAAAAGGTTGCGGCGCCTCTTAACTACAAATTTAGTTTAACACAATCTTGATAAAGAACTTTTAATGCCGTGTGAACAATTCATGAATCTTGCTTATGCTTGTTTTTGTAGTGTATCTGCAATTAAATTTTGATCCACACCGTTTTCTTTTTGATATTTATCGCGCCCAAGTAGCGATTTCAAATCCGACATGCGCAACACGCCTGCTTTTTTCTCCACTGCCAGCTGCGTTTTTCCGTTTGGAAACACCACAACCACTTCAATGGGGGCCATACGTCCCTTTGTATTTTGCAGTGCTTTGCGCAGCGCTTGCACATCTTGATTCGCCTCTAAAACCGGGTTTGCAAAATGTTCTCTTTTGCCGTCTTGGCCAATGCGCACCCATTCTTTGTCGCCGGCACTGCCGTAAACGGTTCCATTGTATCCATACGATTTTACGCCAAGCAAGCCAAACTCTCCCACACAAAGTGCATCCAATGTGGTGCCATTTTGCAGTGGAACGGCCGAAAGAAAGCGATATCCGTTTGATTTGCTAAAACGATGCAGCAAAGAAACCACCTTGCCCGACGCATACTCTTTAGGCAAACTTTTGCCACCGCCTGATGTTTTCTTTTTTTGTAATATGTAGTAAATTAAAAAACCCACTAGCGTTATAACAACTGTTAGTACAATGGAAAGAATTTGCGTTTGTGTGTCCATGTTTAGCCCCCTGTGCCTCTTCAAATTTCTCTGTTTTTAACAATAAGAATTAGTATAACAGATTTGACATCATTGAGCAATAAAAAAATAAGAAAAAAATATACAAAAACCATTGACAAACACCGCTAGCCATGGTATTATAATATTCGCTCAACACTTGCGCTGCTAGCTCAGCTGGATAGAGTGACTGGCTACGAACCAGTAGGCCGGGGGTTCGAATCCCTCGCAGCGCACCATATGAGCAAAACAGAAAAGCTGCCATCGAGATAAATCGATTGGCAGCTTTTTTGTTTTGTATTTTTACAAAAACAGCCATTTAAGATGATGGCAACTTTTGAGGCGTCTTTTTTGGGCCGCGGCTTAGAAAAAATGGATAGACCCCAAATGGGTTCGATTTGTTTTTTTGCGAATGCTTATAAGGGGCATGAAAAAAGTACCTATAAAAAAACACCGAGCTTTACTCGATGTCTTTTGGGTGCAGCGTCATTCTGCTATGGCTAACAACCGAAAAAGCCATTATCTGACTTTAAATGCATACGAAAAACAAAAAATGACACTGAACCCAAACCAATTGGGTGCAGCGTCACGCTGCCGAGAGTGCTTCTATAGGAACCGCTTGAAAATATACATAAACATAAAAAAGACACCGGACTGTGTCGGTACTGTCAAGAATTATGCGCAAAATAGAATTGTAGCATTTATAGAACAGCG
>CAYJIH010000040.1:0-14360 GCA_964370195.1 uncultured Oscillospiraceae bacterium
GTGACCCCTTGCTTGTAAGGCAAGTGCTCTCCCAGCTGAGCTATGCTCCCACACACAGTTATTAAAGTATAGCATCTTTCCATTCGTTTGTCAACTACTTTTTTGAAATAATTGTCAAATCTGGGAAATGGAGCGGCTTACGAGGCTCGAACTCGCTACCTCCACCTTGGCAAGGTGGCGCTCTACCAGATGAGCTAAAGCCGCAAAACAAATCGCACATTTTCTTTATGATTGTATGAACAATATCAACGTCAGTGTATTTTCAAACAATCCGTGTCGAGCAGTGCGATAATTATTTTACCCTTTTTTTTCATATTTGTCAATATATAAATTGAAAAAAATTAGAATAAATTTTTATTTTTTGCAAAAAGTTGAAGTTTCTATTGAATCGATGGGTTATTTTTGAAAAATAAAATCCCCTATTATTTTAAATTAAGTAATAATTCATCTATATTCAGCTCATATGTTTTGTTGCAAAAATGGCATTCTGCATTCGCTTTCTCATTTTCATTTTTCATTTTTTCCAATTCTTCTTTGCCAAGGCTTACAAAAATATCTCTTGTGCGCTCTTCACTACAATAACAGTGATAAGACACATCCCTCTCGTCCAGCACTTGTATATCAAACCCGCGCAAACATGCTTCTATTAATTGAAGTGGCTGTGCACCTTGTTTTAACATCTCTGTTACTGCAGGCATCTGCCGCAAATTTTCTTCTACCGCTACAATTTCTTCTTCATCAGCATTTGGCAACAAAGTAAGCAAAAAGCCACCGCTTGCAGCAATGCTTAAATCTTTGTTAACCAAAACACCCAAGGCGCATACACAAGGGGTTTGCTCGCTAGAGGCATAATAAGAAGTGATGTCTTCTGCAATTTCACCCGATACAAGCGCTGTTTGGCCAACGTATGGCTCTCCATTTTTGTTGTCTCTTACAAGCGAAAATATGCCATCTACCCCCACAGCTCCTCCCACATCCAACTTTCCGTCGTCCCTTGGCGGCAGTTCCACCAAAGGATGCTGTACATAACCGCGTACGTTTCCGTGGCCATCACTAACAGCCAGCACGGTACCCAATGGCCCACCACCATTTACACGAAGCGTTAGACTGTGATTATCTTCTTTTAATTGGCTACCGATCAAAGCAGCACCTGTTAATAACCTACCAAGTGCAGCAGAGGCCACCGCACTTGTTTTATGAATCTCTTCCATTTTTTCTAATATATTGTTAGCATCGATGGCTGTAACAACAATTTTTCCATCACGATTCATTGCACGCACTAAATTCGCCATACAAACTGTTTCCTTTCAAGGTTCGTTCTCTTCTATTTTTTACATGTAAAAAAATAGCGCTGGCTACATGGTTCCAGAGGTAAAAACGTTTCGCCATCTAGCACTTCAATACAAGTAAGCTCAAATTTTTTCAGCCACTGCATCCAGTCGTCTAGGGTATATATGTACTCATTGAATTGTTCCTGTGCCACAAGTTCATCATTTTCATAAATATCCAGCTCTATCTTCGTATAGTTTTTTTCATCATGCAATTGGTTTTGCCAAACACAAAGAAGGCCATCTGTTGTTTCAATTTCAAAACAAAAATCGCCCAAAATGTGTTTGTGTTTATAAGGTGTATTGGCATCGAATATCAAAATACCGCCTGGTTCTAAAAACAAAGCAATGCGCTCAAGTACGCGCTCAATCTCATCCGGTGCGATATGGTTGAATGTATCAAATGTGCAAACAGCCGCCGAAACGGTCCCAAATAAATCAAGGTTCGTCAAATTTTGCTGTAAAAGCAAAGAGCTTGACAGATCATCTTTGTCCAATTTCTCACGCAAAACCGCCAGCATATCACCAGAAGCATCCACGGAAATTAATTCGTAGCCATTTTTTACCAAACGCAGTGTCACTTCTCCTGTGCCACAACCTAAATCGGCTACGATGCCACTATGCACGCCGTTTATCTTTAGCTTATCAATAATTTGTGCACATAGGCGTTCGTAATCTGCTTCCCCATTGAAAGCATCGTAATAATATGCGAACGATTGATAGCCCATTCGCCCCTCCTATTCCTTGGCTAGCATATTTTCCAAGTTTTGTTCAAGGCAGGTTTTCACTTCTTCTATTCCCAGTTTTTTTTCGGTGCTTGTTAAAAAAATAGATTTTGCCTCATACGGTGCCAATGTCTCTATAAATTGCTCATATGCGGCGGCACGTTGTGACGGCTTTATTTTATCTACTTTTGTTAAAGCCACAATAAAAGGAATTTTATGATAATGCAAATATTCCAGCATTCTCACATCATCTTTTGACGGTGCATGGCGGAAATCCAATAATTGAACCAATACACACACATTGCGATTGCCAGAAAAATATCCGTTAATAAGCTCGTCCCAGCGCCGTCTTTCGGAATGTGATGTTTTGGCATAACCATATCCGGGTAAATCAACAAACAAAGCATCACCTAGGTCGAAAAAGTTTATTGTAGCCGTTTTTCCCGGTGTTCCACTTGTTCTTGCCAAATTTTTGCGCTGGCATAATTTGTTGATGAGAGAAGATTTCCCTACATTGGAACGGCCAGAAAATACAATTTCTGGCCGTTCTGACGCAGGGATTTGCGCACTGACTCCATAAGAAGCCAAGAAGGATGCTTGTTGTACATGAAGCCGGCTCATTGAGAAATCTCCGTACTTACCGTGGCGGGTTGCTCTTGCGCAACGGGTTTATTCACTTCCGCCTTCTGTTTTGTCGTTTTTCGTCCATTGCCGCTGGTAGATGACTTTACTTTACGCACCACTTTTGCTTTTAAAGAAACTGCAAGTGCCTCTTCTAAGGTGGACACTGCAACAAATTGAACATTTTCTTTCACTTCTTCGTCAATTTCATACAAATCCGATACATTATCTTTTGGAATAAGTACCGTTTTAATGCCTTCTCTGTAAGCGGCCATGCTCTTTTCTTTTAGCCCACCGATGGGTAAAACATTTCCATGTAATGTAATTTCACCCGTCATAGCAACGTCTGAACGAACAGCACGGCCAGACATAGCTGATAACAATGCAGTACTTAATGTGATGCCGGCCGAAGGTCCGTCCTTTGGAACAGCACCCTCTGGTGCATGAATATGGATATCAATATTTTTAAAAGCATCCACAGTAAAACCAAACTTCTTGGCATTCACTTTTGCATAGGTAATGGCCAAGTGGGCGCTTTCCTTCATCACATCACCAAGAGAGCCGGTAAGCTCCAATTTTCCGCTTCCTTTTTCCACAATTTGCACTTCAATGGGCAAGATTTCCCCACCAATGCTTGTCCACGCCAACCCATTGGCAATGCCCACTTCATTTTCCTTGCTAAAATAAGAAGGTTTTTTACGCGTTGGGCCCAACAATTTTTCCAAACTTTGCACACCAACCGTTATTTTTTCCTTTTCTCCTGAAGCAATTATTTTTGCACACTTTCGTAATACTTCAGTGATAACGCGCTCTAATGTACGCACTCCGGCTTCTTGGGTGTAGCCATCAATAAGAGAATAGAGCGTGGAATCTGTGATTTTTGCTTTTCCTTTTAAACCATTTTTCACCAATTGTTTTGGCAATAAGTGTTTTTTTGCAATATTAAATTTTTCAATACGTGAATAACTGCCAAGTTCAATCACATCCATTCTGTCAAGCAATGGACGCGGAATTGTAGACATATCATTTGCCGTAGTGATGAATAGTACATCACTTAAATCAAAAGGAATATCCAAATAGTGATCTTTAAATGACTTATTTTGCTCTGGATCCAATGCCTCTAACAAAGCAGCCGCTGGATCCCCACGAAAATCACTGGCCATTTTATCTATTTCATCGAGCAACAGCAAAGGGTTTTTGCTTTTAGAGGTGTTTACAGCACTAATCAATTTTCCGGGCATGGCGCCAATATATGTGCGTCGATGTCCACGAATTTCAGCCTCATCACGCACACCGCCAAGGCTCATGCGTGCATATTTACGCCCAAGTGCGTCTGCAATAGAGCGTGCAATGGATGTTTTACCAACACCGGGAGGACCTACAAGGCAAATGATTTGGCTTTTAACTGTAGGTGTTAATTTACGAACAGACAAAAGTTCTAAAATGCGTTCCTTTACCTTTTTTAGCCCGTAATGGTCCTGATCCAATTGTGTTTGTGCATTGTTTATATCAAGATTATCCACTGTAACGCTTTTCCACGGTAGCTCAAGGCATGTGTCTAAATAGGTACGAATTACACTGGCCTCTTGGCTGCTGCCTTGCATTCTGGAAAGTCGTTCTGTTTCTTTTAATAATTTTTCTTGTGCTTCCTCTGGCAACTCTAAAGCCAAAATCCGATCACGATATTTTTCAGATTCGCCACGAGCGTCCTCGTTTTCGTCAAGCTCACCAGCAATGGCACGCATTTGTTCGCGCAAATAATAATCACGCTGGTTTTTGTCCATCTGTTCCGATACTTTTTCATTGATGTCTTTTTCAATCATCAAAATTTCATTTTCGTGCAGCAACAATTCTAAAATTTTCTCAAGGCGCGCAAGCAACGAGGTTGTGTTTAACACGTCTTGTTTATCTGCATATTTAAACAAAAGGTTTGCCGGTATGTATTCCGACAAAAACAAGGCAGACTCCCCCGTTGCTATGTTGTATACAATGTCTTTTGGAATGCGTGGATTCAAGGCAAAAAAACGTTCAAATGAGGTTTTGATGCTTCGAACAAGGGCTTCTGCACGAGGGGCATCTTCTTTACGAACAGGGCGCACTGGCGCCGATTTGATACTAGCCATTAGATAAGGACCTTCTGTATCCAATGCATACAGTTTTGCCCGATATCGCCCTTCCACAATCACTTTTACGAGATCATCTGAAACACGCAGTACCTGCTTAATTTCAGCTACTACACCATAATTATATAAATCCTGCATTGCAGGGTTGTCTAAATCCATATCCTTTTGTGTTACAAGAAACAAACTGTTTCCATCTTCAATGGCAGCATCTATAGCAGCAATACTTTTTGCTCTTCCTACTTCAAAATGAATGACATTGCTTGGAAATACCACAAGACCACGCAGTGCAATTGTAGGCAGCCGCATAAGCTCTGTGTTAGATTTTAATTTCACTTTAATTTTTTCAGCCATATATTACTCCTTTTTACAATCAAACAAAACACAGCAGTGTTTGTTTACCACAAATAAATCGTAGATACAAATATTTTACTAAAATATATAGCAAACATATCGTTAGCAGTCATTGGTAAACAGTGCTAATCCACACTTATATTATACGGTTTATTTGTGAAAAAATCAAGAAAAAACAGGTATTTCATAAAAGATTTGATTCTAAGAACTTTAGGTGATAAAAAAGGATAAGAAGCTTTTTTCCACATGCCTCTTATCCCCAATATAATTGCTTGTCTCTTTGTCTTTTATTTTATCAGTTACTGATTACTGTGGGTGGCCCACTATTTTTATAACGTTTTCGCACCGCACCATATTCTAGTTTTGGTTTTGCCCCTTTGTCCACCACACGTTCGTTGATTGTTACTTTGATAATGGTGGGATCGCTGGGGATTTCAAACATCACACTCATCAAAATCTTTTCCATGATGCTACGTAAACCACGGGCACCACTTTTCAGTGTAATGGCTTTTTTGGCCACAGCATGCAAAGCGCCATCCGTAAAGTCTAAATCTACATTGTCCATTTTAAACAACATTTTATATTGTTTTACCAAGCTGTTTTTCGGCTCTTGAAGCACACGAACAAGAGACGCTTCATCCATGGCATCCAGCACAGTAATTACCGGAATTCGCCCAACCAATTCCGGAATAATTCCAAATTTCACAATGTCGTGCGGTTCCACTTGTTCAAATAAATCATGCTTCGCATCGGCTGTATCTTTTTTTAATGTAGAGCCAAACCCCAGTGAAGATGTGTCTGTACGTTTTTCAATCAATTTTTCCAAACCATCAAACGCACCACCACAAATGAAAAGAATATTTTTTGTGTTAATTTGAATAAACTCTTGTTGTGGATGTTTGCGTCCACCTTGCGGTGGCACATTGCTAATCGTTCCCTCAATAATTTTAAGTAAAGCTTGTTGTACACCCTCACCACCTACATCTCGAGTGATGGAAGGATTTTCGCTTTTACGTGTTATTTTATCAATTTCGTCGATATAGATAATGCCATGCTCCGCGCGCTCCACATCAAAATCTGCTGCTTGAATTAGTTTTAGCAAGATGTTTTCCACATCCTCACCCACATAACCGGCCTCTGTTAAGGTGGTTGCATCGGCAATAGCAAAGGGAACACCCAACATTTGTGCCAATGTTTGGGCCAAAAGTGTTTTACCAACACCCGACGGCCCAAGCAATAACACATTGCTTTTTTGTAATTCAACTTCTTCAATTACCGAAGCATGAATGCGTTTATAATGATTGTACACTGCCACAGACAACACTGTTTTTGCTATATCCTGGCCAATAACATATTGATCAAGCCCGGTTTTGATTTCCTGTGGTGTTAAAATATTGATATCATCATGGCGTGGTTTACTCAATGCATTGCTTTTGTTCTTTTTTGCATGTGAATGTGTTTGTTGCATCGGGTCGTCATCATTTCCAAGCAAAGAAAAGCATAATTCAATACACTCGTTACAAATATTGACACCAGGGCCAATAATCATGCGCTCCACTTCGTCCTGATTTTTGCCACAAAAGCTACAAATCAGTGTTTTATCTTTACCACCAACACCTTTGTTATTTGTTGCCATATTGCTCCCTTTTTACTATATAATACCATAAAACATTTTAGCGGTTGGCAATTACCTTATCAATAATCCCATACGCCACCGCTTCGTCTGCAGTCATAAAATAATCGCGCTCTGTATCTTTTTCAATTGTTTTTAACGTTTGTCCCGTTGCATCGGAAAGAATTTTATTGATATTTGTACGCATACGCACCATACGGTCGATGGCAATTTTCACATCACTTGTTGTGCCTTGTGCTCCGCCCGATGGCTGATGAATCATCACTTCACTGTTGGGCAAAGCCATCCGTTTGCCTTTTGCACCGGCCGCTAATAAAAATGCCCCCATCGAAGCCGCCATACCCACACAAATAGTGGATACATCGCATTTTATATACTGCATTGTATCATAAATGGCCATGCCAGATGTGATGGAGCCACCCGGGCTGTTGATATACAAACTGATATCTTTTTCAGGGTCTTGCCCTTCTAAATACAACAATTGCGCCACAACCAAACTGGCAGATGTATCGTTCACTTGGTCGCTTAACATAATAATACGGTCGTTCAGCAAACGGGAAAAAATGTCGTAACTGCGCTCTCCACGTGCCGTTTGTTCTACAACATATGGCACCAAATTACTCATATTCATTTGTAAACTCTGCCTCCATTCTGATGCGATTTGACCGATACAAATATATTGTACCGGCCAAACGTATGAATTCTGTTGAGGTGTATGCAAAAAGACTATTCTTTCCCTGCATCTGCCTCTTCTTTTTTAGCACTTGCTTTTTTCTTTGTTACTTTTTTTTCTGCTTTTTCTACAGCTTTTTCAGCCTTTTTTTCTACTTTTTTTGCAGTATTTTCAATCTTTTTTTCTACAATTTTGGCCTTTTCTTTTACATGTTTCATGGCCTTGGTCATCAGCAAGTCTTGTTTAACATCTTGTTCTGGCATCAACTTGCGCACTGTTTCTTCATCCATTTGATAGTTTTCGGCAATTTTCTTGAACTCTTCGCTCAAATCAGCCTCGGCCACTTCCAATGCATGAATGCGTGCAATGGCTTCCAATGCCAAACGTAATTTCACAGTAATTTCTGCTTGTTTACGGAATTCCTCACGGAAGTTTTCCATGTTTCCGCCGGTAAATTTGAAATAGCTTTGAAGATCCAAACCTTGTTGTTGGAAATGCATGGCAGAATCTTGCACCATTTTATCAATGCGGCTTTCAATCATGATGTCAGGCACTTCACCTTCTAGCTTTTCTGCTAGAATTTCTGCAATCATGTTTTCCATTTCTTGCTCGGCGCGTGCATCCAGTTGTTCTTGCAATTTTTTAGTAATATCTTCTTTTAATGCATCCAATGTTTCAAAATCGCTTACATCTTTGGCAAACTCATCATCCAAAGCAGGCAATTCTTTATATTGAATTTCATTGATTTTAACAGTAAATACAGCTGGTTTTCCAGCTAGAGCTTCTGCATGATATTCTTCTGGGAATGTGACATCAATGTCAAACTCTTCTCCCACTTCATGGCCAACAAGTTGCTCTTCAAAGCCGGCAATAAATTGCTGCGAGCCCAAAGTGAGTTTGTGCCCTGCTGCAGTGCCACCATCAAAAGGCACACCGTCCACTTTTCCTTCATAATCTAATGTAACGATATCTCCGTCTTCGGCTTTGCCCTCACGTGTTAACAAGCGGGAATTGCGCTCTTGCATACGCGAAATTTCACCGTCCACCATCTCGTCTTCTACTTTTGGGTAGCTGCGCTCTAATTCTACACCTTCATAGTCCTTGATTTCCAACTCCGGTTTAATCGCTACTGTGATTTTTAGCACAGCGCCATCTTCTAAAGACATACTTTCCGGGGCGACTTCAGGTGCGTCAATTGGCTCAATATCAGCCAATTTAACAGCTTCATCATAAAGTGCAGGAAACACTTCATTCAATGCATCATAATAGAACACGTCCTCGCCATACATTTTTTCAATCAGATTGCGAGGTGCATGGCCTTTGCGAAAACCAGGGATATTGTATTTTTTAACTTCTTTGCGATATGCAGAGCTTACGGCCGCTTTAAATTCGTCCGCTTCCACTAGCATAATCATTTCGTAGCTAGAACTAGCTGTTTTCTCGTGTTTATTGAGTTTCATCAATTGCCTCCATCATAGCATAATAAATTTATTATATCATATATATAATTTTATTTCCACCATTTTTTATAAGATTATGCACCGTAATTTATAAGCTGCCGTGGATTGGCAACAAACAAAATTCAAGGTTATCGGCACTAACCAATGTGTAATCAATGCCGTTTACCACCCCTTGTGTTGCAAAACGCATAGAAGTGCTGTGCAAATGCCCATAAAAGCATCTTTTTACATTGTATTTTTGCATTACATCCACCAAGGCATCGGCCGCTTGGCCGGAAAAAAATGGTGGATAGTGCAAAAACACCAACCTTTCGGCACTGGCATTTTGCTGCATGGCAACTTCTAAAGAAGCTTCTAATCTCAGCGCTTCTCTTTGTATCATCTTTGCATCATGGCCTTGTAATTTCTCGCTCATCCAGCCGCGTGTTCCACAAAGTGCAAAATCGCCTACAAAGTAACAGTTGTTGTGTAAAAAAGACAGGCTGTGTAAGCTGTGTTCTGCAAGGAACGTATTCATTTTTGAAAGTGTGGTCCACCATAAATCGTGGTTGCCCTTCACAATAATCTTGCGTCCGGGCAAACTTTCTAAAAACTGAAAATCTTCCAAACAGTGCTCTAGCTTCATGGCCCAGCTAATATCCCCTGCCAGCACCACGGTGTCTTCATTTGTTACTTGTTGTTGCCAGTTTTTTTCTAATTTGGGCAAATAGCCTTCCCAACCCTTAAAAATATCCATGGGTTTATCGCACCCCAAAGACAAATGCGGGTCACCTATACAAAATAAAGCCATCGCCTTTATTCCGAAAACAAGTTTAATGTAGCGCCAAACACTTCGTCTGCCGTCAGTGTTTTGCTAAATCGTTGTTGTTTTTGTTGTAAACCCACAAGGGAATTTGGGGCTTTTGTGCCACTTACCGATTCCAGTAAGCGAATGGCTTCTTCCGCTTCTTTTGGCACATCATGCCCAAGAGAGGTTAACACTTTTTCACAAAATTTATAAGGGCTTGCGGTAGAAAGCACCACGCAAGGGCGGTTTTCTTCTCTGTCTAGTTTGTTCATCACACAAAACGCCACTGCAGTATGTGGGTCGCACAAATATTGATATTCCTTGTACATCCGAGATATTTCAGTGCCTACTTCGTCCTCATCTGCAAAACCTGCTATGAATGTTTCTGAAATGGTAGAAAATGTTGTTTCATCCACCGTATAGGTGCCTTCTTCGGCAAGGGCTTTCATCCACGCACGCACGGTGGTGTCGTTTTGGCACGCATGATAAAGCAGCCGCTCTAAATTGGATGAAACCAAGATATCCATGGAAGGCGAGCTTGTTTTGTAAAACGGACGCTTTGCATCATATGTTCCATTGGCCAAAAAATCTACCAATACATTATTTTTATTAGAGGCACAAACCAATTTCCCCACAGGTAAGCCCATTTGCTTTGCATACCAGCCGGCCATAATATCGCCAAAATTTCCGGTTGGAACACAAAAATCTAAGGCATCGCCCATGCGAAGCGCCCCACCTTCGCACACTTTTAAATAACTGGTAACATAATATACAATTTGCGGAAGCAACCGGCCCCAGTTGATAGAATTGGCGCTGGAAAATTTCACGCCACGTGCTTGTAATTGCTTTGCAAGTGCCTCATCGCCAAAAGCGCGTTTCACTTCACGTTGTGCATCATCAAAATTCCCCTCTAATGCAAACACGGCCACATTGTCGCCCTCTTGTGTTATCATTTGCAAACGTTGAATTTCACTTACGCCATCGTTTGGATAAAAAACGGCAATTTCCGTACCGGGCAAATTTTTAAACCCTTCTAAAGCTGCTTTGCCTGTGTCGCCGGATGTTGCAACCAATATTAAAGTGGTTCCATCTTCGTTTAGCATATTACGTGCTTCCACAAGCAGTTTTGGCATCAATTGCAAAGCATAGTCTTTAAATGCAGCCGTGGGGCCATGCCACAATTCTAGCGAATATAGAGTGTCGCTTAATTTGTATAGCTCCCCTGCTTTTCCATTAAAACGCTCTGTATAGCTGCTTTTTAAGGCCTGTTTTAAAAAATCTGCCGAATAGTCTGGCAAAAAGCCTTGTAAAACTGCCAAAGCCACCTCTTCATACGATTTTCCTTGTAATGCCGTGATATCCAGTTGGGGGAATTCTGTTGGCACAAAAAGGCCACCGTCTGCCGAAAGCCCTGTCAAAATCGCTTCTGCTGCACTAAAGCGGCAATCACCATTACGTGTACTTGTATAATTCATAAAAACCCTCCCAAATTGAGGCCCTGTATGCCCCTCACTTCTGTTCTATTTCTTTTATTAAAATGCATTTTCAATGCAATGTAAACGGCTTTCCCCTTGTGTATCCACCCACACCTCTACTACATCAAACCGCATGTTTGGATCGCTAAGCTGATGCTCTTGTATAAATGCCAGCGCGGTGTTTTGAATTTTTGTTTGTTTTCTTAAGTCCACCGCTTCAGACGGGCGTATGTTTGTGGTAAAAGAGCGTGTTTTTACTTCCGCAAACACAAGCAAGGTTTCTTTTTGTAAAATCAAATCAATCTCGCCACCACGCACTCGATAATTTGCCTGCACAAGACGATATCCTTTTTGCTCATAATAACGTTGTGCCAATCTTTCTCCATATGGGCCCAGCTTCATACAATACCCCGTTTTTTTAAAAATGACCTACGATAAATAGGGGCCACACCATGTTCCTCTAAAAGAGCATAATGCAATTTTGTAGGATATCCCTTATGTTGCTCTAGTTTATATTGTGGATAGTCCAGTGCCAACTGCTGCATCAATCGATCTCTCGAAACTTTGGCAAGCACAGAAGCCGCTGCGATACTGGCAGAATGCGCATCGCCTTTTACCACACACCGAGAGGCCACCGAAAACAGGGGCGCACGGTTGCCGTCTACCAAAACAAGGTTTGGTGCAAGGCTTAATGCCTCAACAGCTTGCTGCATTCCTTGTAAGGTGGCATTCAATATATTTATTTCATCTATCACATCCGGTGGCACATGCACCACTGAATAAGCTTGTGCTGTAGCAATAATTTCAGAAAACAAACGCTCTCGTGTTTTTTCATTTATTTTTTTTGAATCATTCAACCCACAAAGCGACACAGCCGGGTCTAAAATCACTGCTGCAACCGTAACCGGGCCACACAAAGGGCCACGTCCCGCTTCGTCCACACCACAAAGCAATTGTTTTTGTGCGCCATGCTCTATGTCAAACGCAAATAAGGCCTCTGTTTGTTTTGGATCGCATTTCACTTTGGTACCTCCAAAGAAAATCGACCCAATTTTCCACCACGAAATTCGTCCAAAACAGCAATGGCAGCACGTTCTGTGTCTACTTCACCACCACTTATTAACATTCCACGCTTTTTACCAATACAAGTAAGCAACTCCCAGCCGTCTTGCGGCAACTCCTCTGCATTGAGTTTAAACCGCGTCGCCAAGCGATCGGCAAACAAGGGGGCTACCTGTTGTAGCAATTCAGCTGCAATTTCTTCACTGTTTAAAAGGTGATCCGGAATAGAGCCAATCCACGCAAGGTTTGCTGCCACTTGTGGGTTTTCCAATCGTTTTGGCAATACGCCCGGCACATCCAATAGTTCAAAATCCCCGGTGGTAATCCATTGCTCTCCACGGGTCACACCCGGTTTATCAGCTGCTTTTACACGGGTGGCGCCCACCCAGCTATTGATAAATGTGGATTTTCCAACATTGGGGATGCCTGTAATCATCAAACGCGTTTTTGCACCCTCCATGCCTTTTTCAGCACGCCGTTGTAAAAGCTCTAATAAAGCAGCGTCCACCACTTTTTTTGCTTGTTGTGCAGCTCCTTTTTTTCGGCTATCAATGGCCACGCAGCCATACCCTTGCTCTTTAAAATGATGCAGCCACTGCGCTGTTACAGCCTCATCTGCCAAATCGCTTTTGTTTAGCACAAAAAGGCGTGGCTTTGATTTATAAACAGCCTGCAAGTCGGCATTCAAACTACTGTATGGAATGCGTGCATCTAAAAGTTGCACCACAGCATCTATAAGGGACAATCGTTTTTCCATCATGCGCAGTGTGCGCGTCATATGCCCTGGAAACCAATGGATATTCCGTCGATTCACATAATCTTCTGCCATTATACGCCTCCAAATTCATTGATTGGAAACAAACGCCAAATCACTTTTCCCAATAAATCACGTTCATCTACAAAACCAATTTCCGAGTCTCGGCTATCCTTTGATTGTGGGCGGTTATCTCCAAGCAAAAACAAATAACCATCCGGCACAATAAGTGGGAATTGAACATCATATGCAAGTGTGGTGGCTGCTGAAATATAATCTTCTTCCAAAATTTCACCATTCACACGAACTTCCCCTGATTCAAAGTCAATGTCAACCTCATCACCACCAAGGCCAATAACACGTTTAACAATGGGCAGGCCCACGGTGTTGTCTCCACTCACCACCACAATATCACCACGCTGTGGCTGATATGCTGCACTAAGCACAATAAGCTGGTTTCCGTCTTGCAAGGTGGGTTCCATGGAAACACCGTTCACATTCACCATACGAACCGCAAAAACCAGCACCAAAAACATTACTACAACTGCCATCAATATGGCCTCAAACCAATCCAGCATCATCGTGTTTTTTTCACGTTGCCTTTTTTCCATCGAAACACCCCCTTCTTATCATAATAAAAAAGAAAAAAAGAGGCAAGCCACTTGCCCCTTTTTCCCAACGGGACAAATGGCGTCCCACCCAAATTTCTAGATTTTTTGTTTAACTTTGGCAGATTTGCCTGTGCGAGAACGCAAGTAGTAAAGTTTTGCCCGGCGTACTTTGCCTCGGCGAACTACGTCTACTTTTTCCACAAATGGCGAGTGCATTGGGAACACACGTTCCACACCAACACCATAAGAAGAACGGCGTACTGTAAATGTTGCCTGAATGTCACCATGGCGTTTTGCAATTACAGTTCCTTCAAAGTTTTGGATACGTTCTCTTTCACCCTCTTTGATGCGAACAGCCACACGCACAGTGTCGCCAATTTCAAAGCTGGGCAATTCTTTTTTCAAAGAAGAATCGCTAATCAATTTTAATGCGTCCATTTTAAATATCCTCCATTTTTTTATTAGGCATTCTTACCACAATGTAGCAGAGGACTGCCCATCTCATGCATTGCCTGAATCATGTTGGTGGTGCCAACAGAACAGAACGCTTTAATATAATATCACAAATCAAATGGTTATGCAAGTTTTATTTTTATTTTATGTATTTTATATAATTATACCTATTTAATGATGTACATCTTGTTAAACAGCACCTAAGCCTATAATTATCCTGACATTTTCCCAAACCTATGCTATACTTAATTAATGCCCACTGAACAAACAGAAAATGACATATACAGAATTAAAATGTCATTTT
>CAYJIH010000041.1:0-14056 GCA_964370195.1 uncultured Oscillospiraceae bacterium
CCTGTTCTGCATGAAGCTTATGTGGACAAAAACACTCCCACCCTGTACGCAGCTGCGTCGCGCAGGGCGGTGCCAAACTTCCGTCTTTGCGTCGACGCGCATATCCGCTAGCAAGTTGCATCACATGCTCATCGAACAAAACAGCCCACTGCGGCAGAAGACGTTGACGGTGTGAAAGCTCGACGTAACATTCATATCGTCCTGTTTTTGCGGACGGATACACACAAAAAGCCACCATCGACACTTGTAGCTCTGTGCATGTTTTCTGTGCCGCTTTAAGTAACACCGCACCTGCCACGCGCTCTCCGCATATGTTCGCCTCTTCCGACACCCTTCCATAAAACGCGATATTCGGTGTATTTTCCGTTTTTCCCTGCACATGAACGATATCACCTAGCCGATATCGATACAGCCCGGCATACGTCGTCAACAAAATTTCATATCGCTCGCCGTCTTGCAATTCGTGCAACAAAAGCGGTGTGTTTTTGTTCAGTGGCAAAAATTCAAAAAAACCGGCAAATAACGCCGGTGGCGCATACGGTGTGTTTGGCATAATCGGCACATTTATTTTCAGCTCACTGGCACCATACCCGGCATCGAAAAATATCGTTTTTTCGGGCAAAAGTGGACGCAGCGCCTCCACTGCCGGCGCCATGGGCCCCGATAACCAAAAACAAGCCAAGTTCATGTGTGGCCAATACTGCCGCGGCCAAAATGCACCTTCCTGTTGTAAGGCCTGCAAAAAATGTGCGCGTTCTTTGTTTTTGGGTAGCGCCTTTACATCGTGCGAAATACCCACAAGCCTACCGGATGCAATGGCGTGTGGCCACTGTTCCTTTTCACGCTGCGCCATTTGCAACAACGCCAAAAACCGCCGCGGATTGTTCCCGATTGCCGCTACCACATCCCCACAAGACAACGCAAAATACAAAAGCAACGCCTGCCTTACGGCGATATCCTCAACCTCATGCACAAAAGATGGACACAACTGCATCTTCTGCACCGCTTGTGCCGAACGCCGTGTCGTTTGCCCGGACGCATACCCGATGGGAATCCCACCTGCTGTGCTTCCCACATTCGCCGGGCTGGGAAACAAAAACACACGCGCATTCGAAACGGACCCGCTAAGCCCCGCACCCTGCACCGCTTTTTGACGAAAATATGTACGTATACATGTGACAAGACCACTAATCGTCAATGCAGTTTCATTCAAAGGAAACAATTTATTGCACCCCAAAGTACCCGAAGTTTGCAAAAACTGCTCTGTGTTTCCGTCGAACAACACATTCTGCTCACCACATGCCATGCGTTCTATCGGCGCCGCATATTCGTCCCAGCTTGAAATTGGCACATGGTTTCGAAACGCCTCCACGGTGTGGCACTGCGAAAAATGGTGCCGTTTTCCAAACTCACTTGCGGCGGCACCACGCAAAATGGCAGCCAAAGTGGCCGCCTGTGCTTGCTGTGGTTCCCGCAGGGACGCCATAAATTGCGCCGCCAAGGCAGCGGGCTCTTTTTCGGCTACAAACGGGGACAAAAATGCTCCTTCTTGGCTCATGCGTATTCTCCTAAAAAAGTGCCACAGGCGGGCCTTTTTCTCTCATTGTGGCGCTTTTAGCGGTGATGCCGCGCACACTAAACAAGGGAATAGCAGCCCAGCACCTCAAAATAAGAGCTGGCCGCCGCCACTTGCTGCAAGGTTTGCACCATTTCATCTTCCAAAATATTGCCTTCTAAATCGGCAAAAAAACGATACCGTCCATCGCTATCCGGGCGAGACTCAATGCGCGCCAAATTCACGCCAAATGTCATGAAGGGAAGCAACGCTTCGCACAAGGCACCACTGCGGTGCGCTGTGGAAAATGTGATTGACACATGGGTACTTTCGGCCGTATATTGTGCTGTTTTTGATAAAATAACAAACGAAGTACGGTTTGATTTTGTATCTGCAATGTCTTGCTGCAACACGTTTAGGCCATAACAACCGGCGGCGTATTCTGAGGCAATGGCCGCTGTGTATCCATCGTTTTCCTGCGCCACCAACTGCGCTGCCACGGCTGTATTGCGCTGTGGCAACGAAGAAAACCCATGTGTTTGCAAAAAATTACGGCACTGCCCCAGCGCTTCGGGATGCGAATAAACACGCTGTATATCGTTTAAAGCAACACCTTGTGGTGCAAGCAAGCACTGCCGAATGTCCAGGCTTGTGCGCCCGGTGATATAACAGCCGTACTTGCGCAGCAGGCTATACGTTTCGCCTATCGCACCCGTTTGGCTGTTTTCGATGGGTGCAAAACCATAGTCTACCTCCCCTTGTGCCAC
Organism: uncultured Oscillospiraceae bacterium; assembly: GCA_964370195.1. Taxonomy (GTDB): domain Bacteria; phylum Bacillota; class Clostridia; order Oscillospirales; family Ruminococcaceae; genus JAAYCI01. Next base: position 2,323 of record CAYJIH010000041.1, read on the forward strand.
CGCCCGAAAAATATCCTCGAATGTTTCCACAGCAACCGCATTGGCGTTTGGATACACCTGCCGCAGCGCCTGTTCGCTCCATGCGCCGGCAATCCCTTGGAAGGCACACGTAAGCGTGCCTTCTTTTGGCTGCTGTGGCAACGGCAACAACGGCAATTCTCCACTGAATAAATCACTGCGTTGGCGGCTTTTTGAAACCGCCAGCATCGTGCGCACCATCAGCGAAACTTCCGCGCGCAGCTCGGGCGATGTGGCACGTTCTACACGTTCCAAAATGCGGGCTTCCCGCCCTGTGTCCAGCACAGCGATGTTGTTTTCGCGCTTCACATCGGCCACTTTTCGCACCACTTGCATTCTTTCTTCCAGCAAAGGCCACAGGCGGCTGTCGATGCTGTCAATCTCATTGCGCAGCGCCTCTAGTTGCTCTTGTCCGCCCGAAAGGGGATCTTGCGCTTTTGGTGTGCGCACAGCCTCACACGCCGTACAATGCGGTGTGCATGCATCCTTTTTCTGCTCACTCATTATGGCTTTGTCTCCTTATGCTTCGCTATGCACAGCACCGTGCACGCGGTTCACTTGTTTCATCAATTGGCTGAACAACGCCGGTGTAAGGCTTTGGGCACCATCGCAAAGCGCTTCTTTTGGCTGGTTGTGCACTTCTATCATCAATCCATCGGCACCGGCCGCGGTGGCCGCAAGCGCCATGGGCTTTACCAAAGACCAATGCCCTGTTCCGTGAGAAGGATCTACCACCACCGGCAAGTGTGATTTTGCCTGCAACACCGGCACCGCCGACAAATCCAGCGTGTTGCGCGTGGCCGTCTCGAATGTGCGTATGCCGCGCTCGCACAAAATCACACGGCTTTTGCCACTGCTTAAAATGTATTCGGCAGCCATCAACAGCTCGTCGATGGTGTTCGAAAGCCCGCGTTTCAGCAGCACAGGCCGCCCAATTTTGCCCACTTCGCGCAATAGTAAAAAGTTCTGCATATTGCGTGCACCAATTTGCACAAGGTCTACGTCGCGCTCAAACACATCCAAAAATTCCGTGCCCATAATTTCGCTTACAATGGGCATGCCCGTTTTTTCGCGCGCCATTTTCAAAAGCTCTAGCCCATCGAGGCCAAGGCCTTGGAACGCATACGGGGAGCTGCGCGGTTTGAATGCGCCACCGCGCAAAATGTTGGCACCTGCCAGTTTCACATCACTTGCCACCGAAAGAATTTGTGCCTCGCTTTCCACACTGCAAGGCCCTGCCATCACGGCAAAATGCCCGCCACCAATTTTATGCTCGCCCACCGAAATTACACTGTCGTGCGGATGAAATTTACGCCCGGCCAATTTATACGGTTCTTGCACCTTCAACACTTTGTCCACGCAAGTGTACATATACAGCGTTTCTTCGTCTAAAGAGGCTGTGTCGCCCACAAGGCCAATCACCTGCGTGTTTTGCCCTTTAATGGTGTGCAAGCTCAGGCCCTTCACTTCCAAATACTGCTCTAACTTTTTTACCTCAGCTGCATCTGTTTGTTCTTTCAAAACTAAAATCATCGTTTATTTCCTCCTGTTGGCAGGCACCGCCTGCATGTTATATGAGTGTTGCAACAATAAAAAAAGGAGAGTTCATGCCATGCATGAACTCTCCTTGAGAAACCGGGATTCTGCTTACTTGCAGAGCTCATGCCGTATCTTGTTTTTTGTAAAGCCAAAAAAGCCAAAGCTAAAAAAGCTCTGGCTAAAGCCAAAAAACATAGACGACTGAGACTGCTTCATATCATTCACCTTTTGTAGGGGTACTCTCTCATTTTTGCTTCATTTATTAGTATACAGTAAAAAGAAAAAATTGCAAGACATTTACAGCAGAAAACTTGCCCTAGCTGGCATGGCAACATGCGCCTGCCACAGCGCCCCTGTTAAACTAGGGGCCGTTTTCTTTGTTTCGTATACTCGCTTCCCTGTGCAAAAACACAAATTCAAAACTTAAATAAATTTTGAAATTTCCAAAATTTCAAACATAATGCTTGCACCGGAGGGCAATACCACTTCCACTTTATCGCCCACACTGCGGCCAATTAAAGCTGCCCCCACCGGGCTTTCGTCACTAATTTTTCCCTCATTTGGGTCGGCCTCGGTGCTGCCAATGATGTTGTATTCTTCAATGTCGCCATCTTCATCGCGCAAGCGCACATGGCACCCCACCATCACACGGCCGGTGTCTAACTCATCTTCGTCGATGATGTGAACATTTTTCAGCATACTTTCCAGCTCGGCAATGCGGCTTTCCACAAAACCTTGCTCATTTTTTGCCTCATCGTATTCGCTATTTTCCGAAAGATCGCCATAACCGCGCGCCACTTTAATTTTTTCGGCCACATCTTTTCGTTTTTCTGTTTTCAGATACTCCAGCTCATGCTCTAATTTCTCAAGGCCGGCATACGTTACCATATGTTCTTTGCGTTGCATATATGAAAACTCCTTATCAACAGGGTTGCCCCCAAAATATAAAATCAATCTTACGTTGTTTTTTTATTTATAAAAAACCATTGATTGAATAATAATACTATAAAAAACAAAGTGTTGTCAACTGTTTTTTTGTGAAAATAGTGCAAAAGGACGTTGCAATGAACCAGGCCACTTTGGAGTTTCCCCAAAGTGGCCTGGTTATATCGTTTACACAGCCAAAAAAATTACATCTATTCGTCGCTTTCTTCCTCTATCAACTTCTTCGCATCCTCCACCACTTTTGCCTCCAGCTGCTGTGGCAGTGGCTCGTATCGCACAAAGTCGAAATCATAATGGCCACGGCCTTGTGTAAGTTGGCGCATAAATGTAGTAAAATCATGCATTTCACTCATGGGCACTTCCGCTTCCACGCACTGCAAGCCATCTTCCGAAGGGTTCATGCCCATCACGCGGCCACGGCGCTTGTTCGCCTCGCCCATGATGTCGCCCGTATTGTTGTCTGGCACAAATGCCTTCAAAACACCAATCGGCTCTAAAATAACAGGCGATGCCTCGGGCAAAGCTGCCTTATACGCAAGGCGTGCTGCCATTTTAAATGCCATCTCAGAAGAATCTACAGGGTGATAGCTGCCGTCTAGCAAGGTTGCCTTTAGCCCCACTACAGGATAGCCGGCCACCACACCGCGAGCCACGGCATCGCGCAGGCCTTTTTCCACCGCTGGGAAGAAGTTTTTTGGCACACTGCCGCCAAACACCTTCTCTTCAAACACCAATTCATCGCCGTCGCACGGCTCAAACTCGATGATTACATCGCCAAACTGGCCATGGCCACCCGTTTGCTTTTTATGGCGGCCTTGCTTTTTCACTTTTTTGCGCAATGTTTCACGATACCCAACGCGCGGCTGTGTCAAATCCACATCAATGCCAAATTTGCTTTTCAGTTTGCACGCCATCACGTCCAAATGTTGCTCGCCAAGGCCCGATAAAAGCTGCTGCAACGTCTCGCTGTCCATGCGATACTGCAACGTTCCATCCTCTTCTAACAGGCGGTGCAACGCTGTGGAAATTTTGCTCTCGTCCCCTTTTTGTGTGGTGTGCAGGCAAAGTGTAAATGTGGGGCGTGGAAACTCAATTTCCGGAAAACTCACCACATTGCCCGGCGCGCACAAGGTGTCGCCTGTTTTTGCCGTGGGCAATTTTGTAATTGCGCCAATGTCACCCGCACCAATTTCAGCGGCATCGCTTTGTTTTTTGCCACGTAAAAACAGCAGTTTGCCCAACTTTTCTGCCTCATTTGTGCGGCTGTTTATCAGTTGCGCATCGCCTTTAAGCACGCCACGCACCACTTTCACATACGACAGCTTGCCCACAAAGGGGTCGGCCACGGTTTTAAACACATACGCCGCCAAGGGGCCTGCTGCATCGCATTCCACCTCAACTTCTGCGCCGTCTGCAACGCCAATACGCCCCGCACCACGCTGTGCACTGGGCAGCAGCACGCGCATATTAAAGCACAGCATGTCCATCGCTTCCAGTTTTGTGGGCACACCGCAAAGCACCGGTGCAATGGCGCCTGTTTTAACGCCGATACGAAGGCCCTCCGTCAACTCATCAATGGTAAACGGTGTGCCATCGAAAAATTTCTGCATCAATTCATCATCTGTTTCAGCCACCGCCTCAAACATGGCGTTGCGCATCTCTTCGTAGCGCGCATCCAGCGGTGGTGCATCCACCTGTGTTGCCACGCCTTTTTCGTAGCTAAAGCATTTTTCGGAAATCAAATTCATATACAAAAGTTTGTCGCCCTCTTTATAGGGGATGACAATGGGGCAAACCACAGGCCCAAACGCGTCTTTCAGCTCGTCGAACACCTTATAGTAATCGGCATTTTCCATGTCGAGCTTGCCAATGAAGAACATACGGCTTTTGCCGCATTTTTCTGCCAGATGATACGCCTTTTGCGCACCCACTGTAAGGCCACTGCGGCCCGACACAGCAATCAACACACTTTCGGCCGCCTGCATGCCTTCATGCAAGCCAAGTTCGAAATCGAACAGGCCGGGTACGTCGATTAAATTAATTTTCACATCGTCATATTCAAAAGGAGCTATGGCCGATGAAAGTGATACTTTGCGCTTAATTTCCTCAGGCTCAAAGTCCATGGTGGTGTTGCCTTCTTCCACGCGGCCATGACGGTCAACGGCTTTCGCATGAAACAGCAAAGCCTCTGAGAGACTTGTTTTGCCGGAGTCACTGTGTCCGGCAATAACGATATTGCGGATTTTGTCTGGTGTATAACTCATATGCATCCGTTCCCTTTCTTTTCGCCGGGTTTTTAAAAAGGGCCCCTGCCGGGCATATTTCTACAGGCCATGCTTGCCTTTTGCACCGTGTTTTACAAAGCACAAACTGCAAGTTACCTTGCTAAAATACTGCCGCGCCTGCCCTATCCAGCCCCCAGGCGACAACTTATGTTTTTTATAATAGCATATTTGTACAATATAATGCAAACAAAATGAATAAAAACTGTACTTTTTTGCGCACAAAATAGTATGCAAAATTTGTGCACTTTGCTAGGCCTCTGCCATTTGTTATGAAAAATTTTAGCAAAATCGAATTTAAATTTTGTCGTAACCAGCGTTATTTCGTATAAAATTGTAAATTTGCAGCCATAAAACAACGCCCACTTTGGTTGACACACGCAGCCTGCTTTGTGGTATAATGAGACCAAAAAAATAGTGGCATACATTTTGTAAAGCCACCATTTTATTTTTTTGAAGTGAAAAGCCGGGCTATTTCGTATTTATATCAAACGCTTTAAACAACAGAAAGGGTGAAATTTGCAATGTTACAAGAGTTGTTGACTTCTGTGCCGTTTGCACTGGTTATTGCGGCGGGCATGTTGCTTTTATACAATGGATATCATGTTATCGTGGCATTATTCGGCCTTAAAAAAGCGGTGCCCCAGCCGGATTTTGCACCAAAAACGCGCTTTGCCATTTTGGTTCCCGCCCGCAACGAAGAAGCCGTGATTGGCCAGCTTTGCAACAGTTTGCACGCCATGTCTTATCCAAAAGAGCTGTTTCGCATTTATGTGGCGCCAAACAACTGCACAGACAATACCGAGGCTGTGGCGCGCCGCCATGGGGCACATATTTTCAAAGCGCAGGGCAACATCACTTCAAAAGGGCAGGTGCTCTCTCAAATGGTGGATGCCCTTTTGAAAGAGGATGCCTACGACGCTGTGTGTGTGTTTGATGCAGACAATTTGGTGCACCCCGATTTTCTACAGCAGATGAACAACGCCGTGGCAAGCGGCACACAGGCAGCGCAAGCCTTTCGAGATAGCAAAAACCCGGGAGATACTGCCGTATCCACCGCCGGCAGCGCTTGGTGGTGGACACTGAGCCGCTTTTTAAACGGAGGGCGGGAGGCTTTGGGTCTTTCGGCACTCGTGAACGGCAGTGGGTTTATGGTGTCTTGCCGGCTTTTGCGTAAAATGGGTGGTTGGCACACAAAAACCATGACAGAGGACTATGAATTTACAGCCCTATGTGTGCTGCACGGCCAGCGCGTGCACTATGTGCCATCGGCTGTTATTTATGATGAACAACCGCTTTTATTTACAGAAACCGTAAAACAGCGAAAACGCTGGTGCACAGGCGGTGCACAAAGCGCCCGGCTTCTGTTGGGCCGTTTGCTCCACAGTGGCCTGCAAAACCGCTCGGCTGTGATACTGGACGTGGCGCTTGTTTATCTCATGCCCATTTTGCTGCTTCCCTCTTTGTTCATTGGCAGCTTATGCAGCGGCTGGCTTGTGTATTTCTTGCTCCATTTTGGCACCGCACAGGCACTTTTTTCTCTGTTTTTTACGGCCACCGGCATTGGCATGTTGGCGCTTATGGCGCTTTCCCTGCTGGCAACATGCCTTATGAAGCAAACGTGTGGGCGCGTGTTGCCGCACACATCCACCGGCCTTCTCTTTTTCCCCTTATACGTCATCAGCTGGGTGCCCATCACCGTGTACAGCTTGTTTAAGCGCCAAACGGTGTGGGAGCCCATCGCCCACACGCGCAGCTTAGATATGAACCAATTGTAATGGCGCCATCACACAAACCATAAAACGAATGCAGGCGCTTTGCCGTGCATCCCCCCAAAAACACTTTTCCACACCTGCCACAGTAGCTCAAAACGCCTGCCAAAAACCACATTCGGTTTACGGCAGGCGTTTTCTATTTGTTTGCATATCCCTTCGCCAAAACGGCGCTTAACGCTGGCTGTAAAGCAAGCCTTTGTCTTTTAAAGCCGAAAGCACACGGCGATATACATCACTGCTAGGGCAATGGATGGTGTGGAAATGAACACCACCCGTTAAATCTGACAGTAAGGGGGCGCTGTCTAGCGCTATTTGTTTTAAATAAACGTCGGCCTCGTAGCGGCTTGTGATGTTCATGTCGCATACAATGGTTCCATACAATTTATGCTCTATTGAGATATTTAAAAACGAGCCTCCGTTGTCTAGCACGGTATACAATTCAGTTTCCAGCGCACTTTTATCATGAGAACAGGTAAGCACGTATGTGTCGGCTTTTTCTTCTATGCCCGGGGCTTTGCCAAGCACATAACCACGCGATGTGGCTGTGATGCACTCGCCTGCAGCGCGCAGCAAAGCAACGTCGCCCACAACAATTTGGCGGCTTACACCAAAATGGTCGGCAAGGCGTGTGGCACTCAGCGGTTTCATATCCATGTTTAGTAGGCGTAAAATCTCTTCTCTACGTTGTTTTGCCTCCATAGCAGTCTCCTTTTCGCGGGAAGCGAACTTTGCATTTCTTTATATCATATAAAATTTTCCATCGATTTGCAAGTGTAAACACTGCGGGCACCGGCTCTCACCACACGCTTTGCAAAAACCCGCGCAAAATTTTTGTTAACGATAACAAAAACGCAGGCAGCACAACGTGCATGGATGAGCCTTTTTGTGATACTAATTTTACCAAAATCCCCTATTTGTACACCCCTCAGTATACTGCATTTTTCACCGCAAACGAAATTGATTTTTTCAATATAAAACAGACCTGCTATTGTTTTTGTCTATAGCAGGCCTGTCCTTATTATTTTATCACAATGCTCTTTTTTTCATATTTTGCGTGTGTGTGCTTTTTTTGTCCCCTTCTTTCATGCGCGCGTTGTTTTGACGCAGCACCTTTGCATACACCACATTCGCCTTTTCTTTGATGGTAAAACGCCGGATGCTTGTTTTTTCTTCTTTCACCTGCTTTGTTTTTTCCTTTTTCGGGTTCTTTTTCGCGCTTTCGCCCATTTCCTCACGAAGGCAACGCATCAGCGCCACCGGCGCCAACAGCATTACAAACGCAAACGGAAACGCCGCGGAAATGGTCATACTTTGCAGCATCGGCAGGCCCCCTGCCAGCATCAAACCCATTGCCAAAAGCGACTGGATGATGCCCCACACCACTTTGATTTTGGCCGACGGATTCAAACTGCCTTGTGTAGAAAACATGCCCAGCACAAACGTGGCAGAATCGGCCGATGTGATGAAAAAGGTAAACAACAGCACCACGGTAACAAGCGAGATAATTTGCCCAAACGGCAACAAATCCATGATGACAAAATACGCTGTTTCTGTTACTTGAATGGCAACCTCGGCCACTTCGGGGCCAAAGCTGATGCCCGTTGTGCCAAAAATTGCAAACCAAACGCACGAACAAATGGCCGGGGCCAATGTAACACCCACCACAAACTCGCGGATGGTGCGCCCTTTTGAAATGCGTGCAATAAACATGCCCACAAACGGCGCCCATGCAATCCACCACGACCAATAAAATACACGCCAATTGGTTACCCAGCTGCTATCTCCAAATGCCGGAATGCGCAAACTTTCGCTTACAAGTTGTGAAATATTTTGCCCAAGGCCATTCGTAAAGGCATTTAAAATCATCACCGTGGGCCCCACAATCAACACAATCAGCATCAAAAGCCCGCAAATGGCAATGTTTGTGTTCGATAAAAACTTAATGCCACGGTCGATGCCGGAAACGGCGGAAATCAAAAACAGCACCGTAACCGCCCCAATAATGATGATTTGCACCAACGTGGTGGTGGGCACACCGAACAAGTGGTTCAGCCCGCTGTTAATTTGCAAAACACCAAACCCGAGCGACGTAGATACGCCCGCCGCCGTGGCAATGATGGCCAAGACATCAATGGTTTTTCCCAGTGGGCCGCGCATTTTTTCTTCGCCAAACAACGGGATAAAAATGGTGCTAATCAGCCCGCCTTTATTTTTTCGAAACTGCATATACGCCAGCGGCAACGCCAAAATGCAATAGCTTGCCCATGGGTAAAAACCCCAGTGGAAAAAGGAAGAAAATATGGCAAACTCGGCCGCTTCGGCGGTGCCGCCCGCCATGCCATCCGGATATAAATAATGGGTAAGCGGTTCTGCCACGCCCCAAAACACAAGGCCAATGCCCATGCCGGCCGAAAACAACATGGCAAACCACGAAATATTGCTATGCTCGGGCCGATCGGTATCTTTGCCAAGCCGAATGCGCCCATATTTACTAAGTGCAATATAAACGGTAAATGCCACATATACGCACATAACAAGCAAATAAAACCACCCAAAATTTACGCTAAAGAACTGAAGCATAAAATCGCCCACCAGCCCCATCGACTGTGGCAACACAATGCCCCAAGCGGCAAGAGCCACCAAAATAACCAACGCGATCCAAAAAACACTGTTTTGTTTTCGAATGTTCATTACAATCCTTTCGTCCGAGGTATGCTTTTAAACAGATCACATGCACCGTGATCTTTAAGGAACCGTTTTCTAAATGCAGCCACCGCCTTTTTGTAGAAAAACGTTAAAAACACACATGAAAATAGTTTCGATTGACGATGTAGTTTTTAATACCCTTTCAAAAACTTATTAAAAGTATACATCATAACCAATTTTTTTTCAATTCAGCGCCCATTTATATACACCCCGAATTCTGTAAAAACCAGTCACATCCAAAAAACGGCCTAAAGTGGGGCAATGCCGTTGTACGCCTTACTTTCCGGCGGTTTGGCACATTTTAGAAAATGTAATAACAAACTCATTTTTTGGCGTCATTTTTGTGCATTTTGCCAAAATTGCAGTTTCTGATTCACCACCGTGGTTCCCGCGCCCGAAACACCGCTAGACAGTGCCGTTTTTATCCTTTATAATAATGGATAGATACTGTGCCAAAACGAAAGAAGTGAAAAAGGGAATTATCTACTAAAAAATACGTTTTTATAACGGTTTTACAAGAGGAGGCGTTTGTGTTGCATCAACAAAAGCGAGGGTGGAAAGCTGTGCTGCGCTATCGGTTCGACAACCTAATGGCGAAGGGTGCCATTGCATTGGTGGGTATTTTGTTCATAGCCACCGCCATTGTGGTGGTGGTAACCGGTGTTCTGGTGTATTTATTTGGGCAAGGTAGCATTGTTTCTAATATTTGGCAAAGTGTGATGCACGTGATTGACGCAGGCACCATCACGGCTGCCGACACACAAAATCTACCCAATTTGGTTTTAATGTCTATTGTTACGCTGTGTGGTATTTTCATCACCAGTATCTTAATCGGTATCATCACCACCGGGTTTGAGGAAAAATTGAATTCGCTGAAAAAGGGCAATTCGCTTGTGGTGGAATACGGCCATACACTGGTGCTTGGGTTTAACGACAGCGTGTTTACCATTCTTTCGGAACTGATTGTGGCCAACGAAAACCAAAAAGACGGTTGCATCGTTATTCTTTCGCCGGAAGATAAGGAAGAAATGGAAACCGCCATTGCAAAACAAATTCAAGATTTAAAAACCACACGCATTATTTGCCGCACCGGCAGCATCACAGACGTGCATATGTTGCAACAATGCTCCATCGATACGTGTCGCTCAATCATCATTAACGAGCAAGAGGATTTTGTAACGACAAAGGCCATTTTGGCCATCACCAGCTATATCAAAAGTCATCCGCATCTTACAAACTTGCCACACGTTGTGGCCACCGTTACAGACAGCATGAACTACGAAGCCGCGCTCATTGCCGGCGAAGGCAATGCGGAATTGATTTTGGTAAAAGACGCCATTTCTCGTATCATCGCACAAACATGCCGGCAACCCGGCCTTTCCAATGTGTTGGTGGAATTGTTCGATTATGATGGAAACGAACTTTATTTCGAGCATCTTCCCACACTTGCCGGTAAAACATTTGGCGAAACATTGAACTTGTTCCCCATGGCAACACCCATGGGATTTCGCCGCGGCGAAGATATCTTGCTAAACCCGGCCGGCGATACCGTGCTTTGCGAAACAGATGATCTTTTACTGCTGGTGGAAGACGATGGCATGGCAAAACCCACCGATACCCCTGTGGCGCTTCCCGATATTGCGCCGTATTGCTCGCAAGGGGATGTGCGCCCTACCGAAGAGCATGTTCTTGTGCTTGGGCAAAACGAAATGTTGCAAGATGTGGTGCTGCAATTGGATGATTACTTCCTGCATGGATCCACCGTTACCGTGGCCGATGAAGATTTAGACGAAGACGCACTCTCTTCTTTCGCAAGCCAATTGAAAAATATCACGTTGCATCTAGTAAACTGCGACACAAACCGCCGCAGTAATCTTGAAGCACTGATACAACAACCTCTAAACCACGTGCTGCTGCTAAGCGCTGATGATTGCGACACGGAAGAATCCGATGCCATGACACTGCTGAAACTCATTCATTTGCGCGATATTGCACAAAAAGAAAACAGCCCCCTTAGCATCACAAGCGAACTGAAAAATATTACAAACCAACGCCTTGCACAAGTGGCCGAAGTAAACGACCTCGTTGTTGGCTCCAATATCGTAAACTTGATTTTAACACAAGTGTCTGAAAACCGAGACCTCGCACGCGTGTTTAAAGAGTTGTTGCAACAAGAAGGTTCGGAAATTTATATCCGTAAAGCTGCACACTACGTGCAACTAAACATGGAAATGGATTTTTATATTGTAACCGAAATCGTGCGCCAAAAAAATGAAATCGCCATCGGCTATAAACTGCAACGCGACAAAGGCTTCGAAATTGTCACCAGCCCACTGAAATCCGACAAACTTACCTTCGGCGAAGACGACTATATTATTGTGCTGGCGGAAGACTAGCCTTAAGGCCGTGGGGCACTGCCCCACACCCCGCCACTTTTAGAAAGTGGACAAAATTTTCATTTAAGGGCAC
>CAYJIH010000042.1:0-6279 GCA_964370195.1 uncultured Oscillospiraceae bacterium
GAATGGCAAAAAATGCTTGATGTAAATGTAATGGGCGTTATGAATGGCATGCAAATTGTTATGAATGATATGAAAGACAGACAATGTGGCACGATTATCAATATTTCTTCCATCGCCGGTGTAAAACCCTTTGGAAATCATGCGGCATACTGCGCAAGCAAATATGGTGTTGTTGGGCTTTCCGAGGTTGCACGAATGGAGCTGTCTTCGCACAATGTCCGCGTGATGCGCATATGCCCCGGCGCTGTTGATACAGAGCTTTTAGGCCACACAACAAACAGTGATATTATCGATGGATACCATGTTTGGAAAGATGCCTGTGGTGTTGGCTCTATTACAGCCGAGGATGTTGCAAAAACCATTAAATTTGCATACGAACTGCCACAAGGTGTAAACTTGCGCGAAATTCAAATGGCAGACACAAAACAGGATGCTTAATAATCGGGGGAGCTATGCAGTATAGAAAGCTTGGACGAACAAACCTAGATGTTAGCGTTATCGGCCTTGGAGGCGAATGGTTTAACGGAAAACCACAGGAAACCATAAGCGAAATCATTCACACTGCCATGGATAAAGGGCTCAACTATATTGATGTATTTATGCCACAACCCGAGGTGAGAACTGCTATTGGAAACGCACTCGTTGGCCGCCGTGAAAAAATGTTTATACAAGGGCACCTGTGCACGGTTATGCAAAATAACCAATACGAAAGAACGCGTGATATAGAAAAAACAAAATCATCTTTTGAAGATTTGCTCACGCGTTTACAAACCGATTATATCGATGTAGGCATGATTCATTATGTGGACAGTTTTGAAGATTATGATATTGTTTTTAATGGCGAAATAATCGAATATGTTAAAGCACTCAAAGAAAAGGGCATTATAAAACACATCGGTGTCAGCTCACACAATCCACTTGTGGCTCTCAAAATGGTGGAAAACGGCCTCATTGATGTGCTGATGTTCAGCATCAACCCAGCTTATGACCTTGAAGATGAAAACGTTGCTGTGATGGACTTAATGGAGCACAAAGGGCTTAACAAACCCGAATTGATTATTAACGCGGCAAGGCAAAAGCTATACACAGCCTGCGAAGCCCTTGATGTGGGCATTACCGTAATGAAAGCACTGGGCGCCGGCACGCTTTTAAAAGCAGAAAGTTCCCCCTTTGGAAAAGCATTGAGCGTTGTGCAATGTTGCCATTACTCGCTAACGCGCCCTGCCGTAACTTCGGTGCTTATCGGCTGTGGCAGTATGCAAGAACTGAACGAAGCGCTTGCCTATGTAACTTGCACAAACAGCGAAAAAGATTATACGGAAGTTTTAAGCAACACCGGCAAAATCAAGGCAACGGGCAAATGCATGTACTGTAACCATTGCTTGCCGTGCCCCGTTCACATCGATATTGCAGCGGTAACAAAATTTTTAGATATCGCTAAAGAGAGTGGTGAAATACCACCAACAATAGCATCGCATTACCATTCATTAAATGCAGCCGCAAGCGACTGCGTGATGTGTGGCTCTTGCGAAAGCCGCTGTCCTTTTGGTGTAAACGTGCAAGAAAATATGGCACAAGCGAGCAAATTATTCGAAAAAAAAGAGAAGTAAAAAAAGCACAAACAAAAAGCCTGCTCACATAACCCGATAAAATTTCGGCTTATGTGGGCAGTTTTTTATATACGATAATTTATTTTTTGGTGATACGAAGACGCCCCTATCTGGCAAAACCTCCGTATCCTCTTTGTCCCACGCTCAATACCCGTGTTCCAAAGTTATACGTTCAAACAAAAAACAGCCTCCTTTCCCATTACAAGAAAAGAGGCCATGAAAATCAATTTAAACTTTAGGCGGTGTGCCTTCTTCGTTGGCAACCACGGCATCCACTTGGATAAGAGCGCCTTTTGCCAAAGCCGAAACGCCTATCACGCGTTTTGCCGGTGTGCCCTCTTTGAAAAATGCTGCATATGCTTCGTTTACAGCGTCCAAATCTTCGATGTTTTGCAAAGCAATATTCACTTTTACTGTATCTTCCAGTTTGTGGCCGATGCTTTCCACAATATTTTTAAGATGGGTGAAGCAGCAGGTTGCTTGCTCTTTTACACCACCGCTTACAAGCGCACCTGTTTTTGCATCCACCGGAAGCTGGGCAGAAATGTGGTTGTAGTGCGAGAAAGCCACTGTTTGTGTGGACATTGCACAGCTAGGTGCTTTGTCTGTATTGTTTGCATAAATTACAATGCCGTGTCTATCTTCCACAAGCTGTGGCGGGGTGCCATCTCCGTGAGACACAACGGCTTCCATTTGCACCAAAGCACCCATGGGCAGTGCGGCTGCTTGTACCACAGTGCGTGCCGGCATGTAGCCTACTGTTCTGGCAATGGCAGAATCCGGGAAGAATGTTTTGTACACTGCATCCACAGCTTCTTTATCTGCAAGATCGGTTAGGAAGATTGTCATACGCACGATGTCGTCCATAGGTACATCAATGCTTTCCAAAACCGCTTTGATATTGCGCAAGCAACGAATGGCTTGTGCGCTCACGCCGCCTTCCACCACACGGCCCGTTTTCGGGCAGATGGGAAGCTGTGCAGAAATGTTGTTGTAGTGCGAGAACGACACAGTTTGTGTAGAAAGAGCACACTGCGGTGCATTTTCTGTGCTATTGCACAATTTAATTAAATCGCCTGCTTGCGGTGCATTCGGAATGGTGCCTTCGCCATTTGTTAAAAGGGCTTCAATTTGCACAAGCGCGCCCATTGGCAGGGCATCCACGGCCACATTGGTGCGTGCCGGCACGTATGTGGGGTAAAAACCTTTAAACACTTCGTCCACAGCATCTAAATCTTCAATGTTTGTAACAAACACAGTCAATCTGGCCACATCGCTCATCACATGGTCGATGCTTTTGGCAATGGCTTCAATGTTTAAAAAGCATTGCTCTGCTTGCTCTTTGATGCCCCCTGCCACAAGTGCCCCTGTTTTTGGATCAATGGGCAACTGGGCAGAAAAATTGTTGTAATGGGAAAACGCCACACTTTGCGAGCTAAGTGCCACCCCTTTTGGTGCATTTTCTGTGTTTCTTGCGAGAACTGCATTGTAATTACTCACGTTTTTTTCTCCTTTTTGCAATAAATTTCCTTATATGACTTTGCCTGTATACCCCATTATACTGGAGTGACAGACAGAATGCAATAAAAGTTATTGTTTTAGCAAAAATATTTTTAGCAACAATCTACCATTTTGCCCCCTTTGCACATTCACCCGTTTCAGCAAGCGATAACCCCCATAAAAAAGCACGCTATTCTTTTATCAAAAGCGCACTAAAATATGTAACCGTATTTTGTCCATTCACATATTTTAAATCACAATCTTTCGCAAGCAACGATACATTTACACAGTATGCATCTAGCGATGACACACGTTTTTCAGGAAAATAGCACGATTTATCTTCAAGCGCAGCACAGGTAGAACATACACTGCAGCCCCCTGCACTCAGGTTCAAAAAATCTGTTAGCTTCTGTTTTTTTGCAAGTTCGGTTACTTTCGAGCTTAATGTATGATGACGTGTGCAAGCCGCTTCCATTCCTTCAATATCATACGAATCCTCTAAGGGAGACACCGTTTGATACACAATGGCATGGCTGTATTTTTTCGCTTTTGCAATCAGGTCTTGTGCTTCGCCGGCCATCGGTGGGCACGCCCATGACTTCCCATATTTTCCGCAGGAATTTGCTTCACAAAGGCTCCGAAAAGATGGCTCGAATTGCATTTTAGACACTGCTATTTCAGCAACACCCGTTGCCCCCAAATCCAAAATTTGCTTTATAAGCTGTGTATACAAACAACACCCTCCCCCTTCTAAAAAACCACAGTTTCTATATCGTTTGGGTACCACTCTTGTGCCGTTTTAAGCGCTTTGCGCAAAGACATCCCCACACCTGCCAGCACCACAAGTGCATTTTCGTTGCATGTGTCGCCGGCATACGGCCCCACTTGCAAATAGCTTCCCACGCAGTCCACAAGGTATACGCTCCCTTGTAGCCGCACAAACCCTTTGATCCGATACGTGTCTTCCGCAATCATCTGCAAGCATGCTTTCAGCGTTTGCACGCTCATATTTTCGTTTATATGAAGTGTTGCCTTTTGCAATGTGATATCCCGTTTCGTAAGGGCTTGTTCCATGTTTAATTGTGGTGTTATATAACGAAGCCAATCGGCCTGTACTGCGCCAAATTGTGTACACTCCAAATGCATGGCCGGGTTCATGGCCAGCACATCCTGCTTAAGCTCTTCTATTTGCTGTTTTTGTACCAAATCTGTTTTGTTGATAAGCCCAAGGCTAGATACCTGAATTTGCTTTGGCACCACCCTTGCCGTTGATTTTACTTTTTGAAAGCGTGCGGCGTCTAAAAGGCACACACTTCCACAATATTCTATGGTTTGAAAAGCCGATGCCTGCAACACGCTTCGTACATTCGTTGGGTCGCTTAAACCCGAGGCCTCCACAATGATCACCTCAGTATCCGCATGATTTTTTATAATTGCTCGCAATTCTTCCTCAAACTTATCCAAACGGCAAGCACAAAAAATAGAACCGTTGTTGATTTCGGCCATATACGTATTCATCTCGCGCAGCAATGTGCCGTCCACACCTTCGCGCCCAAACTCATTGATAATCAAATACAACTTTTGCTTCTCGAACAGACGCAAAAAATTCTTTAAAAACGTTGTTTTGCCGGCCCCTAAAAACCCTGTTGTTAAATACAATTTCATTCTATTCACCATTTTGTAAAAGCCGTGCCAAAGGCACGGCTTTTACATATCTAAAACCATTAAATATACGGTATATGTCGCTTACATCACTTCGTTTATAGCGCTTTCCAATTCCTCTTTACTTGGAATAATAGAAGAAAATTTAAGCTTGCCATTGATATAAATAGAAGGCAGGTTTTTTACACCCATTTTCATACAACGCGCAATATTTTCTTTTAGTGTGAATTTGTATTCCACCATATCAATACGGTCACCGTACTGATTTTTCGCCACTTGTGCGGCTCCCATCATGTATGTGCATGCCGCGCACGTGGCCGAATCGAGCGTAAACACTTCCACAAGCGGTTTTTCCAATGCCTCGTAATTTGGCAGTTCCACCGCATCCACATCAAAGCTGGCACTTTGATAGTTTTTCACTGTTTCGCGCATGGTGTCTGTTTCCAAAACAGCCTGCGCAACGGCAATGGTGTTTTCTACAGGCACGGCATACGGCATATCGCAACCGGGGGCCACAATGAAATTCTGTGTGCTTTCTACACTATCAATCAGCTCCACCACAGCCTTAATATTATCTTGTTGGCTGCCGTGCAACATCACGGACGTAAGCGGAATATTGCCCCCAATAACAACATTGTATTTATCTGTAATGGCTTTTGCCGCCACCATATCAACATTTTCATCAATGGAAATGGAATGTGGTTTTGTCTCGCACATCACAGCAAGGTTGCGTGTGGCATCCCCACAAACAAAAAACGATGAAAACGCCTTTTTATTGATATCCTCGAACAACTCTGTAAATGGTTTTGTCAAAAACTGCGTGAAATGATCGGCCGAAATTTGAGACACAAGCGGGTCCACCACAGCAATCACATCCATGCCGGCCTTTATCATCATATCACTCATGCAAATGGCCACTTTTTTGCAAAAATCCAAAAGCTGCTCTACATACTCTTCATCATCGTACATATCCATAAAAATATCGTTCCCACGAAGATGCGAAGCCAACGTAAACGGGCCTGTAATCAAGCCATACAAGGCGGTTGTGTCTCCCACGGCTTCTTTCATGCGGCGCATAGCCGACAATACCAATGGCATCCGCCCGTCTGTTTCGGTTGGCAGCGTGCATTCGCACGGCACACTCATCGTGTCTGCCAATGGGTGCGTTGCCACAGATGGCGGCCCATCTTTTGCCCAAACAAGTTCACAACCTAATATTTCTGCCTCCAGCTGCAAATCAAACACAACAGGCTGGCCGTCTGGTTTATACAATTTGTTTACAGCCAAAAGGGCCTCTACCAACTTGTCTTCATTCAGCAACACTTCGCTTGCATCCGCTCCCACAAGGGCGCCTGCATGCACACCGGCAAACGGAACCCACGGTGCACGCTGTGTTTTTTCACCTTTCAACGTTTGAATCAATATCTCTTTCGCCATTTCAAATGCCTCATCATTTCATCTTAATCTCAATGTTCTACTTTTAAGCTTTCATGCACCCGGCCTATGT
>CAYJIH010000042.1:6379-13748 GCA_964370195.1 uncultured Oscillospiraceae bacterium
ATTTCATCTTAATCTCAATGTTCTACTTTTAAGCTTTCATGCACCCGGCCTATGTATCCACATCGGTTTTTATGCAGTCTCACCACACAGGGAAACGGCCACTTCGGCTGCGGTGGCCGCATCCGGGGTATAACTGTCGGCCCCAATTTTATCACAGAAGCTTTGTGTAACCGGTGCACCACCAATCATCACTTTCACTTTTCCATTCAGCTCCGATTCGCCCACTTTTTTCACAACCTCTTCCATCACATTCATCGTGGTGGTAAGAAGAGCCGAGCAAGCAATGATTTGGCAATTTTCATTGATGGCAGTTTCCACAAATTTTTCAGGCGAAACGTCTGTACCTAAATCAACCACTTCAAGACCTTTGCCTTCCATCATCATTTTTACAAGGTTTTTGCCAATGTCGTGCAAATCGCCTTGCACTGTGCCAATGCACACTTTGCCGCTGGCTTTTACGCCTGCTTCCGTCAACAACGGTTTTAAAACCGCTGCGCCCATGTTCATGGCACGTGCTGCCACAAGCACTTCCGGTACAAACACTTCATTATTTTTAAATTTTTCGCCAATGATGCCCATGCCGGATAGCAGGCCATCCTCCAAAATTTCTTTTGCACCTAAGCCTTCTTCTACCGCTTGCTCCACCAACGCTTTTACGTCTTTTGCTTTGCCTTTTTGCAGCTTTTCCGAAATTTCAATTAAAATACTCATAATACATACCCGCTCTTTCTTTTTACTTTATTTATATTTTAGTATTTATAAGCCATTTGGATGCAATGCGGCGGCTTCCTTCCGCTGTTCTGTGTTCAATTATACAAAAACTCACTTTACAAAAACTGGTAAGATTTTTACATTTTTATAATTATTTTGTCTTTTTTGAAAATAGTAAAATTTTGATTTTCGGTTTACATTCGCCTTCGTTTATGTCAAAATTCTAACATAACCTTTACGATGATCCCTTAAAACCACCCAAACGGAGGTGACTTTTTTGCAAAAAACAGCATTCGACTTTGCACTGGCATCCGAATGTGCACAAACATTTTATAATGTCACCGGCCTTGGGTGTTCTATCTCCACAGTAGATGGGCAACTCTTGCACTCTTGTGGTTTGGCCAGCACAAATTGCCAAATGTGTTCCCTTTCCGGTTTCACTCACACTTCCTGCAAGCAAACACAACTGTATAGCCTGCACGAAGCCGAGCGCTTTGGTGGTAAGTATATTTATTTTTGTCCCATGGGCCTCACATGCTTTACCTCGCCCATTCTTACCATGGGCGAAGCCATTGCCCAAATAACGGTGGGCCCTTTTTTAATGGTTGACCCACAAGATTACATCGACATCGATTTGCAAGAGATTTTACATCTTCCAAAACACATTTTACCAAGCATTCAAGAATATCTCTTGCACATTCCACAAATACAAGCCGAAAAAGTAGAAGCAATGGCCAACATGCTGTTTATGATGGTTGCCTTTGTAAACGATGTAAGCGAAGCAAACCGGTTGATGGGACGAAAAAAAGCCGATGATATCCAAAAAAACATTGCCACCTATATTTATCAGCTAAAAGGGTTATCCAGTGCACTGCCTTACCCCTTCGACACCGAAAAAAAACTGCTGGATGCACTGTCTAAAGCCGACCGGGCCGGTGCCCAAAAGCACCTGAATGAACTGTTTGGATATATCTTTTTCTCCACCGGAAACAACCTAGACATCGCGAAAAGCCGTGTATACGAACTGCTTGTACTCATTTCAAGAACAGCCATACGCAGTGGTGCCAACTCAGAACATTGCCTGCGTCTTACGCACGAATACCTGCAAATCATTCCGGAATTGCAAACGCTAGACACCTTAGCCACATGGCTATCGGCTGTAACGAGCGAGTTTATGGACCACGTATTCAATTTTGGCGATATAAAGCATGCAAATGCCATTTATGCCGCCACGCAGTACATGCAAACACACTTTCACGAAAAAATCACCCTAGAACAAGTGGCACAACGCGTATTTTTGTCCCCTTCTTATTTCAGCCGTGTATTCAAACGGGAGCTGGGCCAGCCATTTAGTGGTTTTTTAAACAGCTTGCGCATCAAAAAAAGCAAAGAGCTTTTACAATCCACACAGTTAAAACTTATCGACATTGCTTTGGCTGTTGGCTTTGATGACCAAAGTTACTTTACGAAAATATTTAAAAAGGAAATGGGCATCACGCCATTTCAATATCGGGCGCGCAACCAAGAGAAGCATTTATAATACAGCATATAGAATTTTCCATGCAGCAGATGAACACACAAGCGCTGCCTTCCACAAATCATAAATTTCATACAGATGATTAAAAACAACAAACGAAGCTATAAAACGCAAACATTTTCTAAATGGTGTCGACAATCTTAGAATCGAGCATATTTTGAGCTATTTTTTGTCCAATTTGGTCTAAAAATTGCAGGACTCCTTCATGGAATGCAAGATTTTTAGGCCAAATTGGGCGGAAAAAGTGCCAAAATAGGCCGACTGAACACGATTGTCGACACTACCTAGGTGATCGGCAAAAAACGTACACTTTTTTTGCCGATCACCTTTTTTATACAAAAAATCAAGAGGCACATGCACCATTGATTCTTTTTGAATAACCTACGCATGCATAACGCCAGAAAAAATCCCTCCCGTCCCCATTATTCTACATAAGAACCATTTTTTTTCATCCTCCTCTATGATACAATCTATAAACGCACACATTCATGTATTTTATATTATCTAAATTTAAACAGAAAAGAGGGGTATCTATGACGACGACACGCAAAACGTGGCTTTGTTCCGCCATTGTATTTTTTATATGCCTTTTTCAGTTTCAAACACCCTTATTTGCACAACAAACAGGTGAAATAAGGCGCGTATTAACGATACAACCTTTGCACGAAACAGAAATTATACTGCCTTTAAATACAACCGAGCAGGAAGTGTTACAGGCTTTGCCATCGGAGCTATCTGTAACGGTTGAGGTTTCCGGCCTACCCGCCCCAGAAAGTACCTCTATTCCAAGTAGCAGCGCTCCCTCCGGCAGCGGCAGTTCCCCGGAAAGCAGCCCAACCTCTGGCAGCGGCAGTGCTTCTTCAAGCGGCAGTTCATCCTCTGGCAGCAGTTCCTCAGAAAGCAGCAGCAGTTTCGCCCCATCCAGTAGCGCTTCCACTCAGCCACCCACCCCCTCGTCTTTGCCGTCGTCCTCTTCCTCGCAAATATCGTCCACACCTTCTTCAGCTTCCTTACAAAGCCCCCCCATTACAAGAACCTTCACAACCAATTTATCGTTTTATTGGGATTTTATCGCTTCCATTCAGGCACTATTTTTAACAACCCCTGTGGACGCCCCCCTCCCCTCAAGTTCTATTTTACAAAACGCACAACCAGACCAAGTGGCCGTTACCTGGACCTTGCAAGGTAATGCACCTTTTTCATCCGAAACATCGGCAGAGTTTGTATACACTGCCCAGCTAACAAACACCGAATATGTGCTGGCTTCCGGCGTTGTTTTACCCAGTGTTATTATAAAAATAGACGACACCACATCTTCTTCCATCCAAAGTTGTGGAATCGACCACGCAAATGCCACAGAAATTACAAACGAAAGCAACACCACCTTAACAAGCGGGCAATATGTGGTGGTTGAAAATATTATAGACAAAGATTTTGTGATACCGGCCGGCGAAAGCGTTTCCCTATGCCTCAATGGTTATACACTGGACGGCACCGGCACCGGTGAGCAAAAATCCGTGCTGGAAGTGCGCGGCTCCTTGGTGCTGGAAGATTGCAACGCCAGTGGAAATGGTGCCGGCAAAATCACCGATGGCTTTGGCACTTACATTGTTTTAGATGGCGTTGCCAGCCATTATGGCGGCGGTGTATTTGTGGCAAACGGCGCTTCTTTTATCATGAATAGCGGGGAAATCTCCGGCAATACAGCCGGGCGCTGTGGTGGTGGTGTGGCCGTTGCCCCCGGTGGCCGCTTTGTGATGAACGGCGGCACCATCACCAACAACAGCGGCGAATACGGCGGTGCTGTATATATCGATCGCGAAGGCGTGTTTGAAATGAACAACGGCTCCCTTACACAAAATAGTACGAGCCAACGCGGTGGTGGCGTTTCCGTTTTGGGTTCTTTCACCATGAATGGTGGCGACATTTCTAACAACACTTCGCCACAAGCAGGCGCCGGTGTTTCTTTGCTTGGAACATTCACCTTAAACGGTGGCACCATCTCCGGCAACGAAGCACAAAACGGTGCCGGCGTAACCGTTGTCGAAGGCGGCACCGTCACGCTAAACAATGGTACCATCAGTGGAAACACAGCCTCTCGTAACGGCGGTGGTGTTCATGTAGAAAACAGCACACTTATTTTAAATGGTGCCGTTATCAGCGGCAACACCGGCTCTTCCGGTGGTGGTGGCGTATATTGCATGGGCAGTTCTAATTTTACATTTTTAAGCGGCCAAATTTCCGAAAACCGAAGCAACTCCTTTGGCGGTGGCGTCATGATGATTTCCGGAGCCATGCAAATGGACAACGGTAGCATTGCCAACAACACCAGTGCCAACAACGGCGGCGGTGTTTATTTAGAATCGAACCCAACGCTCACCATAAATGGGGGAACGGTGTCGGGCAACCGCACCGAAGCGTACGGTGGTGGCTTTTCCATTGGGCAAGGCACGGTAACACTCAACGATGGCACAGTATCCGGAAATTCGGCCCAAAGAAATGGCGGCGGATTTTCCATTGCAAAAGGCACCATCACCCTAAATGGCGGCTCTGTTGTTCAAAACACAGCCAATGCAAATGGTGGCGGGTTTTCCGTTGGTGACCTGCTGGTTATAAATAGCGGCACAGTAGAGCACAACTCGGCTGCCCAAAACGGTGGCGGTGTTTATTTAACCGGTGTATCCGGCCTAGAAGGTGAACTGGAACTGGCAGGTGGCACCATCCGCCACAACACAGCACAAGATGGCGGTGGCATTTATTTGACAAATGGCAGCCAAAGTGCCTTCGACAGCACACTAACCATGACCGGTGGCAGCGTGGTGCAAAATACCGCCTCTCGCGTGGCGGGCGGCATCAGCACCGGCGGCACATTTTTCTTGCAAGGCGAGGCCACCGTAACCGGCAACACCGCCATGCAAGAAGCAAGCAATGTCTACTTGCCGGAAAAACAAACAATCCAACTAACCAGCGCTCTTTTTGGCACTGTTGGCGTTCGTACACAAATTGAGCCAAACCCGCCCGTTGAAGCAGTACAACCGGCTTCTTATGTTATCACTGCAAGCGATGTACAAAACTTGCCCGCAGATGATGAGACACTTTTTTCCTACCTAGATGGAAACGATGGCATTGTAAAGCTAACGGTGAGGGCGATTTCGGTTTCTCAAGAGGGCGCCCTTTATGGCAATGACTTACCTGCCCCAGTGATTGAAATATCGGAAGAAGGTGTAAGCGAAAGTGATGTTTTTTTACAATACACCGGTACATTACGCAACGGCCAAACCATGTACAACTCTTCCCTTGCCCCACAAGCAGCTGGCACTTATGCCGTCACAGCAAGCTACATTACAGAAAGTGGCATTACGCAATCCGCCACAAGCACCTTTACCATTGAACCAAGAGACCTTTCCACCGCACAGGTAAGCCTATCATCAAACTTGCGCTACAACGGCACCTTGCAAACACAACTTCTGCAAGCCGTGCGTATGGAAAATATCTATAGCACCACCGCCACATTACAGCCCGGGCAAGACTACACGGTGGATGACAACGTGCAAAAAAATGCCGGCAACTTCACCTTGCGCATTTTGGCAAACGAAAGCGGCAATTACACGGGCCAAACCGCGGCACCCTTTCTCATTGCCCCAAAAGATGCACAGCTTGTTATTCAAAATGCAAACATGCAGCAAGGCAATGCACTGCCTACTTTTGGCTGGAATGTTTTCACAGGAATTGCCGGCGAAACCCTTTCCGCCACAAATACAAATGCAATTCAATACACAATTTTGGACGCAAACAACAACGAAACCACCACCCCTGTAGCAGGCACATACTCTGTTGTCTTTTCTGTGTTCCCCGTTTTTTCCGGTGGCAATAACTACACATTCATTACAACACCAGGCACACTTACTGTAACAGCGCCGCCTGCCAGCAGTTCATCCTCTTTGCCACCATCCAGTAGTTCCAGCTCTTCTGCCCCTTCTTCATCCGGCAGTGCATCATCCTCGTCCTCCTCTGCAGCGCCACCGACCTCTTCTTCCAGCAGTTCAGCGGCCGAGCCGCCTTCTCCTTCTGTTATTTCAGTGCCACCGGGCGTCCCCTCCGAAATTGACATTTCCCGAAGCACCTCAACACCCGGGGCCTCTACGCCGCAATCCCCCGCTTCCACCCCTGAAAATCCTACAACACCAACCCAGCCCCGCACACCACAAGTGCTAGACAACGGAAGTCTTAATGTGCCGGCCGGCACAAGCGGTCAATCACCACAGTCTATCTTCTTAGATGGGCGGCAATTGGCCCCTTCTGAATACACCATTGATGAACAAACAGGCGATATCATTTTATCCCCAGATGTTTTTTCCTCTCTTGCCGACGGATCGCACACGATGCTCTTCACATATCCAAACGGCGAAGCCTTCGAAAGCACAATCATAACCGAAGAAGGTGTGCCACTCAGTGCCGGTGAATTTCTTCCTGTAACATTGGGAAGTTGGAGTATTTTTAATGTGTTGGCCACGCTCGCCTTGCTCCTCGCCACCCTTTTACTTGCCATCCAGCGCAAGCAAAAAACAAGCACAATTGCCAGCAAGGAACACGCACCAAACGATAACCACACACAAATATCCCAAAAGAAAGACAAACGCCTTATCGGCTCCATCATTGTAAGTGTTGCCGCTTTGCTACTTCTTTTGTTCACACAAAACTTTACGCTTTCCGCCACAGTGTTTGATTCATTCAGCATATTTTTCTTCCTCCTTTTGGGCTTATTTGCCATCATTTTAGCTGCAACGGCAAAAAAGACAAGCCCTTCCCCCACAGAAAAAAATAATGAATCATAGCATAAAAACAGACAAAAATCGCCGGCTAAAGATAAGCCGTGGATTCAGACTGTCAAAAAACACCGTCCTTCGGCTTTTGGGTTGAATTCGCTCGCTGCCCGCGCGCGTAAGACCTTGGGGCGCCGCCCCAAACCCCGCCTGCTTTTCGAGAAAAGCAGGGGCAAAAGCTTTTTCTAAAGGGCGCGTAGAACACAAGCGCGCACAGAGGGAAAGCGTTAGGGCGGTTTTTTGAAGGTCACGCCACACAGGGCAGCGAGGTTTCGTGCTGTGTCCACGCGTAACGGGT
>CAYJIH010000043.1:0-13328 GCA_964370195.1 uncultured Oscillospiraceae bacterium
TTACAGCCTGCCTATTTCTTATTCTGTTGGCCATTTCGTTCGTGGGCATTTTTTTAAGTATGTAAACCAGTATTCCACAAAGACAAGCAGTAAAACAACCATGCAAAAATATCATAAATACGAAAAAACCACCAACATAAGTTGATGGTTTTCTGGTGGAGATGAGGGGGATCGAACCCCTTACCTCTTGACTGCCAGTCAAGCGCTCTCCCAGGTGAGCTACACCCCCATGACATGAAATCATGTGCACTTCATATTTCCAGCGCACATCTATTTTATCAAATTATATGTTCATTGTCAAGGCTTTTTTAATTTTAATTTAATTGTTTATCATTCGCCTCTCTTCTCTTACAAATAGGTTGCTTTCACCGCCCTAAATACATTTCTCAAAGAAAACATGTTTCTATATGCACACACCCAATCATCTACACTCCTCCTGTATCAAAAGCCCTAAAGAAGCACAAAAACCACCATTCCATACAAATTCACTTTACATATATGCTATACTATAAATAAAACCCATTTCAATTTATGAAATAAAGAAAGGATTACTATGGCGAAGCGAGTATTTGTAATTGTTTTAGATAGCTTTGGAATTGGTGGCGCACATGATGCAGCTGTATACGCCGATGAGGGAAGCAACACTTTGGCTGCCGTGGCAAAAAGCGAACTGTTTTCTGTCCCTTGTATGCAAGAATTAGGGCTGCTGCATATTGACAACGTAACAGCTTCTCCCCCTGCGCAAATGCCAAAGGGCGCTTTTTCCCGATTGATAGAAAAAAGCTGTGGTAAAGATACCACAATAGGCCATTGGGAATTGGCCGGTATAGTAAGCAAAACGCCTTTACCCACTTTCCCAGATGGATTCCCCAAAAAACTCATGCAAGCATTTGAGGATAAAATCAAATGCAAAACCCTATGTGGGCTTCCGTATTCTGGCACAAAATTACTGCAAGATTATGGGCAAGAACACATGGCCACCGGCGCGCCCATAATCTATACAAGTGCGGATAGCGTTTTTCAAATAGCGGCACATGAACGCATCATTCCTGTAGAAACATTATATCGTATGTGTGAGCAAACCCGTGAATTATTGCAAGGAGACTGGGGGGTGGGCCGCGTAATTGCCCGTCCGTTT
Organism: uncultured Oscillospiraceae bacterium; assembly: GCA_964370195.1. Taxonomy (GTDB): domain Bacteria; phylum Bacillota; class Clostridia; order Oscillospirales; family Ruminococcaceae; genus JAAYCI01. The sequence goes on from CAYJIH010000043.1 coordinate 1,139, forward strand.
GAAGGGGAAACCCCTGATACATTTAAAAGAACCTCACGCCGGCATGATTATTCATTGCCACCACCAAAAAAAACAACGCTGGACTATATGAAAGAAGCTGGATTTGATGTAATTGCCGTGGGTAAAATTTACGATATTTTTGCAGGATCTGGTGTTACGAATAGCATAAAAACCGGTGGCAACCAAATAGGCATGGAGGAAACCATGCGCCTTGTCAACGAAGACTTTGAAGGACTTTGTTTTGTGAATTTAGTGGATTTTGATATGCTATACGGCCACCGCAACGATGTGAACGGCTATGCGGCTGCCCTAAGTGCATTTGATAATTGGCTAAAACATTTTCTGCCCTGTTTACGTGAAGAGGATCTATTGATGATCACCGCAGACCATGGCTGTGACCCCTCCACGCCTTCCACAGACCATAGCAGGGAAAATGTTCCCCTGCTGGTAGCAGGCCCTTGCGTATTGCCCGGTGTCAACTTAGGCATACAGCATGGTTTCGGCTGTGTAGGCAGCACTATTTTAGACTATTTTGGCTTGCCAAACACCGTAGACGGCGAAAGTCTTCTTCTGGAATTTTTGAAAATTAAGCGTTAAGGCACGGCCATTCATGCACATCGGCTAAAACGCAGTATGAAATGGTTCACCAACATGTAGCTGTACACTTCCACTTGAAAGCTCTTGTATTTGCTCTGCCAAAAGCACTTCTTCCCCCGCAGGCAAAACAGCCTGTATTTGCACATTTTCTGCAAATACAGGCTCTTTCATTTGTGCACCTGCTTGCAAAAAAACACGATTCAACTGTTCATACAGTGCATACGGCAGATGGAGCGTAAGTGGCACACATAGGCGCATATACACAAAGCCGGCTTTCTCTAACGTGGCTTTTGCACAATGTGTATATGCACGCACCAGCCCGCCCGTTCCCAAAAGTGTGCCACCAAAGTAGCGTGTCACCACCAAAACCACATCCGTCACCTCATCGCCTTGCAGTACTGAAAGCACCGGCAAGCCGGCTGTTTTTGCAGGCTCTCCGTCATCTGAATAGCGCTGCCTATTTTCCGTTCTCAAGCGATACGCATATACATTATGGCTTGCTGTGCGGTGCTTTGCCTGCACTTCATGCAATACAGCAAGCGCTTCCTCTTCGCTACATACAGGGGCAATATGCCCTATAAATTCACTTTTTTTCTCTATCAACGAAGCGGTGGCTGGTTTTGCCACACTTTTATAATCTTCCAAGTTAGCCCCCTTTTATGATACAAAAAACCGGTGGCACCTGTGGCCACCGGTTTTGAATGCTCGCTATTTTCCAGCGTTTTCCGAAAGATTGAAGCGCTTTTTGAAACGGTCCACACGTCCGCCAGTGTCCACAAGTTTTTGTTTTCCTGTGTAGAAAGGATGGCATTTGTTGCACACCTCTACGTGGATACTATCAACAGTAGAGCAAGTTTCAAAGCTGTTTCCGCAAGCACATGTTACTGCACATGCATCATACTTCGGATGGATTCCTTCTTTCATCTGTATCACCTCACTGATTGCCGTATTCTCCGCCATTTATCTAGCGTAAGAGAAAACGGGGTTCAAAGCAAACACATCATTTGCTTTAACGTACTTAAATAATATAACACAAATTTGTGTAAAAAGCAAGAATTTTTTATTTCATAATGGGTGTCATTGCTTTTGCTAAGGCCGCTTGAATTTCCTTTGCTTTCGAAAGCCCGTCACCTTTTGTGGTATAGTAAATTTTGATTTTCGGTTCTGTGCCAGACGGGCGCACAATCACGCTATGGCCATCTTGCAAATGATACTCCAGTACATTGGATGTGGGCAGTGTGATTTTTTCCGATTCAGCCGTGGCGCAGTTGGTGCGAAGGCCGGTTTGGTAGTCTAGCACAGCCAACGTTTTATACCCTGCAATTTCAACCGGCGCCTCGCTACGTAAACGGCTCATAATGCCGCTCATTGTCTCCATGCCGGAAAGCCCTTCAAATGTAAAGCTATCAATCACAGACACATACCGCCCGTGTGTTTTATACAAATCCTGCATGGCAGAATAAAGGCTTTTGCCAATTGTTTTATAATAAGCTGCCATCTCGCAAATCAACATCGCAGCCACAATGCCATCTTTATCACGCACGTGGCTACCCGCAAGATAACCATAGCTTTCTTCAAAACCAAAAACGAAACGTTCTACTTCATGTTTACTTTCTAATTTCCCAATTTCTTCGCCAATGTATTTAAACCCAGTCAAAACGCTCATCAATTGCACACCATACATTTCGGCCACAGCGTCTGCCATTGGAGTAGAAACAAGGCTGCGCACCGCCACCGGGTGTTGTGGCAATGTGCCTTTTTCTTTACGTCCTGCACAAATGTAATCAAGCAACAACACGCCTACTTCATTACCGCTCAATAATTGATACGCACCGGTTTCATCACGCACAGCAATACCAACACGGTCAGCATCCGGATCTGTTGCCAGCATCAAGTCGGCCTCTATTTTTTCAGCAAGACGCAGCCCAAGCTCCAGTGATTCACGCACCTCTGGGTTTGGATACGGCGCTGTGGGGAAATTCCCATCCGGCAACTCTTGTTCCGGCACTACGGTTACATCTTCGAATCCGATGTCGGCCAAAATACGACGCACCGGCAAATTGCCTGTGCCATTCAATGGCGAATACACCAGTTTCAGCCCTGCCTTTTCGGAAATTCCCGGGCGAACGCATTGTTTTTTTACCGCCGTATAAAACGCTTCCAGCACCGAATCATCGATATATTGTATCTGCTTTTCTTGTACTGCTTTTTCAAAATCAACACATTGTACACCGTCAAACATATCACAAGCTTCAATTTCCAAAAGAACACCGTCTGCCACTTCAGTGCTAATTTGGCATCCATCGGCTCCGTATGCTTTATACCCGTTATATTTGGCTGGGTTATGGCTTGCCGTTACCATGATACCGGCATCACACTGCAAATGGCGTACTGCAAAACTCAACGCCGGCACCGGCTCTAACTGGCCATACAGAAATACAGAAATACCGTTTGCCGCCAGCACACGGGCGGCTTCTTTGGCAAACAAATCACTTTTAATGCGGCTATCGTACGCTATGGCCACTTTCGGCTCTTTTACACTTTTTTTCAGGTATGCTGCAAGCCCCTGTGTGGCTCTGCGCACCGTATAAATGTTCATACGGTTCGTTCCCGCGCCAAGCACACCACGTAAACCGGCTGTACCAAATGATAAATCAATGGCAAACCGCTCCTCAATTTCAGCGTCTTGCTGTGCAATAGCTGCAAGCTCTGTTTTTAAATCCGCATCTTCCAATGGTTGTGCCATCCAGCGTTTGTATGTTTCTAAATACATCCTGTATTCCTCCATCCCCAACGTAGGGTTACTTTTTAGCACCTGTTGCTTATACACCTAATTTATGAACCATACTTTTGATAGTACCAAGTAGCCAACAACGTAAACAAAATGAATAGATAAAGTGCCACCGTGGTGGTCCACAACCATGATGGATACTCTCCTGCCACCACCGTTTCACTCTCTACTAGGCTTGCCGCACCGGCCGCTGCCAATGACGTATCCGCCTCTAAAATATCAAATTGCACACTCCCCTGCTCTCCGGTGGGTGCTGTATACACAATTTCTGTTTGTCCACTATTTTGGGCTACAAACGCCACATCTCCCTCTTCATAGTCGGCCGAAAAGTACGTTTCATCAAACACCCAATCCTCTATGTTTGTTCCTTCGCTGCCCACAGGCCGAATGTAGAGTGTCTCTCCCACGTGTAAACCATCTTCCGGCACACCTTCCAGCTCAAGCGCCAGCTGGGCAATCGCATCCGAAAGCTCGTTTGCCAAAACACTTTGCTCTATCGTACTCAAACTACGTGGCGAGCGTTCCGTAGCATCCTCTAAGGCCTGCTGCAACACTTGCCAGCTCTCTTCTGTATACATCACTTCTTCGCGTTCGTTTGCTTGTTCAATTAAAGGAAGAAGCGATAAATCTTCCGGTAAAACGGTGAGATAATACGTTTGGCTTGTGGTACTGGCATACGTGCTAAACGGTAAACTGTACACAATTTTATACTCGCCCTCTTGGCTTGTATCCACCTCATTTACAATCGTATCATTAAAATAGATCACCGTAGAAATTTCAATATCCTCTGCACGTGTCAACAGCCAATCCGGCCCTCTTTGCACAAGCGCTTCATAAGAAGTGCCATCGCGCGTTTCCAGCCGATACGGTGCATCAAAAATATCGCCCGCAGTAATGGTGCCTCGGTTTCCGTTTGGCAATGTAAAGTACACTTTTGGACGTTGGCCTGACGCAAAACTAAGTACATTATGATCGTTTAAAAGGCTGGGATATTCTTTGGAGAAATCCAATGCGCAGTAAGCCAAACTATCTTTGCTAATTTGATAATGAACCGGCAAATCCAGCTCATCTAACATAGAGCACCCATAAAACAGTTCTGGGCTCATCACAAAATATTCCGGCAACAATACACTTGTTAACGTGCTACACCCACGAAAGGCGGCTTCGGCACATGTTCCGGTAAACTCTCGCAAATCCAGTGTGTGCACAGCAGACATTTGTTCACGCAAATACACGCCGTCTTCCGGGGTCAACTCCCCATTGCCAGAAATAGCCAAACGGGTAATATCTCTTACATCAAGCTGTGGATTTTGCTCTACCGCGTTTGCCATGGCACGTTCCAATGTAACGCCGGTGTCCACCCGCACACTATGCGGTGAGGCAAAAACAGGTATGCTTGGCACAAAAAACATAAGCAAAAGCATAACAATCAATGAAACAGAAAAAAAACGAATTTTTGGCATAGTACTTGTATACAATGGGTTTCCTCCGAGTGGTTTCAAGGCATACTTACATCTATTTCCTAAAACAGACACATCAACTCTATTTTACATTACATTTTTTCGCCGTTTTATAGGGCACATTGATACAAAACAGCTAAACATACGCCAAAAAAATGCATTCCCCAAAAAATAAAACTGCCTTTTTAAACATGCGTTTCAAATAAATCAAAATCATTTACTACAAATCTCTTCTATCATAGCAAAAAAAAAAGATTTTCGCAACGCTTGTTTACGAGTTTTTTCAAAAGTACACAAAATAAAAAAGCCGCCAAAACGACGGCTTTGGGAAAAGAAGGCCTTCGCCTGCATTTCCTTCTTTTTTACAACACTTTATGCACGAATATCCATGAGTTGGCCAAACGAAGGCGCCTGTGCCGTGGGCAACATATCCATAACGCCCTGCATTTGAATTTCGGTCATATCCATCGCTTTACTTGCCACCGCCAAGGATGCTTGTTGCATCACCTGTGCTTGGGAGTACGCCATAGACATAGCAGCAATATCCATATACAAAACCTCCTTTCAAATAAAACAATCAATTTTACGCAGATGGGTTATTGCGTGGATCAAACGTGTACGCCACTCTGCGTGATTTATTAAAATACACAAGCCACGCAATTTGCATACCAACACCGGCAAAGCAAGATACCAACAAAACAACCCCGGCAATCGAAAGCATATATGTCGTAAAATACGGCACATAAGTCTGCACTTCTGCCATCAATTCCGGCCCAGCATTGCCCGCAACTATAAGCAGTAAAATAGCACTTACCAATAGCATCAAATAAGACAAAAACATAAGCACAGACTGAAAATAAAACCACTTTTTAAACCGAATATCCCTTTGCACCATAAAGTAAATAATCATAACAGCGGGCAAAATACTGGTTACTGCCGTTATCAGCATTTGCAAAACAGAAAAAGTACCCATTATAATGCTACCGAAAAGGCTTACCACAGAACTCGCAAGCCCCAAACAATTCAATATGAAAAAAAACAATAACCAGCCGCCCAATGCCACTTTTTTTACAGGAAATGCCGGCTGTGTATTTGCCACATTCGGGTTCACGTCCATTATATCACCCCCCTTAAACAATATGTGCTTCATTTCCTTGATAGGTCATCATAAATAACACATATTTTTTCTTTGTATCCCAATTTAGTATACCATGTTTTCTAAAAGAAATCAAACCACACACAAGCCATATTTACGTGGAAATTTGCATTCCATAGCCGGTGCATATGGCTGTGGCCACACACGTTCCCTCCTCGTCGCAAACATCCACCTCATACACACAAATGCGTTTCCCCAGTTGTTTTGGGCGTGCAGTGGCCAGCAGCAAATCCCCCTTTGGCGGTGCCAAAAAATGGATGGTACTGTTCATGGTTACCGTGCCCACACTGCGCACATTCGCGGCCACGGCAAATGTAAAATCTGCCAATGTAAACAAAAAACCTCCTTGCACACGCCCCAGGGCATTTTTTTGGCTTTCGGGAACAACAACGCGGCAAACCGTTTTCTCGCTTTCTACACAAAGAATTTCAAATCCCAGCTGCATTGCAAATTGATCTTGTTCAAAATAACGGCGAATCTCCTGTAATGTTTTCATAAAACACCTTTCAGTTATGGAATAAAGTATGTTTGAATTTTTTATGTCTGCGTGGTATAATTATTAAAACCTAATAAGGCGGTGGATTTATTGGAAACTGTTTTACGTAAATCGGCAGAAGATTATTTAGAGACCATTTTTATTTTAAGTAAAAAAAATGCAGTTGTCCATTCCATCGACATCGCACTTCATATGAATTTTTCAAAGCCCAGCGTCTCTCGTGCTGTAAGTAATTTACGCAAAGACGGTTATTTAAACATGGCCCAAAACGGTGAGCTTACATTAACAGAAACCGGCCTACAAAAAGCCCAAAACATTTTTGAGCGCCACCAAGTGCTTACAATGATGTTGACAACCTTAGGTGTTCCAGACGATATTGCGGCACACGATGCCTGCGAAGTGGAGCATGTAATCAGTGACGAAAGCTTCAGTAGCATCAAAGCATATTTTTCAAAAACAGATATCACAAGCGCAGAAAAAGATGCAAAAAAGAAAAAGAATAAAAAAGATAAAAAATAATATACGATGCATAAAACATCATGATAGCAACACGACACTAACAACATAAACACGTTGTGAAAACACGTATAAATTGCACAATTCTATAGTAGCACTCCACAATGAACAACACAATTGGCACTTTATTAGCAACCTACATCATGTTTTATTCCAAAAGAGCAAGCCTTTATGGCTTGCTTTTTTGAATTGTACCCACGATGCAGCGCAACCAATACTGAACAATCGCCATTGCTTCTCGCAAATAATTCTGTACAAATGTGGGGCGATTCATACTGGCCGGTATGCTAGTTACGTTTGAAAAACCCGCCTCTTTCGCATAGCACCTTGCGCGAAAACAATGAAAGGTATTTGTTACCACTGCAATGGGCATATCCGTCGAAACGCCATTCTCTTTTAGTAATTCACGCGAATAGAGGAGATTGGTTCGTGTGCAAACACTTTTATCCTCTAGCAAAATAGACGAGGCAGGCACATTTTGCAAGAGCAACCAACGCTGCATAGCCAACGCCTCTGAAATATCCTCTCCCTGCCCTTGCCCACCAGACACAACAAGCAACAACAACGGGTTTTTTCGGTAAGCATCCAATGCAGCAATCAAACGGCGCTCCAAAATATCACTGACTCGGCAATGGTAAAGGCCCGCCCCCAGCACCACCAAGGCCACTTCATTTCCACGCACGGTGCTGCAATGCCCTGCCACTGCCAAAAATACAGCAAGACCAAACCAAACCAAAAGCCCCGCCCAAAGCAATACTTTTACCACAAAACCCACACCATTTTCTGTCCAAACATCTATACTTGACATAAAAATGCCATAAACAGAAAATCCAATGCCCAGCAGCCACACCGCAAGGCTTCCCATATTCCACTTCGACTTAAAAAGCAGCACCACTGCTGTTCCCATAAAAAAGCAGGCCACCGCCCAAACCATCACAATTTTCAGCATCCCTTCCCCTCTCTGCCAAATGCCTCATCTAATATCACAACTGTTATTGTTTGCAAACATTTTGTATTTTATTATACCTCAAAACAATTGGAATATGAACCCATGTCTAAAAAACCTTCTACCTATTCGTTACAATAGTGCCTACTGAACAGAAACCAATAGCATGCTCTTTTTACATTTTACACATAGAAATTTTCCTTTGTATGTGCTTTTTAGTATAACAAATTAAATACGTATGTACGTTATCAGCACCAGTGGAGCAGGAAAAAAGCAAACAATAAGGCGGCTGGCTTTTTCATCTTAGGCACCCCTTGCACACATGGCTTTAATCAATTCTATCGGAAAATCAGCAAAAAAGCTTTTATGAGCCCTCACTTTTCAAGGTTTTTTACAGTTTTCGGCCATTCAAAATGTCAGATCTGCACGTACTTCATTTTACACAACTAGCATTTTAAAGGTTAATTTGCGTTATTTATTTTGTTCTCTTTCAACTTTTAAAAAATATACCCTTCTTTTATCAGGCACAATTACCTAATCTTAATATATAAAACTGTAAAATCTACCAAAATATAATTTTTTTCGAAATAATAATTGAACTTCACTTACCGTTTAGTGTATGATTTAAGAAAATAAACGCGCGTTTATTTAGTGAGGAGAATGAATATGATTGCTGATGCAAACATCTTAAAAACCATATACCCACAATACGAGTACCGAAAACAATTTTATGATACCCGCATTTTAGAGGTACAAGATGGTTTTTATTCACAATTTGGTAAACAGGATAATCTGCACCTATTTTCTGCGCCTGGGCGTATTGAAATAGGCGGCAACCATACAGACCATCAAAAAGGTTATGTGCTTGCTGCCGGCATTGATTTAGATGTGCTGGGCATCGTTTCGAAAACAGATTGCTCCCTCGTTCGTCTGTACTCACAAGGATATGGGCTTATTCAAGTTGATATTTCCGATCTTACCATCTTTGGGCACGAAAAAAACACCACAGCCGCACTGATTCGAGGCATATACCATAAAATCCACGAGTATGGATATTCTTTAAGTGGAATGGATATTTTTTGCACATCCAATGTTTTAAGTGGGTCCGGGCTAAGCTCTTCAGCTGCGTTTGAAGTGTTTTTAGTCACCGCACTGAATGAGCTTTATTGCAACAGCGAGCTTTCAGATATTGACATTGCCAAAATCGGCCAATATGCTGAAAACGTCTATTTTGGCAAGCCCAGTGGCCTTATGGATCAAATGGCCTCATCGGTTGGAAGTGTCGTTGCCATTGATTTTCAAGATTTCGAAAATCCTCAAATTGAGAAAATTGATTTTTCTGTAGCCAATATGGGGCATTCTATTTGCATTATCAATTCCGGCGCCGACCATGCCGACTTAACAGATGAATATGCAAAAATCACCGAAGAAATGGCGCAAGTTTCAGCTGTTTTTGGCAAAAAATATATGCGCGAATTTTCAAAACAAGATTTATTGGGCGCTGCAGCGCTTGTATGTAAAGAGGTTGGAGACCGCGCATTCTTAAGAGCTCTTCATTTCCAAAACGAGAACGAACGTGCCAAACTGGAAGCGATTGCATTGCAAGAGAAAAATTACACTCAATTTCTAAAGCTTGTCACCGAATCCGGTTTTTCTTCTTATATGTATCTACAAAACATATATGCTGCAGGTGAAATCAAAAATCAACGTGTGGCTGTTGCACTTTCCTTGTGCCAAGAATTTTTGCAAGGCGAAGGTGCTTTCCGTGTGCATGGAGGCGGTTTTGCAGGCACAGTGCAAGCCTTTGTGCCAATGCAACATTTGGAAGAGTTCCAAGCAAAAATCGAATCTGTTTTAGGTGCAGGCTCATGCCACAATTTATCCGTTCGTCAAGTGGGCGGCGTGAAAATATGCTAAATGCTCCCCATTAGGGGAGAAATAGTACCAAAAATACAGTGCATAAACTGTTAAAACATATGAATTTTCTTCATACAATGAATTTTCATTGACTTTAGACACGGTTGTCATATACACTAAAAGCACAATTAAACGCGTGTTTATGGAGGATGATTCAATGAATAGTTCCGAAATTGCTCGGCTAGCACATGTTTCCAGAAGCACCGTATCTCGTGTCATCAACCGCTATCCAAATGTTCCGCCAAAAACACGGCAAAAAGTACAAAAAATCATCGATGAATATGGATACACACCCAATGTGTCGGCACGCGTTTTGGCAGGAAAAAAAAATCATATTATCGGCATTTTCATTGCCGATATCTCCATTGAAACACAAAATGCTCCTTGGCTTGGCATTCACTCGCCTTACAATATGGAACTTTTGGCATCTGTAATTGCAAATTGCAAAAAGAAGGGCTATCTTACCTTAGTGGATGTGATTACAGACCTTGATGAATGCAAGCAAATAGAGCACTATTTTACAAACCGAATGTTGTATGGGGGCATTTTTGTTGGTTTTCCATACCGCACAAAAGAATTAGAGTCACTTGCACAAAAACAAAATAATGTTGTGCTGATTGACCAATTGTTGCCGGAGGATGATAAGAAAAGCCAGTTTAATATTGTAAATACAGACAATTTTAAAGGTGGATATTTGGCCACAAAATACCTTATCGACAAGGGGCACCGCAACATTGCCCACATCACCGGCGACAATCGTCTGTCCTCTATTGAACGACAAAACGGCTATCTCAGTGCGCTAAAAGACACCGGCATTCAAAAACGGAATAACTGGATGATACCGGGAGAATTTCGAGAAAAAACCGCTTACAAAAATACCTTAGATTTTTTAAAAACAAACAAACCAACAGCTATTTTTTCAGCAAATGATATTATGGCACTTGGCGTTGCACGCGCCATAAAAGAAAGCGGACTGCAAGTGGCCAAAGACATCTCTTTAATTGGTTTTGATGACTTAAAGCAGTCTCAATGGTTGGATTTGCAATTGACAACTGTTTCGGCAAATTTAGAAGATATTGCAGCCAAAAGTGTGGAATCTCTATTTGATCAAAGCAAAGAGCCAAAACACACGGTTTGCGGCGTCACGCTTATAGAAAGAAAAAGTGTACAACCTTTTTTGTAATATCGAAAAAATTCGCCCACACTTCATGGTAAATTTTTTCGACAAAAATAAACGCGCGTTTATAAACCTTGTTCAACCACCCCAGCCGCCATATCACAAAAAAATCTGTTGTTACAAAAAACAGTACGAAAGAGAAGGGATCAAAGATGAATATCATGGTAATTGGTTTTTTTGCATTATTTTCAATCGTAGTGGCTGTCATCACGTTTTATAAAACGCGAGGAGAAAATTTAAGCACAAGCGATGGTTATTTTTTAGGTGGCCGCAGTTTAAAGGCAAAAGTAATCGCCGGATCCTTGCTGCTTACAAACCTCAGTGCGGTAAGTTTTATTGGTATGTCGGCACAGGCATATGATGCAAATATGAGTGTGATGGGCTGGGAAGTGGGCTCTGGCATTACCTTGGTACTTATTGCATTGTTTTTATTGCCTCGCTACTTAAAACAGGGCATCACAACCATCCCCGAATTTATTGAAGCCCGTTTTGACGCCAGCACACGCCAGTTTGTTACAATTTTATTCTTAATTAGCTATATCGTAAATTTATTGCCCATCACTTTATACTCTGGCGCTGTGGCCATGGGTGAAATTTTTGACATGTCTGCCATTTTGGGCATTACGGAAGCGCAAAATGTTTGGCTGCTTGTTTGGGTAATCGGCATCATTGGCACTTTATATGCGGTGGCCGGCGGGCTAAAAGCGGTGGCCGTTTCCGATTCTATCAATGGTGTTGCACTCATCATCGGTGGCCTGCTCGTGCCAATTTTCGCCCTTATCTATCTTGGCAGCGGCAACATTTCAGACGGCTTTCAGCTATTTTTAACCAGCACACCGGAAAAACTCAACGCCATTGGCTCCACAAGTGACCCTCTTCCTTTCGGTACGGTGTTCACGGGCCTTCTGCTTGTAAACTTATATTACTGGGGCACCGATCAATCCATCATCCAGCGTGGTCTTGGTGCCGAAAACTTAAAAGAAGGCCAAAAGGGCATCATCTATGCCGGTCTTTTGAAAGTACTAACGCCTTTCCTTGTGATCATCCCGGGCATCATGGCTTTTCAAATTTTTGGCGGAACCATAGAAGATTCCGATACAATTTACCCCATTTTGGTCAATACGGTGTTGCCTG
>CAYJIH010000044.1:0-13313 GCA_964370195.1 uncultured Oscillospiraceae bacterium
CCGAAGTTCATGTTGGGTATCTGCCCGAATCGGAAGCAGAAACCTTATATGCAAGTGAAAGTGTAAGTGCAACCACACTTTCAGGCAACACGTATATATACATCGACACTTTCCGTGAGCCAAGTAGCGAGGAATCGGGGCTTTCATCTCCCCAGTTAGAATACTATTTTAAATAATTGTTAATAAATCCCCCTATAAAATCCGAAAGTACAATCGCATTCGGATTTTATAGGGGGATTTATTGTGTATTTTCTGGTTTTTAAAAAGCAAAAAAAACCATTGATACAGCCATAAAAACAACTGTATATCAATGATTTTAACGTGGTGCGCTGTCAGGGACTCGAACCCGGGGCCCGCTGATTAAGAGTCAGCTGCTCTACCAACTGAGCTAACAGCGCCTATAATGCAACGCTTCCATCCAATCCATCTCAACCGGTTGCATAAATAGTATACACAAAAAATGGGAAATGGTCAATCATTTTTCTCCATTTTATGCATTTAAATAACAAAATCCAACTCCACATAGAATTATAAATTCTTAAAAACTGCTGCCAACAGCAGCGGCGATGATAAACATATAAATAATAAAAAATAAAATCATAAATGCAAAGTAAATAATGCCCACAATAAAAGCGATTTTACCTGCTCGATTCCACGGCTCCATCACAGCATTAAAGTGATTCGCATCTATATAATTCCCTGCTTTCCAAGCCCATTCATGCCCTTTTACACCACACACAATCATCCAAATAAGGCTAAAAAACGGGACCAACACCAAAAGGCTAAGATATGCTTTATGTCCAATACCCCACCATACGGTGAAACTAAAGGCCCCCCAGCTCCATTTTTTTAATTCCTGTGGCATCTCGCCCGTTTGCATGGGCATGTACTGCTGCTGATATGGTTGATATTCATTCATGCTCTTTCCCTCTCAATTTCAACTGATATAAAATATATTTTCGAATTTTCGATCATAAAACAAGTGCAAACTAATAAAGCATTTTCATAAAATATCTATATAATAGACAAATTTTCCAGTGGCTCCGGTTTCGAAAAATAATAGCCCTGTGAAAATGAAATGGAATACAACTCTACCACCTGTTGCAATTCCCCCGTTTCCACAAACTCAGCAATTGTTTCCACACCAAGCTGCTGCGCAAGATACCGAATGGTATTCAAAATAATAATACTTTCTTCATTATTTAATAAATTGCGTATTATACTGCCATCAATTTTGATATAATCTGGCCGCAGTGCAATTACAGTAGCCAATGTAGAATATCCAGACCCAAAATCATCAATCGCAATTTTGCATCCTTTTGCACGAATTTTTTGTACAAAATCGGCCAACAAATCCACAGAGTGAACATTTTCTGTTTCTACAAACTCAAATACTAAACGCTGTGGATTTGGGTATGTTTCCAGTTCGTTTAATAACCAGTTACAAAAAATTTCCGACTGAATATCATACAATGTTACATTCAGAGAAACGGTTTCCTCACGGTTTTTAAAATCCTGCAAAACACGCTCTACCATCATCTGGCTAATGCGCCCATAATATTTGTATTTTTTTGCTACTTCCATAAAAGCAAACGGTGTGTGCACTTTTCCGGTGCTATCTACCACACGCATTAATGCTTCATATTTATCTATTTTTTTTGTTTTATTGTTGCGCAAACCTTGGTAAAAAGGAACCACTGTTTTTTGCTTAACCGCACGATTTAAAATATTTATTACTTTCGACTCTTCTATCACAGATTGGTCACTTTCCATCATATAATCACAAATCAAATAATTATTATCTTGATTTGTATTGGCAAGCAACATGTTCATTCCGGCTTCAATTAGGTTTTTTTGGTTTAGAACCACCACAAAACGCAGTAAACCTGATATTTCTTCATTTTCGGATGATACGTATTCAAAACGCTGATAAAAGTTTTTCGTACATTCAAGAAAAAACGCTTCTGAAACACTGGCACTTGCAGCTAAAATACATGTTTTGTAATTCAATGTATATAATTTAAATGCCTCATCCAATTTCATTTGATGAAAAAAAGCCTGCACTTTGCTTATAACATCCCGAATGGCCATATAATATTTCTGGTGGCCATGAACGGCAATAGAAGAATCTGCTGTCAAGCTTTCTAAAAGCACTAATTTATCATAATTTTTTTCTATTTTATCTTCTTCAAATTGGTAAAAATTGGGAAGCCCCATATATTCGTCTAGCCTATTTTCTGGGGGCTTTGTGTTTGTATTTATTTGTAAAACCAAATTTTCTTTTTTGGATTGCAAGTAGTTTTTCCCTTTTTCTTTTGCTTTATTTAAAAAGCGAAAATCATCTTTTAATTGTTCTGTATTATCTAAACAGTGAATATCCGGCAAAATATATTTTTCATTTTCACCAAGCCCGGTTATTACACATGCACCATTATGATAATTATTTTGTCCATTTTGAAATGCAATTTCACCCATTAAAAAGATGCCGCAAATTTCGTGCTTTTGAAATGGCATCAATTCCCATTGCGCACAATTATTTAAATATAATTTGCGAAACAAACAAATATATCCAAACAAATATTCTGAAGGCATATCTAACACAGATTCACAAAAAGCCCGTGCCTCTTGCACCGTTTTCATCGGGTTAATATAGCCTATTTTGAATTTTGTATGGTTTGATAGCCGAGAATGATGCAGCCCCAATTGGTTATACTTGTCATCATACCTTGCAAAACGCCCACTTGACGATGTGTTTTCAATTACAAGCGGAAAATGTAAAAGATAATCATGATCTATGAGATCTTCTATCCTGTTGTAAGATTTTAGTTTGTCCTCTTCGAGCTCTAGGTAATGGTAAATCCATTCTAGCGCCGGTTGCCCATCTACCTCTTCAATAAAAACATCATTTGTTTTTGTCACTTCAAAAACCGGGCTAATTGTCTCCATAGAGTTTGAAACATTTACAAAATCATACATTTCATCGTCTGTTGCAGCAAAAACAATTACGCCATATTCCTTCACACCGTCTTCGTCAAACACAAACCCAGGAATATCTTGCTCAAACAGATCCCCTGCAACACCACCAACCAATTTAAGCGTTGGAGAAAGTTGGTTTATTTCTTTCACAAAAACATCCACATCAGCGAATGGCTGTTTTGAATATGGTGCAATATTTGTATTCGAAAATAAAACTTGAACCACGGCCGGCTCTTCTTTACCGTTCGGACAAAACGTGTTGTGAATTTGCTGCGCCAGCTCTTTTTCACTGTTGTTTTCAAAAGAAAAATGGGCCACCTTTATTTGTAACCGTTGAAACGTTTCTATAACCACCATGGTTTGATGCTCAAGTTGTTTGCCGTTATAAAGCACCGCTTGAGAAGAGGATGCCCCAACAATACTTGCATTTGGTAAAATAGCCTTTATTTTTTTTGCCACTTGAACCGCTTTTTCCGGTGTTAAAATAGAAGTGAATATTTTCACGAGACATACAGCGTTTTTGTTAAAGTTACTTTTTGACAGATAGCTATCAAACACATCACTTTCCGTATAAAGTTGGGCCAGTCTCACCATAATTTTACACTCCAAAACAAATATTGAACTCGTATTTTTTTCTGTTTATCACGTAATTCAAAATAGTAATCAAATTTTACATTATATTTAACGATTACTATAACCAAATTTTTTTCTAATACATTATAACACTTAATCAACCTCTGTCAAATTCAAATCTTCATATTATAATACAGACACTTTCATCATATGCAGTCGAAGAATATAACTACCTAAAATAAATATAGCAAAAAATAATGATAATTTTATGAATACATTCTTATGTAGAAAAACAAAACAAAGTACTGTAAATATTGGATTTACATATGATTTATAAAACACACCTTACTATACATAATAATTTCACTATTTATATAGAATATTCGTATAATATGTTCTTTAACTTTCAAAAACACAATATATTTTTAAAAAAAGTATTGACGAATCGACACGAACGAACTATAATAATAAAGGTCGCTTTGCTTATTGTGTAGTAGCACACTAACTAGAGTTAGGCTGTTAAAATTTAATATTTACTTTCGGGGTGTAGCGCAGTTGGTAGCGCGCCTGGTTTGGGACCAGGATGCCGCAGGTTCAAATCCTGTCACTCCGACCAGCAGCGTGACGCTGCACCCAATTAGACATCGAGTGAACCTCGGTGTCTTTTTTTGTGCCCCTTATGATTATTTGTCCCACCAGCGTGACGCTGGATCCAATTAGGCACCGAGTAAAGCTCGGTGCTTTTTTATAAAAATTTTTAGGTTGATTCCGTTAGAATTCTTTCCCTATAGCGTAATACTACGTACAATCAGCATTATATCCATATTTAGCAAAATATTGAACAAAAGCCGGATTATATCAAATCATCTTTTCAACTGTGCCAACAAAACGCCAAAATATTTGTTAGGTTTTTCATAATATTTTTCTTGTGTTTCAGAACATTTTTGCAGTATAATTAAGTGTATGTTTCAAAAAAACACAATTTAAGAGGAGAAACAGAAATGAACGTATATGATCTGATCATCATTGGTGGTGGCCCCGGTGGTTATTTAGCAGCAGAACGCGCAGGAAAATCCGGTTTAAAAACAATTTTGTTTGAAAAAAAGTCACTTGGTGGTGTATGCCTAAACGAAGGCTGTATCCCTTCCAAAGCATTTTTAAATTCCTCTAAAATATATCAATATGCAGTAAACGGCAAAAAGTATGGTGTTCTAACAGAAAATGCCACAATAGATCACTCAAAAGTAGTGAAACGAAAAGACAAAGTGGTTAAAATTTTGGTATCTGGTGTTACCTCAAAACTGGGGCACCATGGGGTAACTGTTGTAAAAGAAGAAGCCACCATCGTGGGTAAAGCAGGCAATGATTTTACGGTGAAGGCCGGAGAAAACGAATACACTGCTTCAAAATTGCTCATTTGCAGTGGCTCCGTGCCGGTTGTCCCCCCCATTCCCGGGCTAAAAGAAAGCATTGAACGTGATATTGTACTTACAAACCGTGAAATTTTAAGCAATACAGAAGCGCCTGCTTCCCTCGTTGTAATTGGTGGTGGCGTGATTGGGCTTGAAATGGCCAACTACTTTTGTGACATCGGCGTGCCCGTTTCTGTGGTTGAAATGCTAGATAAAATTGCCGGCCCAACGGATTGTGAAATAAGTTCTATTTTACAAAAAAACCTAGAAAAACGTGGCGTTCAGTTTTACCTCGGTTGCAAAGTAACTGCTGTAACCGATAATGTGGTTCAATTCGAAAAAGATGGCGAAACGCAAACGCTTTCTGCCGAAAAAATCCTGCTTTCCATTGGCCGCCGTGCCGCCACAGAAGAATTAAACTTAGATGCCCTTGGCGTTGCTACGGAACGTGGCGCCATTATAACCGATGACAAAATGCAAACAAATATCCCCGGTGTATATGCTTCTGGCGATGTAAACGGAAAATCTATGTTGGCACATACGGCATATCGTGAAAGCGAAGTGGCTGTAAATACCATGCTTGGCATTGAAGATAGCATGAAATACACAGCTGTCCCCTCTGTTATTTATACAAACCCCGAAGTTGCCAGTGCCGGCTATGGCTTAGAAGATGCCAAAGCTGCTGGTTTTGCTGCCGAAACTTACACCATCTCCCTTCGCTATTCCGGCCGCTATTTAGCCGAGGTAGAAGGCGGTGATGGTATTTGCAAGCTGGTATATGATAAAGAGCGTCAAGTGTTACTTGGTGTGCACATCATCGGAAGCTATGCCTCTGAAATGATTTATGGCGCTGTTTTAATGATAGAAAAGGAAATACCCATTGAAGACTTGCAAAAAATTGTTTTTCCACATCCAAGTGTTTGCGAAGTAATTCGTGATGCATTATTTGAACTGGATAGCTTATAATCGAAACACCATTTTGTAAGGCGAACTGCTTTACAAAAACTTAGGATTTGTACCAAAAAGGAGTTAGTATGAAAACCGATGTCGTTATTGTTGGGGCAGGCCCTGCCGGCATTTTTACAGCTTTAGAAATGTTAAACAACAACAGTACAAAAAAAATAATCATGGTCGAAAAAGGCCGCCCTATAGAAAAACGTTCTTGCCCCAAAGATAAAACCGGCGTGTGTGTGCAGTGCAAACCTTTTTGTCATATCACCACCGGCTTTTCCGGTGCAGGCGCTTTTTCTGACGGAAAACTTTCTTTAAGCTATGAAGTGGGTGGCGATTTCCCAAATTTAATCGGCGTCTCCAATGCCCAGTCTCTCATTGACTACACAGACAAAATTTACCTAAACTTTGGCGCTTCAGAGCATGTGGAGGGCATTGGGAATATTGAAAAAACAAAAGAAATTCGAAAACGTGCCATTCAGGCCGGCCTAAAACTTGTAGATTGTCCCATTCGCCATCTTGGCACCGAAAAGGCTCAAGAGCTTTATTTTGCCATCGAAACATACTTGCGCGATCATGGTGTTGAATACTTCTTTGGATATGAGTGTAACAACTTACTGTTAAAAGATGGTGTTTGCACCGGTGTGCAAATTCATCCTGCTGGAAAACCGGATGAACAAACCACCATCGAAGCACAAAGCACTGTGATTGCCACAGGGCGCCGTGGCGCTGATTGGCTTGAAAAAATGTGTGCCGAACATGATATTGCCCATAAACCAGGCACTGTTGACATCGGTGTTCGTGTGGAAGTGCGCAACGAAATTATGGATGATGTGAACAATGTATTGTATGAATCGAAGCTCATTGGGTATCCAAAACCATTCAAAAACAAAGTGCGCACATTTTGCCAAAATCCGGGCGGGTTTGTATCGCAAGAAAATTACGACAATGACCTTGCTGTTGTAAACGGGCATTCCTATAAAGAGTTGAAAAGCAAAAACACAAACCTTGCCATTCTATGTTCGCACAATTTTAGTCATCCATTTAACCAGCCCATTGCCTATGCACAAAAAATTGGTGAGCTTACGAACATGCTGGGCGATGGCCATATTTTGGTGCAACGCTATGGTGATATTATGGACGGAAAACGAACTTGGCAAAAAGAGCTGGACAATGCCAATGTGCAGCCAACCCTTAAAGATGCTGTAGCCGGAGACATCACCTCTGCACTTCCCTATCGTTCCATGGTTAATATTATCAATTTCATCAATGCTGTAGACCATGTTGTGCCCGGCTTTGCCAGCATTGAAACATTACTATATTCACCCGAACTGAAGTTTTATTCTAACTGTGTAAAAATGGATGAACAATTGAACACCAGCATTGGCGGCTTACACTGCTTAGGCGATTCTAGCGGCTGGACACGTGGCCTGATGATGGCATCGGCCATGGGTGTTTTGATGGGACGAAAATTAGCAAAATAACCCTTGCTTTTATATGCTCATTATGATATAATATAGCGGCAATACACACGCATTGCATATTTTTCCTTGTGCCCATTTAGGGTGGAAAAACGAAACAATGCGGAGGTAAAAAACAAATTTTGGAGGTAAGAACAATGGCAGTCGTATCAATGAAGCAATTGCTCGAAGCTGGTGTGCATTTTGGCCACCAAACACGCAGATGGAACCCAAAAATGGCAAGGTACATCTTTACCGAGCGCAATGGTATTTATATCGTTGATTTGCAAAAAACCGTTAAAAAAATGGATGAAGCGTACAACTTCGTGCGCGACATTTCTGTGGAAGGCAAAGACCTTTTGTTTGTTGGCACAAAAAAACAAGCACAAGAATCTATCCGTGAGGAAGCCAACCGTTGTGGCATGCCTTTTGTAAACGCCCGTTGGCTTGGTGGTATGCTTACAAACTTCCGCACCATTCGTCGCCGTATCGACCGCATGGAACAACTGAAAAAAATGCGTGAAGATGGCACTTTTGAAATGCTTCCTAAAAAAGAAGTCATTAAATTAGAGCTAGAAATCGAAAAACTCGAAAAATTCCTTGGCGGTGTAAAAGGCATGAACAGCCTGCCCGGCGCTTTGTTTGTGGTAGACCCACGCAAAGAACACATCGCTGTATCTGAAGCTCGTAAACTTCACATCCCCATCGTTGCCATTGTAGATACAAACTGCGATCCAGACGAAATCGACTATGTAATCCCCGGCAATGACGATGCCATTCGTGCTGTGCGCTTAATTTCCAGTGCCATGGCCAATGCCATCTTAGAAGGTCGCCAAGGCGAACAAATGGAAGACGAAGCTGCCATGCAGCAAGAAGCTGAAGAGAACGCTGGCGCCTAAGTAGTGCATCGAATCCTGCCCTCTTCTGTTTTATAGGAAGTGGCAGGATTTTTCAAAAAATTAGATCTTTTAGAAATGAGGATATTTTTATGGCATTTACAGCACAAGATGTAAAAACCCTGCGCGAGCGCACAGGCTGTGGCATGATGGATTGTAAAAAAGTGTTGGCTGAAGCCGACGGAGACATGGATAAAGCAGTAGAACTTCTACGTGAAAAAGGCTTAGCTGCTGCCACAAAAAAAGCCGGCCGAATTGCTTCTGAGGGCATGGTATATGCTTTATCAGACATCGATAGCGATTGCGGTGTGGTTATTGAAGTAAACAGCGAAACCGACTTTGTAGCTAAAAACGAAAGTTTCCGTGACTTTGTGCATGATTTGGCTACCATTGTTTTGAAAAAATCCCCCAGCGATGTGGATGCACTGATGGAACTTGAAATGGGTTCTGGAACAGTGGCTGATGAGCTGCGCGAGAAAATTTTGGTGATTGGTGAAAACCTTAAAATCCGTCGTTTCGAGCGCTTTATGGGCAAAAACTGTGCTTATGTACACGGTGGTGGCACACACGGCGTTTTGGTTCAATTTGAAACAAGCGACGATATTGCGAAAAAGCCTGAATTTGCAAGCTATGGTAAAGACATTGCCATGCACATTGCCGCCGAAAACCCCAGCTACCTTTCCAGTGCTGAAGTGCCGGCAGAAGTTCTTGACAAGGAAAAAGAAATTTTGATGGCACAAGCAATCAACGAAGGCAAACCTGCACAAATTGCAGAAAAAATGGTTGCTGGCCGTGTAAAAAAATACTATGAGCAAAATTGCTTGCTTGAGCAAAAATTTGTTAAAGACAATGACGTTACCATTTCTCAGTATACCGAGAACACTGCAAAAGCCTTAGGTGGCGATATCAAAATCTTAGCGTTTGCCCGTTTTGAAAAAGGCGAAGGCCTTGAAAAACGCAGCGACGATTTTGCTGCTGAAGTTGCCGGCATGGTAAAATAATCATCATTAAATGCCTTTGGATTTTAATCCAAAGGCATTTTTTTGCATTTTTTTCATTTATGTGATAAAGTATAAAAGTAATAAATACTATGGGAGGTTCCCTTATGTCTTTTAAACAAAACCCCGATACAGACAAACTTTTTGATGTGATTTTGAACTTAAAAAACAAAGATGAGTGCTATTTATTTTTCGAAGATATTTGCACAATGAAAGAATTATCCGATATGTCTCAGCGCCTACGGGTTGCCCAAATGCTCTTAAACGGACATACGTATGAACAGATTGTAGAAAAAGTAGAAATAAGTTCTGCCACAATCAGTCGCATCAATCGCTGCATCCAGTATGGTGAAGGTGGGTATCGCTTATCGCTAGAGCGCATTTCAAACAAAAAGAATAAAGAATAAAATACATTTACCAGGGCCGCTATCCCCTGCCTTGCATCCCTAAGTAAATGGTTATTGGGTAGGCTTTCAATAATTATTATATTTAAAATTTAATATTCTTTTTTTTGCACAATTTTATAAGAGCAAAAAAAGGACAAAAACAACACCAGTGGTAGCACTATCATCCCCAAATAAGGCAACATAGCCACATATGCCTCTATATCAATAACTAGACCGAACATTTGGCTAAAATATGGTAAAATCAAAAAAGACAAAAAACCAACAAATACAACCAACCGAGACTTTTCCACACCATATTGGAACCAAACCGGAATCATAATACAAAGAAGGCAGAAAATAACAGCAAAAATGGAACCACCAGACCACAAAACAGGTTGAGGATCAGTTTGAAATATCAGAAATACCAGGAAAAACAAACAGGAAATACTGAAAAATAGCATCAAAATCACGTATTTTGCAACCACAATATCCCGCCTCGAAACTGGTGTGGTGAGCGCAAATGTATTGTACTTTGAAGTTTCGTCAGAACTGAATGTCGTTGCCATCAATAAATATGGAAAAACACCCAATACAGTATATAAAATGTCGTGATTTGAAAATACAAAGCCCCAAATAAGAAAAAAGGCAATCAACAATACAAAACTCTTTATTTTACTTTTTATACATAAGAAATCCTTTATTACCAGCCCCATCATACAGCCTTCCCCTCCTTTGTCATAAACAGCATGATATTTTCTAGTGAAGTATTTTCTGTTTGAATATTAGGGGGGATTTTTTCACGTAACACAAGTGCCTCTGCTCCAAATTCATGTTTTCTTACTGATATAATTATATTTTTATCCAAGGTAGACAGCAAATCGTTTGAGCAATTTAATAAGGCATATTTTTGTAATAATTCTTCTTTTTCTTCTGTAAAAATAATTTTCCCATTATTAATAAGTGTAATATAATCACATATTTTTTCTAAATCACTTAAAATATGTGAAGAAATCAGCACACTTTTTTCTTCATTTTGAATAAACTCCCAGCAAATTTCCAGAATATCTTGCCTTGAACCTGGGTCTAGCCCACTTGTTGCCTCATCAAAAATCAATAATTTACAATCATGTGAAAGTGCTACCGCCAGTGATAATTTCATTTTCATTCCCTTGGAAAATGTTTCAATATTCTTTTTTAAAGGCAGAGAAAAACGCTTTATATAAGAAAAAAAGATTTCTGAATCCCATGTTTTAAAGCTATTTTTCATCACAATATTTATCGCCTTTGCCGTTAAATGGTTTGCAAAATTCGCATCGTCCAAAACCACACCAATATGTTCTTTTAAACAAGGTTTTTTGCGCAAAGAATCTTCTTCAAATAAACACACCTCCCCACTATCTTTTGCAATTAAATCTAATATAAGGTGAATTAAAGTGCTTTTTCCAGCGCCATTTTCGCCAATCAGCCCCATAATACAACCGGATGGCAAAATTAAATTAACATTATCCAAATAAAACCCTGTATATTTTTTGCTTACATTTTTTACTTGAATTGCGTTCACACCTCAGTCCTCCTCATATAATAATTTCATTAATTCTTGTAATTCCTGCCAAGACAAACCACATAAATGCGATAACGCTGCTGCTTCTTCTAGAAGTCGTTCAATATCCTTCAGATGTTCTTCTCGCACCAATGCCGTATTCTTAGCAGCAACAAAACTGCCTTTTCCAACCACAGTCAAAATATAACCATCACGCTCTAACTCTTCATACGCACGTTTTGTGGTAATCACACTGATGCGCAACTCTTTTGCCAACAAACGCATCGAAGGCAATGCATCCCCTTCTTGCAATTCATTTTTTAATATTTTTGTTTTAATTTGCAAATAAATTTGCTCATAAATTGGAATATTGCTGGCATTTGTAATGATAACTTCCACAACACACCACCCATCATATTGTATATATCCAATATACACAATATGAGGGGTGGTGTCAAGGCATATAAAAAAAATATATAATAAAGAAAAAATAGATGCACAACTAATAAATATAAATCCAATTCACATATACTCATTATTTATGTTACGATGCGAAAGATTTTTGTATAAAAAGTGAAAAAAAATAAATAAAGCCTCTCTATCACCATTCAGCCTTGTTTTATCGTAAAAGTTCTGTTACAATGTAGATGTTTCATTTATGTAAAAATTAGGAGGATTGACTATGCCAATTATTAAAGAAGTTTACGCACGCGAAGTGATCGATTCACGCGGCAACCCCACAGTAGAAGTGGAAGTAGCTACGGAAAGCGGTGCCTTTGGACGCGCTATGGTGCCATCTGGTGCCTCTACAGGCGAGCGTGAAGCACTTGAGCTTCGTGACGGTGACAAAGGCCGTTACATGGGCAAAGGTGTATCCAAAGCTGTAAGCAATGTGAATGAAATCATTGCAAAGGCTGTTATTGGTTTGGATGTCACCGAGCAAAATATCGTGGACAAAACCATGCTTGACCTTGATGGAACCGATTTTAAATCGAAATTGGGTGCAAATGCCCTTTTGGGTGTTTCCATGGCGTGTGCTTATGCAGCAGCCGATTTCTACGGCATGCCTCTCTATAAATACTTTGGCGGTTTTAATGGCAAAACATTGCCTGTTCCCATGATGAATGTTATCAACGGTGGCAGCCATGCAGATTCGACTGTTGATTTCCAAGAGTTTATGATTATGCCCGTAGGCGCTACCTCCATTAAAGAAGCATTAAGAATGGGCGCTGAAACATTCCACAACCTGCGTTCTGTGCTCAAGAAAAAGGGCTACAACACCAATGTAGGCGACGAAGGCGGTTTTGCCCCTAGCTGTAACGACGGCAACGAAGAGCCCCTAGAGCTCATCGTAGAAGCCATCAAAGCTGCAGGTTATGTGCCTGGCACTGATATTTGCATTGCCATGGACGTTGCCGCTTCTGAGTTCCACAACAGAGAAACCGGCATGTATGACCTTGCCAAGTCTGGCCAAGGCTCCAAAACAACAGAAGAAATGATTGAAATGTATGCTGGCTGGTGTGAAAAATACCCAATTGTTTCTATTGAAGATGGTATTGGTGAAAGCGATTGGGATGGCTGGAAAAAACTAACCGACCGTCTTGGCAAAAAAATCCAATTGGTAGGTGACGATTTATTTGTTACCAACCCCAAAATCCTTAAAGAGGGCATTGAAAAAGGCATCGCAAACTCAATCCTCATCAAAGTAAATCAAATCGGTACTTTAACCGAAACATTTGATGCCATCGAAATGGCCAAAAAAGCCGGCTACACTTGTGTTGTTTCGCATCGTTCTGGTGAAACAGAAGATACAACAATTGCTGATATTGCCGTTGGTTTGAACGCTGGTCAAATCAAAACCGGTTCCATGAGCCGTACCGATCGTATTGCAAAATACAACCAACTGATCCGCATTGAAGATCAATTGGGCGAGATTGCTGAGTATCAAGGCAAAGAATGCTTTTATAATGTTTAACATTTAAACAGTACAAAAAAGAGGAACCTTACAAAAGGTTCCTCTTTTTATATACGTAACTATAGACATCTCTTAGGCCAATCCCCTTTTATACACAAAAAAGCTGCAAACATAGTGGTTTGCAGCAAATGGTGACCCCTAGGGGA
>CAYJIH010000045.1:0-12014 GCA_964370195.1 uncultured Oscillospiraceae bacterium
GTTTTTTGGATAAGTTTTAGATTTGTGTGTTTTTGATGAAGCTACGGTAAAAAAACGCACAACTATTTTCACTGTTTTGCCTGTTTTGTAAAGGAAATGTGTGGTTTGTTGGCCTTTTTACCCCAAAATTTATTTCATCACTTTCATTTCCCATGCCAAAAAGTATGATCTTTTCAGGTTTTGGGCCTATATCACTCTCGCATCCTTATTGCCAAATCCCATCGGAATAATTGGCGTTTCCCGCTTTTTTGTCATCCACATCCACTTACAAAGGCACACTTTCTTGCTTTTGCGTTTTGCATTTTCCCTTTTCTATTATATGTATTATATATAGTACCTCTTACGGCAGGCGTGCATGCACCGCACATCCATGCACGCACACACCCGCTTTAATACTATATAAAAAGACGCCGTATACAAGATACGACGTCTTCAATAATTCAATTAAAGTAAAAAGCCTGTTTCGTAGGTACGGTTTAGTACATGCCGTCCATACCGCCTGGCATAGCAGGCATAGCAGGTGCAGCGGCTTCCGGCTCATCAGCCACAAGGCTTTCGGTGGTGATAACCATAGCAGCCACGGAAGCTGCATTCTCTAAAGCAGAGCGTGTTACTTTGGCCGGGTCCACAATGCCCATTTCCATCATATCGCCATAGCTTTCGGTTTGAGCGTTGTAGCCGTAGTATTTTTTGTTTGCAGTGCGGATTTTGTCGATAATAACGCTGCCTTCCACACCGGCATTGGTGGTGATTTGACGCAGAGGTGCTTCCATAGCACGCAACACAATTTGTGCGCCCGTCTTTTTGTCGCCTTCCAAAGTTTCAATCAAAGTTTCAATGGCACCCATTACTTCAAGTGGGGCCACGCCGCCGCCGGCCACAATGCCCTCTTCAACAGCAGCTTTTGTGGAGCTCAGTGCGTCTTCAATGCGCAGTTTTTTGTCTTTCATTTCCACTTCTGTGGCAGCGCCTACGCGGATAACAGCAACACCGCCGGCCAATTTAGCCAAACGCTCTTGCAGTTTTTCACGGTCGAAATCGCTGGTGGAGTTTTCAATCTCAGCGCGAATTTGGTTCACGCGGCTATCGATGGCGTTTTTCTCGCCGGCACCGTCTACAATGATGGTGTTTTCTTTTGTCACTTTCACCTGGCGTGCGCTACCCAATTGGTCTAAAGTGGTTTCTTTCAGCTCGTAGCCAAGTTCTTCGGTGATTACAGTACCACCTGTAAGGATGGCAATATCTTGAAGCATTTCTTTGCGACGATCGCCAAAGCCAGGGGCTTTAACAGCAACGCAAGTGAATGTGCCACGCAAACGGTTCACAATCAATGTAGAAAGAGCTTCGCCTTCGATGTCCTCTGCAATAATAAGCAATTTTTTACCGGCTTGTACAATTTGCTCCAGCAAAGGCAACAAATCTTGGATTGCGCCAAGTTTTTTGTCTGTGATAAGGATCAGTGCATCGTCAAGCACAGCTTCCATTTTCTCGGTATCGGTTACCATGTAAGGTGTGATGTAACCACGGTCGAACTGCATGCCTTCCACCACTTCGGTGTAAGTTTCTGCTGTTTTGCTCTCTTCAATGGTGATAACGCCATCAGCACTTACTTTGTCCATTGCTTCTGCAATTAAAGAGCCAATGGTTTCGTCGCCAGCCGACACAGTGCCAACGCGGGCAATGTCTTCGCTGCCTTTTACTTTTTGGCTGTTTGCTTTAAGCTCTTTCAAAGCCACGTCCACAGCTTTTTGAATGCCGCGTTTTACGTCCATTGGGTTTGCACCGGCAGCAACGTTTTTCATGCCTTCGTGCACCATGGCTTGTGCAAGCACGGTGGCTGTTGTGGTGCCGTCGCCAGCAATGTCGTTTGTTTTTGTAGCCACTTCTTTTACAAGCTGTGCGCCCATGTTTTCAAAAGCATCGCCAATTTCAATTTCTTTTGCAATGGTAACACCGTCGTTTGTGATGGTGGGCCCACCGTATTTTTTACCAAGCACCACATTGCGGCCTTTGGGGCCAAGGGTGATTTTTACAGTATCTGCCAATTTGTCAATACCAGCGCTCAGCGCTTTACGGGCGTCCTCGCCATATAGCATTTGTTTTGCCATTGTCTTTCAATCTCCTTTTGCTCTTTAACAGTATATTGTGCTGTTATTGCATTTTTGTATTTTAATGTAAATATATAGCAATGTGCTTTTGTATTTATTCCACAATTGCCAAAACATCACTTTGACGCACAATCACATACTCATTGTCGCCCATTTTTAATTCGTTGCCGGCATATTTGCTTACGATGATTTTGTCGCCCACTTTCAGCTCCATTTTCACCTCTTTGCCGTCTACAAGGCCACCGGGGCCCACTGCAACCACTTCAGCTACTTGTGGTTTTTCTTTGGCACTGCCCGGCAAAATAATCCCACCAACAGTGGTCTCTTCTTCCCACCCTTGGATCACAATGCGGTCTCCCATCGGTTTCAGCTTCATCTCTGCCATTTTCGACATCTTTCACGCTCTCCTTTTGACAATATATTTTGTTGTGGCTTTTTTATCAGCTTAGCACTCATGCTTAACAAGTGCTAATACCCATTTTAGCCGTTCTGCTCAAAAAAATCAAGGGGGTTTTTGAAATTTTTTTCAAACTCTTAAAAAGCGTGGCTATTCCACGCTTTTTAAGCCAAAATTTTCACAAATTTTCCCCATTTTCCGCTATTTTTGCAAAGCATCATACAAGGGGCGCGGCAAAACAAAGCGCGCTGCCTTCGGTAGCACTTTTGCATATAGCCGCGGCGCCGGTGCGCATTCTCCATCCACATTCAGCACAAACGCTTCTTTGCCAACAGGCACCACACACACCTCTTTTGCCTTGCGATACTGCATAATATCAGCAAACGCAGGCACAACTTCTCCGTTTTGGATGTGCTCGCCTTTTTTATATGCGCCAATCACTTTTGCCACACGCAAACGGCTAATTTTTTTTACCAAAACAAGGTTGAAAAAGCCATCTTGCACACTGGCAGTTGGGGCCGCCAAAAAACCACCGCCATACGTTTTGCCGTTGCACACCGCCACAATGGTATATTGGCCACTCAAATCCTCTCCATCCACAGTAATACGCAACTGTTTCCCCATTGGGTGCAAAAGCCGCTCTGCCACCGACACGGTATACGCCATTTGCCCGCCCAAAAGTGGCATGCGCCTGTATTTAGGGATCCCGTGGGCCACTTCGGCATCCAGCCCGGTTGAGGTGATGGCCGCACAAATCCCCACATCCGTTTGCAATAAATCAATATCAATCGCACTGCCACACAGCAACTCTTGTATTTTCAAAAAATCGCCCACTTCGCCAAATGTGCGCACAAAATCATTGCCGCTTCCGCATGGCACTGATGCCACTTCTGCATTTGTAAACCCATGCGCACCGGCCAGCACCTCGTTCAGTGTGCCATCGCCGCCCACAGCATACAAACGCACAAGCTTGCCACTGCCCGCATGCCGCATGGCCAATTCTGTTGCATGGCGTGGGGCACATGTTTTTTCAAACACAACTTTAAACCCTTGCTCTCGCGCTGTTTTTTGTAGCAAAGGCACCATTTTTTGAACGGCATTCTCGGGCCCGGACACAGGGTTTACAATAAAGACATGTTCTCTCTCAGGCATATAATATCAGCGCCAAAATCTCCAGCGGCTCCTTTCCTGTGTTGCGAAGCGCATGAGAATTTCCGTTTGGCGTATACAAAACATCGCCCACTTCGCACGGCGTTTCTTCCTCATTGTTATAAAAAATACCGGTGCCTTTTAATACATAAAATGTTTCGGCTTCCCCTTCATGCACATGGCGGCCAATTTCACCGCCCACAGGTATGGCAAGCCTTGCAAACAAACGGCCCTTGTTCTCCATCTCTTCAGGCCCTTTCAACAAATGGCGAACGTGCACCTCGCCCACACCCTCAAACATCACACCGCGGTTTACTGTTTCTATCTCGCTGTTTTTCCGTACCATGCCCACACCCCTTCCTTTTCTCTTGCATTTTATGTGTGCCGTGCCTTTCGCACGCCTTGCGCAATAAATGTTGCCAGCATAATAAAAAACAAAGCCACACAGCCACCGGCTGTAACACCGGCAAAATCAATCACAACATCGGTAACCGAGCCAACGCGCCCCGGCACAAATTGCTGATAAAATTCGTCCAGCACCGCAAGGCCCAGCCCCACCAAAAGCGGCCACGCCGCATATGCCAAAACGCGCCCCGTGTACACACGCAAGGTAAGCACCAGCCAAAAACCCAGCAGCATGTACTCGGCAATATGGCCCAGCTTGCGCACTGTGGTGTGGCTTACCTGTATGCCCAGGCCCGCTTGTAGCAAAAGCGAATTGAAACGATCTGTTAAAGGCAAGCTAATCGAGCTAGACATTTCGCCCACAAGGCTTGACTGAAAAAAAATGAAAACAACGGTTGCCAAAAGGCAAATTGTAAATAACACTTTTATTATAATTGAACCTACAACACTTTTCTCTTTTCGATCCATACCGTTCTCTTTCTATCCCATTCTATATTGCACGAGGTTTAAGGCACCAATTTTACATTTTTTGTATACCAATGCACAAAATCAACAAATTGTAATATTCCATCTCCTGCTGTCTTTTCGTTCCGGATTCATTTTTATGCATTTTTGTATAAAAATATGCAAAATCAACAAATGGTAACATTTTTTTATCACAGCTTTTTTGCTTTGCGATCATTCTTAACCCACAGCCGGCCCTTTAGCCACCCCAGCTTACAAGCACATATAGCAGGAAATTGTCTTCCCTCTGTGCATCAAACCGGCAGTTAATTAAAAAGAAGGCGTGCACATGTTCTGCTTCCAGCGCCAATTTCAAGGCATCCTGCAAGCGGCTGAACAAATCGATGTAATCGGCATCACGCCCACTGCCACCACCCAATAGCTCTTGGATATAAGCGTGCTCGTCTGTGCCTATTTCAAATGGGTTTTTCAGCTCGTGATACATTTCACAGCTCATATTTTGTTGCTGTTTTTCATGTGCCACCTGCACTTCCACCGCTTGTATTGCACGCGATGTTTCCATTTTTGCAAATTGTTCGTTCCATTTGCTCTTGGTTGCAAACTCAATATTATTTTTACTCATTGTATAATCCTCCTTTGAATTTACAAGAATACAGCATCAGAATTGCTTTTAAGTGCGTCGGTTCCATGCACGCACACTGTCTGTAACGCTTTGGCTGTTCACAAACGACACCATCATGCCGCAACTTGTGCAATGCATCGTCACCGCACCGTCTGTTAACACCATCGCTTTGGCGTGGCCACCACAAAACGGGCACGCTCGCGCCGCATGCGGCGACACAAACCGGTCTTGCCCACGGCGGTTCCACAAAGCGCCCACGGCGTCGCGCTCTTTGGCCTTTGCATGCAATGCCACCGCCATACACGCACGGTTTCGGCACACCACGCTAAACCCTTCTCCCACCATGCGGGAATAAGCCGATAAGCTCCCACAAAACGGGCACCGTTCCAGTTTCACCATCTATTTGCTCCTTGCCACTGAAGGCGTGTTGTTTCTGCTATTGGGCACTTCATTTTCCGCTATTATCCATTCTATTTCATCATTATGATGTAATTCTGAATTTTTTAGAGCATCCCATGGCCCATGCACCCCATCCCACTGCCAAACCATCCCCGGCAGCGCATCTGTTTTTATATTGTAGCGCATTTTTTATGATTTGTATACCGTTTTTACCCTTGCACAAACACACACAATTTTGTATAATGGTACAAGCCGATATATTTTTAAATGTATATCGGAATTTCAGGAGGAAACCGATGAAAAAAATCGAAACGATTCACGCGGTGGGGCATGTGCTTTGCCACGACATGACGCGTATTATACCCGGAAAAGAAAAAGGTGTTGCCTTTGCCAAAGGGCATGTGGTGCAAGAGGAAG
Organism: uncultured Oscillospiraceae bacterium; assembly: GCA_964370195.1. Classification (GTDB taxonomy): domain Bacteria; phylum Bacillota; class Clostridia; order Oscillospirales; family Ruminococcaceae; genus JAAYCI01. The sequence continues at coordinate 5,963 of CAYJIH010000045.1, forward strand.
ACATCGCCGAACTGTTAAAAATGGGGAAAAAGACCTTATATGTATGGGAAAAAGAAGACGGTTTTTTGCACGAAAACGAAGCCGCCGACATTTTGTACAACCTATGTGCCAACGAAAACACCAAGCCCTCGCCTGTTAAAGAAGGCAAAATCGACATTTTGGCAACGTGCGACGGGTTGCTGCAAGTGGATGTTGAAAAACTGCGCGCCATCAATTCCCTAGGCGAAATGATGATTGCGACACGGCACCACAACAGCCCGGTGCGCTGTGGCGATAAATTGGCTGCCACACGCGTCATCCCCCTTGTTATCGAAGAACATAAAATGCAAAAAGCACAAGAAGTGTGCGGCACACAGCCCGTCTTGTGCCTTCGCCCGTATCAAAAGGGAAAGAAGGTGGGCATTGTTACCACCGGTAGCGAGGTGTTCAGCGGCCTGATAGAAGACAAATTCACGCCGGTGCTTCGCGATAAATTGGCCGAATTTTCCACAGAGGAAATTGGGCACATCACCGTAGACGACAATGATGCCAATGTAACAAAAGCCATTTTAACACTGGTGCAGCAAGGTGCCGACCTCGTGCTGTGCACCGGCGGCATGAGCGTGGACCCGGACGACAAAACACCGCTGGCCATTAAAAACACAGGCGCAAACATTGTGTCGTACGGGGCACCGGTTTTGCCCGGCGCAATGTTCCTTTTGGCTTACACAAACAGTGGCGTGCCCATTGTGGGCCTGCCCGGCTGTGTGATGTATGCAAAGCGCACCATTTTCGATTTGGTGTTGCCACATCTAATGGCAAACCTGCCCATTACACCAGCCCACCTTGCAGCACTTGGCAACGGCGGACTTTGCCTCAATTGTGCGCATTGCATTTTTCCAAATTGTGCCTTTGGTGCCGGTGTTTAAATGTTTACCTTTATAAAAAAGCACCTTTCCCTTCTTTTGGTCGCTCTGCTGTGTTTCGTATACACCGCTTGCAGCGCCCCCTTTCAGGCAACGCAAACGGATGAAAACACCGTATTGCTTGCCGCCGCGTCCAGTTTAGAAGGTGTGCTAAGCGATGAAGTGCTTCCTGCTTTTGAGGCACAGTATCCACACATCAACGTTGTGGCCACGTATGCCGCAAGCGGGTTTTTACGCCAACAAATTGAGGCGGGCCTTGGTGCTGATATTTTCCTAAGTGCCGACACGGCGCAAGTAGATGCTTTACAAAGCGCCGGCCTTGTGCACGAACAAGTGCCTCTTTTACAAAATGAACTGGTGGCCATTGTGCCCGCCAAAAGTGAAACAACCACCCTTGCCCTTGGCGACATTCCCCACGTGGGCATGATTGCCATGGGCGACCCTGCCAGTGTGCCAGCCGGGCGATACGCCAAAGAATCGCTGCAAGCGGCCGGCCTTTGGCCTTTGGCACAAGATACACTTTCTCTTGCCACCGATGTAACACAGGTGCTCTCTTGGGTTTCGCAATCCAGCGCCGACCTTGGCTTTGTGTATGCCAGTGATGCCGCACGCATGCCACAAGACGTACGCATCGTGCCATTGTCACCACCACTACAAAGTGGCAGCATTGTTTATCCTGCCGCCTTACTACAAAACACCGAGTCCACCCACCTTTTTTATGAATTTTTGCAAACCGATGCCACGCCTTTTTTCGAGACGGCCGGTTTTTCGGTGGCTGTGCCAAGTTCAGAGTAAACTTTCCGTGTAGCGAGCCATTTACAAAATCAATCACACAATAGAAAGGGGCCCTTACGTTGGACTATGCAGCCATCTGGGTATCGCTAAGAACCGCCGGTGTATCCATGGTGTTCACATTTATTCTGGGGCTTGCCGCAGCGTGGTGGGTTTTATCCATTCAGCGCGCCAAAGTGGCGGCGATTATAGATGGTTTGTTCACCTTGCCACTGGTGTTGCCGCCCACAGTGGCCGGCTTTTTCTTGCTATACACATTGGGTGTGCAGCAACCACTGGGCGCCTTTTTACTAAACGTTTTCAGTGTGCAACTTGTGTTTAACTGGCAAGCCACTGTGCTGGCGGCCGTTTTCGTGTCCTTTCCTCTCATGTACCGCAGTGCAAAAGCAGCGCTGGAACAGGTGGACGAAAACGTGTTAAATGCGGCACGCACCATGGGTTTTACAGAGTGGCGCGTGTTTTCTACCATTGCATTTCCGCTGGCATCGCCCGGCATTGTAAGCGGCAGTATCTTGGCGTTTGCACGTGCCCTTGGCGAATTTGGCGCCACCATCCTCATCGCCGGCAACATTGCAGGGCAAACACGCACATTGCCGCTTGCCGTTTATTCAGCCATCGCCTCCGGCGACACCAGGCAAGCACTTACGTATGTTTTTATTTTAATTGGCATCTCGTTTTTATCTGTGCTTGGCATGAATTTTTTGCACGGCAAAAGCAGGCCGTGGCTCTATAAGGAGCGTGCTAAATGAGCCTAACTGTTGACATTCAAAAATCGTGGAAATCTTTTTCGCTAAACGTGCGGTTTTCTTGTAACAACGGCGAAACGTTGGGTATTTTGGGCACTTCCGGAAGCGGCAAAAGCATGACTCTTCGCTGTATTGCCGGCCTCATCACACCGGATTCTGGCTGCATCGAGCTAAATGGACGCACCTTGTTTTGCTCAAAAACGGGCATCAACATAAAACCGCGCGAGCGCAACATCGGGTATATGTTCCAAAACTACGCCTTGTTCCCCCACATGAGTGTTTTAGAAAATGTATGTGCAGCTCTTACAGGTACAAAGCGCCAAAAACGCACACGTGGCGAACACCTTCTTGCTCAGTTTGGGCTTGAAGCTGTAAAAAACAACTACCCTTCGCAGCTATCCGGCGGCCAGCAACAACGTGTGGCCCTGGCGCGTTGCCTTGCCACCGAGCCAACATTGCTTTTGCTCGATGAGCCTTTCTCGGCCTTAGACGCCCACCTACGCGAAGGCCTTGGGCTGGAAATGCGCCGACGATTGGCCACCTTTTCGGGGCCATCGGTGCTTGTTACACACAGCCGCGATGAGGCGTATAAGCTGAGCCAAGAATCTCTTTTTATAGAAAACGGGCACTGCCTTGGCATTGGCGCCACACACGAAATATTCGAAAACCCGCAAACACTGGCCATTGCCCGTTTAACAGGGTGTAAAAATTTTTCTCGTGCCACCGTGGCAGAACCAGGGTTTGTGCATGCAGTCGACTGGGGTGTTCGCTTGCCGGTGGCAAATCCCCTCTTGCAAAACATCGCCTATGTTGGTGTGCGTGCGCACCATTTTGAACCATGCACACAGGAAACCCTCGGTGCCATCCCCGTAAAATTGCTAGAACGTGTGGACGCACCATTTGAAACCGATTTCCTTTTTCAAAGCCTTGCCGCAAAAACGGGCGAGTGTGGCACCATTTGGTGGAAATGTAAAAAAGATCCACTTGCCACGCCCCCTTCGCACTTGTGCGTACCATCAAAACAAATACTTTTATTAAGGGAGGACAAACCATTATGAATACAAAGCTGACGCATTTCAGCCCATCCGGCCAGGCCGTGATGGTGGACATTTCAGACAAAAACACCACGCACCGCATTGCATGTGCCACCGGGCGCATTTATATGAATGAAATTGCATACAACGCTGTGCAAAGTGGCAACATAAAAAAGGGTGATGTTTTGGGAATTGCACGCGTTGCCGGCATCATGGGCGTGAAACGGGCAGCCGAATTGATTCCGCTGTGCCACCCTATTGCCTGCGAAAAAGTGGAAATTGATTTTGAACTGCACGATGCATCCCGCTGTGTAGAAGCACGTTGCACTGTGCAAACAAGTGGAAAAACCGGTGTGGAAATGGAAGCGCTGTGCGGTGTGCAAGTTACTTTATTAACCATTTACGACATGTGCAAAGCCGTAGACAAAAGCATGGTGATGAGCGACATTTGCCTTTTGGAAAAACGCGGTGGCAAAAGCGGAGACTACACACGAAAAGAGCCCCCCTGCCAATGAGAGATTTATTTGGACGCAACTTAAGCTATTTTCGCATTTCTGTTACCGACCGTTGTAATTTACGCTGCCAATACTGCATGCCGGAAAGTGGTTTGCACACCATCGACCACGCAGAAATTTTAAGCTACGACGAAATTGTGCGTTTGGCGCGCATTTTTGTAAAAAACGGTGCTTGGCGTTTTCGCCTCACAGGCGGCGAGCCATTGGTGCGTAAAAATTTGCCCACCCTTGCTGCCAATCTCAAAGCAATTGACGGCACACAATATCTTGGGCTTACCACAAATGGCCTTCTTTTAGAAGAAATGGCGGCCGATTTACACAATGCCGGTGTGGATGGCATCAACTTAAGCCTTGATACAACAAACCGCAGCCGTTTTGAAGCGCTCACACGAAGAGATGCCCTAGACAAGGTGTTTTCTGGCCTGCACGCTGCTTTGCGTTTGCCATTTCAGCACATTAAAATCAACTGTGTTCTTTCTACCCACAGCACAAAAGAAGATTGGCTTAGCGTTATTTCTCTTGCAAAAGAGTACCCCATTGACGTGCGGTTGATTGAACTGATGCCCATGACCGGGGAAACGGCCACGGTGGCTTATACCATAGAACAGGCGAAAAGTGCCATCGAAATGGCCTTTGGCCGTTTGCAGCCACTTTCTTTTGACGAAGGAGCCGGCCCTGCCGTTTACTGGCGCGCAGAAGGTTTTCGTGGACGCATTGGGTTCATCCCCTCCATGAGCCACCAATTTTGCGCCTCTTGCAACCGGTTGCGCCTTTCGGCCGACGGCCAACTGAAGCTTTGTCTTTTTTACGAAGACGGCCTTGCCCTAAAGCCGCTATTGCGCAGTGAGGCCACCGATGAAGACATTGAACATGCCATTCGGCAAGCCATTTTACAAAAACCACAAAAACACCCGGGCCATGTTGTGCCCAGCGAACACGATAATAACACCGATCGTCCTTGCGGCATGTATCGGATAGGAGGATAAGAAAATGACAAAAGCAGGCACACAAGGCCACGTGGTGGCCATTTGCATCAGTGAAAAAAAGGGAACGCAAAAAACGGAAATCCCCTCCTCTTTTTTGCTTGAAAATCACGGCCTTGAAAACGACGCACACGCCGGAAATTGGCATCGGCAAGTAAGCTTGCTTTCCGAAGATAAAGTGGATGCGTTTCGCGCACGTGGTGTGGATGTAGACCACGGTGCGTTTGGCGAAAATATTTTGGTGCGCGGCATTGATTTTGCCACTTTGCCTATTGGCACAATCATGCGCTGCAACAACATCGTTTTAGAGCTTACACAAATTGGCAAAGAATGCCATGCGCACTGTACCATTTACCATCAAGTAGGAGACTGCATTATGCCGCGCGAAGGCGTGTTTGCACGCGTATTGCACGGCGGCACCATTGCGAAAGGGGATGCCTTTTATGTGGAAGACAGCCTATAACATTGCTGTTTTAACGGCAAGCGACAAAGGCGCACGCGGCGAACGTGTAGACGAAAGCGGCCCGCTGCTGTGCCGCATGGCCGAGGAAGCCGGTGGCACCATTGTGGCCTCGGCCATATTGCCAGACGATGAAGACACCCTACGCGCCCAGCTTCTTTCCTGGTGTGAAAGCGGTTCGATTCAGCTTATTTTAACAACCGGTGGCACGGGGCTTTCGCCGCGAGATTGTATGCCGGAAGCAACCCTTTCCATCGCAACCCGGCTTGCGCCCGGCTTTTGCGAAGCCATGCGTGCGCACAGCCTTACCATCACAAACCGTGCCATGCTTAGCCGTGCGGCGTCGGTTGTGTGTAAAAACACATTGATTATCAACATGCCCGGCAGCCCAAAGGCCGTGCGCGAATCGTTTGATGTGATTTTGCCCGCTTTAGAACATGCCCTTGATATTTTATGTGGCAACACAGGCGAATGTGCTAGGCCATAATTTATAGAATATATGCTCCATTGGGCAACCGCCCTTTGGCTTTTGGGTTGAATTTGCTTGCTGACTGCACGCGTTAGACCTTGGGGCGCTGCCCCAAACCCCGCCTGCTTTTCGAGAAAAGCAGGGGCAA
>CAYJIH010000046.1:0-4888 GCA_964370195.1 uncultured Oscillospiraceae bacterium
AATTTAACAATTTAAGTTAAATATCACTCTTCTACATTTTGTAGAAGAGTTTTTTTGTTAAAAAAACACCTATGGCAACGTGTAAACACGATGTGCCATAGGTGTTTAAAGGCTATAAGCCAAGCTTTAAATTTCTCTTAATGTAATAAACTCGATGTCCACAAGTTTCTTTAAAAAGTCAATCACACCATTATAGCAGGTGCTCTCATCCACTTCGTATAAGTCCATCAAATTGGTTACAATTTGTTTTGTGGTGGCTCCCGACACAATCAAGTCCCAAATATCATTCGCAGAACCCGTTAGCATAAAATATTTGCCACTGTCAAAGTCGATCATTACTTTTTCGCCGGCAAGGTCTGTAACATCCGGTTTTTTTACTACGGTAATTTCATACTGTACAAACATAATTTTCTCCATTTCTATTTAATACTGTTTAACAATACTGCTTTAAAATATCGCTCAATGCCTTTGCAGACCCTTCTAATTTTTCGATATTGCGTGGAACAGATACCTCTAGTAAAGTTAGTTTTGACGCTAATATCAAAAACTGTTTTAACATTTCCGGTGGATATACACCATTTTTCTTTTGTAAAAAATCTCTGTACAAGCTTTCTACAATTAAATCGATGCTCTCTTTGGCCGATAAAATGCGTGCTGTTACGTTGGCGTCTTCTGAAGCAGAAACCAACCGCACAATTACAGAAAAAGGGGCCGGCGTATTGTGCCAGTTTTCGGCATCCCGTATAGCAAATTTATCCCGAATGGGATCTACCACCGGAAGACTTTCCGGGTGATAACCTAACTTAACACAAGCATCACGCACAAGTTTTCGCTGCGGGTAAGATGGTAAAATATAAAAGTCATCATTTTTCTGTATCACGGTAGATACATCATCGGTTAAATAAGGCAACCCCTGGCCCACAAGCGCACTTGTGATGGTAGATTTTCCTGCACCGGCCTGCCCTGTAATCATGGCCGCCTTACCATTTACTACCACAGCACCTCCGTGCAGTGGCAACCAACCACGCTGCGTTTGTAAAATCCCCATGGAAGTGCCTAGCAGAAAAAGGCGAATTTGTTCTTCTGTTGCACCTTTTACGGTATCAATGGCAATATGGTTTCCGTTACTGATTTCGTACAAACCTGCCACAGAAGAAAATTGCATACAAGTTTCACTTAGCGGCATAAAGCCAAATAATTGAGGGGGCTCTTCCCTGTTTGGCCGCATTTTTGAGACGATCGGCCTATATTCCACAGTAACATCCGGCGGCATTTCTCTTTCTATTTTTTTTGTTTCGGGCAAATGTATGCACGAATCTACATATAAAGAAAACAATTTATAATAAGTTTGCATTTAACACGTCCTAATCGGTTTTATGAAAACATGGATTCTTATTGATTGTATCAGTTTTAACAGAAGGTTTCAAGACGTAAGAAAAAAATCACATAAACACATATTTCACAAAAAGCAACTGCCATGCGCAGATACATATTATCTTACAAAAAAACTTACGTGCGTGATTTCCAGATTTTATGCATCAGCATATACAGCCGATGCCTACGCAAAAAAATATGAATTTTATTGTTACGAGAAGTTGTTTTAACGTATTGAGACTTCCACCAATTCGGGAAATTATCGTTTAAAAAATACAGCTGTTTATCTAAAATGGGATGAAAACTACACTGCGTTAATATCCCTTTTGACGTTACAAACAGCAAATTGCAAACAGCCAACATCACAAGCTCATTATAATAACGCTCAAAGATGTTTTTTTGCTTAAACCAGCTCACCAGTTCTTCTAAAACAGGAAAAAAATCGTTATAATCCTCAATATTACCAGAATGCATAATAGAACCATCTCGTATCAAATAATAATATAACACATCCGGTATATATACTACGGTTTTACAACATGAAAGGATTTTAGGTGTGGTGCACAAATCCTCGTACCGAACACCGGGTTTAAATTGAATGTTATTTTCGTGATAAATACTTCTTTTAACTACCCTAGACCAAGCAGTGTGCATCAGCAATAAAATTTGCGGCTCTTGTTCAATGGATAACTTTGTGTAAAAACTAGAGGGGTTTAAAACTCTTCCCTCTCGGGTGTTGCCCTGTTCATCAATGCATCGGTAATCGAACCCAAGCATGTCCGGATAATCATGTTTTTTTAGTTGTGTGGCCAAGGTGGCAAGGGCATCATTCTGAATATAGTCATCACTATCAATAAAAAAAATGTACTCCCCTTTTGCCGCGCGTAAACCCGTGTTGCGTGCCTCACTAAGCCCAAGGTTTTTCTGGTGAATTACCGATACAAAATCGGGATATTGCTTAGCCAATGCATCACACATGGTTCCGCTAGCATCTTTAGAGCCATCGTTTACCAAAATAATTTCCATAGAAGGAAATGGGCTTAAAACGATGCTTTCAAAACACCGTTCCAGATAGGCCACCATATTATAAACTGGAATAATAACAGAAATTAGAACCCCCATAAATAGCCTCTCCTATTAAACTCAATTCATTAAGTCTAAATCGTCTAAAAAGCGCGATCGCTTTTTGATTCCGCGCACACGTGCCCAAAGTGTGCCACGCTCTTTTGTATTTTTTATGTATGTTGGAATGTAACTGCATATTTTTTTAATCCACCAAAATGGCGATCGACTTTGTTTTTTTGTTGTGTCTTTGGTATCTACCGGCTCGTTTCTTGCTTCATCTTGCTCTCCTTCACCGTCCATACGCCCAAAAACTTGCCGAAATATTGAAAAAATAGAAAGACTTTCCATTTTCTCGTTGTAATACAACTGTATAAACCGGCTAACACCGTTTCGCTCGGCCGTGGCACGCCCATTATGCCCACCAATACAGATATCGCTTAATAATTTTTCGGCCCGTACCTTGTCCTCATCGTTAAAGCACACCCCTTTTAGCACCTCTTGCTCTAAGCCAAGATACTGCACACAGAGATACAAAAACCCTTTGCAAAATTTTGTGTACTTGGCAATTTCACACTTTTTCCAAAAGGCGGCCCAATCAATTTCATCTTGATATTCTCGAATAAACAAAGTCATATCTACAAGGTATCGCACACCAATACCACTGACAAAAAAGTGCTTAATTAAATGATAAAATAAATAAATGAGTGAATTATCAGTAGATAATCGATAGACAGGCGCAGTGTTTACCTCGGTAGCAACAATGCTGTCGAAGTCGTCCATATGTAAAGCAGTAAGCGCCTCGTAACGAGGGCCTTCGGTTTCCTCCCACAACGAGGTATGCACCTCAATGCGAAAAATATCCTTTACATACGTAATTTCATTCGAATTTTGAAGACCCTCCTCCAATTCGTACGCAAGGGAAAACAACAAATCACCCACAGCTTGCTGCTCAGACTCTTTAATAAGTATATCCGCATCCGATGTGATCCGTGCATGTGGCTCTGGATAAAGGTTGCCCATCAAAGGCCCTTTCATCAAAACAACACAAAACTGCTTTTCAGCCGCCTTTTTTAATACATCGGTCAGCATCATGCTTTTTTTCAGTTCTCGTACGCTACACACCATAGAAAACTGCTTCCACTGTGCTAACATTTCACTCGGTGGTTGATGCTCTTTGGGAAGTTGCAACACAAGTGGGTAAATTACACTTAAAAGCTTGTGATTTTGAGCTACCTCTGTAAATTTTTCCCAAGAAATATTTTCACTGGGTGGCTCTACCGGCGCTTTTATCACAAGACATCTCAACAATTTTAGCAAGTATAAAAATTCAAAAGTCATGTTTTTCATCCCTTTTTATGCAGTGCATCCTGCTTAACGCTTAAAACCAATCTCGGTGAAACGGACTATTCGTTATGCACCGGCTCGTAGTATAAGTTTAAAATATATTCTTCCATCGCATTTTCTTCAATCGTTCGTTCCCCGTTTTGTACCTCCGTGGGCAAAGTGTGTATCTGCCAATCCTCTGTCGACATCATTAGAAGATATGTAATATAAACCATTTCTCGCACATGTAAATCGGTAACCATATTGGAAATAACAATGTCGAACATTTGTAACACAAATTTAGGGCTTTCACTGCATCCCACAAGCACAGCATGAAGCAGCTTCTCCATAAATATTTTTTGACGCTCTAAGCGCTCTGCCGCGCCACCGTCCGGCAAAGAATGATCGCGATAGCGAAGATAAAATTCAAGCGAGTCTCCACCCACTCGCACAGTATCTGCCATTGGAATTTGAAATGCTTCGGCGAAAAATGGTGTCAAAGGCACCTCAATACCGCCCAGCAAATCTACTAGTTCCCGCACAACCACCATATCTATACCTGCGAACCGCTGGATAGGAATTTCCAGCAGTTCGTGGCTTAGCGAAGCCGCTGTAAAATATCCACCGTCCGTTGTAACGGATGTCGTTTGTGGATTCCCACCCAAAGAATACGCATTACACAGTGGGCCCTCTTCCATAAAAATCGTATCATCGAGTGTGTTTTTATAAAACAATGAGCTAATGATATCCCGTGGCACTGAAACAAAAGACACCTGCCGGCTGTCGGTATTAATAGTAAGCAAAACGATGGTATCGGCTTGTGGGCCAACAAAAGCGTTTGTAGTATCTTGTTGCTGCAAGCCCAGCAGTAGAATGCCCACCACATCGCTGTTTTGCACATAGGTTGTACCACTGTGCTCTACAGTATAGCTGGCCTTGTCAACTGGTGGCTGTATAACACTATATGGGTTTTCGTTGTTAAAAAGGCCCATTGTGCACTTTGTTAAAAATGAAAACAAGCCTAGCAAAAAAAGAACCACCATTGCCCAGCTCACTGCCACTACAACGATCCACTTTTTTTCCACCTTAGACATACAATGAGGGTACCTTTCTGCATCGTGAAACT
>CAYJIH010000046.1:4988-11981 GCA_964370195.1 uncultured Oscillospiraceae bacterium
TGTTTTAATTTATTTTGCACCCGATTTGTGAAGGTGTAACCGCCATATTTTCGCAGTGTTTTATGGGGGCCCTTGCAGGCATAATCTTGCCAAAAAGCATCATATTTTTCGGGTTTTACATGGTTTTCTCTCATGCAAATTTGTGCAGCAGCCACTTGTTGTGGCTCGCATTCCCGCATTTCGAAATCCTCAAGATCTTGCAAAGCCATTTCGCCTTTTGGCGAGTTTACTACAAGCCCAGAACAACCGCTGGCATCGTATAAATCTGGAAATACCTTATCTATCCCCCAAAAATCTGCAAGGGTAAAATCAGACGCTCTATCTAAGCTTTTATAGTTGCAATTAAAACAAGACGGCCGTAAGCAGAAATGAGCATAAAAAACCTTTGTAAATACATTGGTGTAATATGGTTTTTGTGGGGCGTTTTCAAAATAAAGCGCTTGCATATTGCTAGCCCAATCAAAATCTTTGTTTTTTGCCCTAAAATCGAACGCCACCACTTTACTGCCTTTTTTCTTTTCATACATACGCATCAAATCACGGTACACAAGTGGACTTGGTGTACCGTGACACACCAAATCAACGGTTGTAAGCTGCGATGTGTCGATATTTAACACCGCTAAATAATTCAGTAAACTGCCCACTTGGCAAGGCGTGCCACTAAACAAAACCGGTTTTTTATTTTGCAGATCAGCCTGTACCGCAGAAAATGTATCGTTTAACGCGCTTTGCACATATTTCGAGCCTTTTAATTTGGGCAAATCCATTTCATTTTCTATCCGTATATGCTCAACTTCTAAATCTTGAACAAAACCAACGCCATAAACAGCATAATTTTGCTTTAGATATTTTTCCGATACGGCTGTAAAAGCCCCACCGGAACGGCTTTGCATGCGTTTTTCATAATCTTTTATTCTAGCGGCATAGGCAGTTTGCTTTCCAGTTTTTTTAATTGTTTTTTTATACGCACACAAGCGCTCGCATTTTTTACAGTCAACACATTTTGTATTGTCGATGATTGGATACAAAAAACCTTGCGAATCAGGCTGCATCGTAATGGCATCCTGCGGACATAGCAGTGCACACACAGTGCACCCGTAACAATGTTCTTTTTTATCGTAAACTTGCTCCATGGCAGATATTTATCCTTTCGGTGGCAGTTGCTTAAAGGTCTGTATTTATTCTATTGTCACGGCTTGTTTCAGCACGACCATACACCGTATAGAACCCTTTCAGGTGTTTTACATAACAGCACACTGCACCTCACGCAAAACAACATTATAACATGAATTCTAAGCGCATCTTATGCCCACAAATAACCGATTCATAATTCTATTATACCATACACTTTTCTGATAAAAAACCCTATTTTACACACACACCATAACCATACTCGGCTTACACGAGTATAATATAACACCACCTGAATGCAAGCGGTTTAAAGAAAACAACAAAACTCAAACCATTCCAAATGATGAACACACAACTTTTGAAAATGCACACACTGATTTTCCTAAAATTCAGTACCACAAGGCTTAGTGCAATAACCCAGCCCTTATTTTCTGTTGTTTTGCATGCATCTAGCCAAACCTATCATTTTATTTTATAAAATCAATATCCTTCGCAGCAACCAAGCACGAAACCTGAAAAGCGCGTGTCATTTTCTTTGCAAAAAGCCAAATCGGTTTTGTTTCAATAGCGTTTGCCTACCAATATGTGCTTTGAACACACCCGTATATTCCATTCTCAGTTGATTTCACAAGTCATTTTTTACGTTGCAACATAACTACTGTTTTGATTTGTGCATCATATCTGCAAATTATCATTTAAAATTCCAGCAATGAAACACAGCGCACCCTTCCCCCATGTGCCCATTTTGCGTGGCAACGCAAAGAAAAAGTGCTATATGCAGGTAAAACCACCGTCTGCCAAAACGGTGCTGCCCACCATAAAGCTTGCTTCCTCGCTTGCCATAAAGGCAATAACATTCGCAATTTCCTCGGGTTGTGCAAGGCGCCCCAGCGGAAATAGCGCCGCAAAAGCATCTAGGCTTTCGTTGTCTAAATTTTGCATCAGCGGTGTAATCGTACCACCGGGGCACACGCAATTGACCAAAATATTTTCCTTCGCATACTCGGCCGCCATGCTTTTGCTTAGCTGCACCACGGCGCCTTTTGAGGCAGAATACGCGTGCAAATCCCAGGCGCCCACCGTGCCTGCCGTGGAAGCAATGTTAACGATGCGTCCATACCCGTTTTTGCGCATCAGGGGCACAAACTGCTTGCACATCAAAAACACACTCGTTACATTAAGGGCAAAAACTTCTTCCCACGTGCTTAGGGAAAGGCTTTCTACCGTTCCGTTTACAGCCATGCCCGCATTGTTGATTAAAATATCCACTTTTTCGTACTCGTTTTTGATCTGTGCACACACCGTTTCAATCGGCTCGGCTTTTGCTAAATCACATGCATAAAACCGGCAATTGGGCAGCGCCTGCAGTGCAGCACCTTTTTCTTTATTTCGGCCAAGCGCAATAACGTGTGCCCCTTCGTTTAAAAATTTGTGCACACAACTTTCCCCAATGCCAGACGTTGCCCCGGTAATCAGCGCCGTTTTCCCTTCTAACCGCATTTTTGCATCCTCCTCTTTTTATTAAATTGTGCCGCTGTTTTTTCATTTCCTCGTTTCCAAAAAAATTTCCGGCAAGCTGGCAATGATAAAATGCTGCATATACTGTGAATAAAAGTTCATTTGATACGTTTGTCCGCGCGCATGCACTTCTTCTGTTGTAATACCTTCCTTTTGGCCAAGTGCCGTGGGGTCTTTTCTTGTGTGGGTGTCGTCTAGGGGCACCACCTGCAAATGCCCACTTGTAACAAGCCATGATGCAATTTTTACTGCCGAAATTTTGCTGCACCCTTGCTCTGTAAGTGTTTCGTTGATGTGACGTGCAAGCTCGCTTAAAGAAACGGCGTCTTCTAAAGGGGAAATTTGGCGCAAAACTTCCTCGCTTGGAAGAAGCAAAGGCGATGTATCTTTGCGCCGTTTCTTTTTCGAGCGCAAAACAAGCGGCGGAGATACGCCATTTTCTTCGCAGTACGCCACAATCACCGGCACAAATAAGGGGCCGTATTGTTCGGCTCTTTTTTCGCCCACACCCGATACATCCTGAAAATTTTCCACCGTTTGCGGCAACACCACACACATGTCCGCCAGCGTTTGGTTTGAAAAAAGCATGTATGCCGGAATGTTTTTTTCGCTTGCCAGTTCTTTGCGCAAAGCAAACAACTGCTGGTATAGCGCCGTGTGTTCGCCAATGTCTTGCAAAATATTGCTTCTTTTGGGCTCTTTATGCGCTTTCGCCTGCTTCATTTTCAGTGTTTTTGCACCGCTTAACACGTCTTTTGAAAGTGGCGTTAATTTTAAAATTGGGTATTGCCCTTCCTCTTGCAAAAGCACCTTTTGATGCAACAATTCGCGAATAATTACACGAAGCTCCTCTTCGCTTTCGTCACAAATGTTGTACGTAGAAAGTGTGTGAAACCCCTGCGCACGCACTTTTTCACTTTTACTGCCTCGCAGCACGGCCACCACCATGCTGGCACCAAAACGCTCGTGCATGCGCGAAACACACGACAAAAGTTTTTGCGCGGCCACGGTGATGTCAATTTCTTCAAACTCGGTGTCGCAATTGCTGCAATTTCCGCAGTAGGTGGGCGGATCTTCACCAAAATAGCTTAAAATATAGCCACGCAAACAGTCGTTTGTGGTGGCGTAAAAGGTCATTTTGCGCAGTCGTTCATATTCTTGCTCGCGCTTTTGCCGTGTCGCTTCACTCGTTTCGTCTTCTGTTTCGTTTGTATGTTCGATTAAAAACTGGTTAGTGCGCACGTCTTGCCCGCTGTAAAGCATCGTGCACCGTGCCGAGCTGCCGTCGCGCCCGGCCCTGCCTGCCTCTTGATAATAACTTTCCATGTCTTTTGGCATATTGTAGTGCACCACAAAAGACACATTCGACTTATCAATCCCCATGCCAAATGCGTTTGTGGCCACCATCACCGAAACGGTGTCTTTTAAAAAATCTTCCTGCGCAGTGCGCCGTTCTTCATCCGAAAGCCCAGCGTGGTAGCGTGCCGCAGCAAACCCTTTTTCTTTCAGCACATCGCAAACTTGCTCCACCGTTTTGCGCGTAAGGCAATACACAATGCCACTTTGCTCCTTGTTATTCTGCATTAAATACAAAAGAGCGTTTATTTTGTCCTTTGGTTGCAGCACCTCAAAATATAAGTTTTCGCGGTTGAAACCGGTGACAAGCGTTTTGGGGTTTTGTAGATGCAACATGGATGCAATATCTTCGCGCACGCGTTTTGTGGCCGTTGCCGTAAAAGCCGACAAAAGGGGTCTTTCACTTAACTGTTCGATAAATTGTGGAATGTTTAAATAAGCAGGCCGAAAATCCTGCCCCCACTGCGAAATACAATGTGCTTCGTCCACAGCCAGCATCGAAATAGACGCCGATTTTGCAAACCGTAAAAAATCTTCTGTTAAAAGGCGCTCTGGCGCAACATACAGCAGCTTATACTGTTCGTTTTTGGCGTTTTCCAGCACAAGTTGCATTTGCTTTGGCGAAAGCGATGAGTTTAAATAAGCGGCCGGAACACCGGCTTGCACAAGGGCCAGCACTTGGTCGTGCATCAAAGAAATTAAGGGCGAAACCACAAGCGTGATGCCGGAAAACAACAAGGCGGGCACTTGGTAGCAAATGGACTTCCCCGCCCCGGTTGGCATAACACCCAGCACGTCTTGCCCTTGCATAAGCGCTTCAATCAACTGCGCTTGCCCATCTCGAAATTGCGTGTATCCAAAATAACGGCGCAAAACCTCTTTGGCCGGCATGGTTTCCCCTCCCTTATTGTTGGCATTTCCGTTTAAAACCATACATTTATTGTACTTCTTTCGCCCCCACTTTTCAACGGTGCCCCTGCACTTTTGCATGGCATAAAACCAAGAACCCCCGTTTTTTACAAACGAATGGTAAAAAACACACTGTAAAAGTGGCTTGTAAAAAAAAGGCATGTATGGTAGTCTTATAGTAACATAAAGCACACCATTCACGTGGGAATGGTGTGCTACACGAGGGCAAAACACCGGGCAAAATAGTTTGTCTTTTGTAAAAGACGTTATTTTTGCCTTTTTTGTTCCTCTCAAAATTCATGAAGTTATTTTTATAAACCGTATAAAACTAAAAATGAAGAGAGGGAGTTCACATGTTTAAAAACTACTCACAGTGGTCAAACAATGTCAATTTAAAAAAGCGGTTTTTGCCCATTCAGGCCATCATTTCCTTTGCCATTCTTATTTTGATGATAGTATCTCTTATTACCGTAAATTCTGTTAGCGCGCAATATACGGCCATTTTGAACACAAATGTTGCCAACCAAATTGCCGTATACGAAATGATAGAAAACATGTACTTATGTCGTGTTTTGGGGCGCGATATTTTATTGCAAGAGGACGAAGAAGCCCGCATGGAGCTGTATGATCGGTATATTGCCGCATTTGATTCTTTGGATGAAAAGATGGATGCGTATCACAGCAACTTAAGTGGGCAAGATGCCACAGATTTTGCCACCATCATCGGCTGGAAAAACGAATACACCGATGCAATGGTTTTATCGGCAGATTTAAAAAATGCCGGCGGGCAGGATGAGGAAGCCCTTGCAGCACTGCGCAGTGTTACCCCTGTTGCAACCGATTTTTTTGGCAGCATGGAAGAGCTTCTTGCCGCTGAAACAGAAAAAGCAGATGCCGCTGTAGCGCAAAAAGATACCCTTGTTGCCATCACGGTGGCACTGAATGTTGTGTTCTCGCTCATCATTTTGGTGGTGCTCTTTATTGTGCTTCAAACATTGGCCAAATCTTTGGGCAAAAAATTGGCTTTGGTAGAAGACACCGTTACCCACATTGCCGACACCGGCGATATCGATGTGGAAATACCGGAAAAATATTTCACAAAAGACGAAGTTGGCAAAATTTTCTCCTCTACAAAAAAACTGCAAACACGCTTAAACGAATACTCGCACGTGCTTGCTAAAATGGCCCGAAACGATTACACGTCTGAAATTCACCCCTTATCGGACAAAGATACCTTGGCGTACAGTATTTCCCGTGTTTTGGGCGAAACCAGCGGTGTTGTGTCTCAAATTAAAGTGGCTTCTTCGGATGTGCAAAGTGGTGCAGAGCAAATGAAGCACTTTTCAGACGCCCTTACCGATGGCGCCACGATGCAAACACGCGCGCTTAACTCGTTGTCGGACGAAGTTTCCTCCATCACATCGAAAGTGGACGAAAGCAAATCCATCGTTTGGGACACAAATAAGGTTATTACGCAAACGGCCGAGCAGCTGGACGAAGGCCAAACGCAAATTGGCCTGCTTTTGGATGAAATGCGAACAACGAAAAATATTTCTGAGCAAATTCAAAACATTGTTAAAACCATCGATGGCATTGCGTTCCAAACCAATATTTTGGCCTTGAATGCATCGGTGGAGGCGGCCCGTGCCGGTGATGCAGGCCGAGGATTTTCTGTGGTGGCCGGCGAGGTTCGCACTTTGGCCGAAAGCAGCGCCAAAGCCGCAAAAGACACCTCGCTTCTTATTGAAACGGTGGGAGCTTCCATTCAAAACGGGCTGGAAAAAGCCGAAACGGCCACATCAACCATTCAGCAAGTGGGCGTAAATACGCAAAAAATCCACCAAATGATGGAAGAAGTTGTGCAGTCTTCAAACAGCCAATCCGAAATGATTCTGCGTGTGTCGGCAGAGCTTGACAATATTACCCACATTGTAGACGGCAACACAGCTACCTCGGAGCAAGGAAACGATTTAAGCAATCAGTTGTCTTCGCAGGCAACGCAGCTGCAGCATACACTCGATCAATTTCAGTTGTCGCAGCAAGAAGCAAGGCTGCAATTGCAACAACATAACCCGTAAA
>CAYJIH010000047.1:0-11908 GCA_964370195.1 uncultured Oscillospiraceae bacterium
CCAAAGGACAATGTTTTTTGAAAGTATAGGGGCGAACAACGGTAAAAAGAAATGATGCAAAACACTACAGGGAAAGCGCCGCTTTGTATGCTTCAATTTGTGCTTGCACACTGCTCGGTGCCGGCCCGCCAAGGCTTGTGCGCATACTGACGCACGCCTCGATGCTGATGGCCTCATACACATCGGCCGAAAACAGCTCGTGCGCCTTTTGATACTCCGACAAAGGCAAGCTTTCCAGCGTGGCTGTTTCTTCAATGCACTGTGCCACCAAAGCCCCCACCACACGATACGCATCGCGGAAAGGCAAGCCCTTTTTCACAAGATAATCGGCGCAATCGGTGGCGTTGATGAACCCTTTTGCTGCCGCCGCATGCATACGCTCTTGATTTACGTGCAAGGTGTCCATCATGGGCGTTAGTGCCCGAAGGCACGAAAGCGTTGTTTCCACAGCATCAAATGTTAAGGGTTTGTCCTCTTGCATGTCTTTGTTATAGCACAAAGCAAGACTTTTCAACATGGTGGAAAGCGCCACCATGTTTCCGTGCACACGGCCTGTTTTGCCACGAATCAACTCGGTGATGTCCGGGTTTTTCTTTTGCGGCATAATGGAAGAACCCGTGGCAAACGCATCATCCAGCTCAATAAACTTAAACTCGCTCGAGCACCACAGCACCACTTCTTCGCAAAGACGCGAAAGATGCGTCATCACAATGCTCAGCGCCGACACAAACTCAAGGCAAAAATCGCGGTCGCTTACGGCATCCATGCTGTTTTGGCACGGCCCCGAAAACCCAAGGGCTTTTGCTGTGCGCTCGCGATCGATGGGATACGTGGTGCCGGCCAGCGCCCCTGCGCCCAGCGGGCATTCGTTCATGCGGGCTTGTGCGTCTTGCAGGCGGCCAAGGTCGCGCTTTATCATTTGGGCATACGCCATGATGTGGTGGGCAAACGTAACGGGTTGTGCCACCTGCAAATGGGTATAGCCCGGCATCACACTGTGGATGTTTTCCTCTGCAAGGCGCACAAACACCGTGGCCAGCGCGCGCAGTTCGTCTTGCACTTCCTCATTTTTTTTGCGCAAATACAAGCGGAAATCCGTGGCCACTTGGTCGTTGCGGCTGCGCGCTGTGTGCAGGCGCTTTCCGGCATCGCCCACACGCTTTGTCAACTCTGCCTCCACAAACATGTGGATATCCTCTGCCTTTGGGTCAATGTCTAAACGGCCTTTTTCAATATCGGCCAAAATGGAAAGCAACCCATTTTCTATTTGTTTTGCATCTTCGTTTGGAATAATGCCCTGCGCTGCCAACATGGCGGCATGCGCCAAAGAACCCTCGATGTCCTCGCGGTACATCACCCAGTCAAACGAAATAGACGAATTGAACTCATCTAAACGCGCATCCGCCTCTTTTTGAAATCGTCCGGCCCACATTTTCATCGTGCATTCCTCCGTTTTTATGTTCCGCTATTTATAGGGCCGCCGCGCCATACAGCCCGGCATCGTTGCCCAGCACCGCGCGTTCAATGGGCGGCACAACGGCTTGTTTTCCGGCAAACGTGCGCCATTTTACATAGTCGTTCAGCGGTAGCATCAATGCGTCGCCCTCGTTCGACATACCACCGCCCACCAGCACTTTTTCCGGCCTCCAAATATTGATAAAATTGATAATTCCCTCGCCAAGGGCCTGAATGTAACGCTCCACCACGTCTGCAGCCACTGCGTCGCCCTCTTTCATAGCCAAAAACGCTGTGCGCCCACTGACGGCCTCTAAGTCTCCCCCGCATGCCTCGTGAATTTTAGACAACGGGTTTGCCAAAGCGGCTTCCCTTGTGTGGCGAATGATGCCTGTGGCCGACGTATACGCCTCTAAACAGCCCAAACGGCCGCACGTGCACGCTTCGCCCCCCATCACCAGCAATGTATGCCCAAGTTCCATGCCACCTGCATGGCCACCTTCTTGCAGCACACCACCGGCCACCACGCCACCGCCGATGCCTGTGCCCAGTGTAATCATCACCACGTCTTGGCAGCCTTTTGCCGCGCCGGCCACACATTCGCCCAGCACGGCGCAGTTGGCATCATTCGAAAGGCGAATGGGCGTTTTGGGAAAATACCGTGCCATTTCCGCCACCACGGCCACATTGTGCCAGCCAAAGTTGCCGGCATAGTTCACCACACCGTTCTTATGGTCAATCATACCGGGGCTGCCAATGCCAATTTTCTCAAGGTCGTCGCCTGTGGCGCCTTGCTGCAAAAGCAAGGTTTCGGTTAAAGCCGCCATGTCGCGCACCACTTCTTCCGCAGAGCGGTCGTGTGGGCGTGTTTTAAAGCGTTCTTTTGCAAGCAGTTCGTTTTCGGTGGTAAAAATGCCCACTTTCACATTCGTGCCGCCTATGTCAATGCCCACGCGCAATTTCTGTTTCATCCCGTGCCCCCTAGCTATCTTTCTTTGCATTTTGCTTGGATGTGTTCTATGGCTGCTTACGCATCGCCTTCGTTTCTACCACAGCATTTTTTATGTTTTTTTCCACTGCCACAAGGGCAAGGGTCGTTGCGGCCCACTTTTTCTTTTTTGCGGATGGGCGCTTTTGTGGCGCTGGCATCTCCACCGGCACCGGCACCACGCTCCGACGTCACTTTCGCCACTTGCTCTCGCTTCACAGCGTCCTCTTTGTTGCGAATTTCCACCGTCAAAATCAATTTCGTGGTGTCTTCACGAATGGATTCCACCATGGCGTCAAACATGTCAAACCCTTCCAGCCGATACTCTACCACAGGGTCTCTTTGGGCGTAGCCACGCAGGTAAATACCTTTACGAAGCTCGTCCATGTCGTCGATATGGCCCATCCATTTTGTGTCTACATTGCGCAGCAACACGGCGCGCTTCACATCGCCCATCACCTTTTCGGTGTATTTTTCCTCTTTCGCCTTCACGATGCTTTCTGCACGTTTTAGTAAAATTTCCTCCACCTGCGCCGCGCTCAACTCTTCCAGTTCCTCGTCGCTATAGCGGAAATCTTCCTCTTTTGTTAACCAGCCAAGATAATGGTCTCGCAGGCCTTCAAAATCCCAGTGGTCTTGCTCCTCGCCCGAGCAAAACGTGCTTACATTGCCACGAATGCTTTCCATCATCATGTTGTGGATGCTTTCAGACACATCCTCGCCACTAAGCACTTTCGAGCGCTGGCCATAAATAATTTCGCGCTGGCTGTTCATCACGTCGTCAAAACGAAGCACATTTTTACGAGACTCAAAGTTTCTTGATTCAATGCGTTTTTGCGCGCTTTCGATGGAGTTTGTGATGATGCGGTTTTCGATGGGCACATCTTCTTCCACACCGAGGGTGTTCATCATATTTTGCACGCGCTCGCCGCCAAACAAACGCATCAAATCATCCTCTAAGCTAAGATAGAACCGGCTTTCGCCAAGGTCGCCCTGGCGCCCACTGCGCCCACGCAGCTGGTTGTCGATGCGTCGGCTTTCGTGCCGCTCTGTGCCAATGATAAACAAACCGCCGGCTTCGCGCACCGCTTCGGCTTCTGCCTCAATGGGCCCGCGCACCTTTTCATACAATTCATCGTATGTTTTTCGCGCATTCAAAATGGCCTCGTCGTCGGTGTCGGCGTGGCCTGTGGCCTCCACCAGCAATTCCTCCGAAAACCCTTGCTTGCGCATTTCTTCTTTCGTTACAAATTCGGCATTGCCGCCCAGCATAATGTCTGTACCACGGCCGGCCATGTTCGTTGCAATGGTAACAACCCCTTTGCGGCCTGCCTGCGCCACAATGCTGGCCTCTTTCTCGTGGAACTTCGCATTCAACACCTCGTGTTTAATGCCTTGTTTCTTCAGCAGTTTAGACAACAATTCGCTTTTTTCAATCGAAATTGTGCCCACCAAAACAGGCTGGCCTTTTGCATGGCACTCTGCCACTTGCTCAATCACCTGCGAATATTTGCCCGCAATGGTTTTATACACCGCATCCGGATGGTCTTTGCGTTGCATGGGGCGGTTTGTGGGCACTTCCACCACTTGCAGGCCATAAATTTCGTTAAACTCGGCCTCTTCTGTTTTGGCCGTGCCTGTCATGCCGGATAGTTTTTTATACATACGGAAAAAGTTTTGGAACGTAATCGTGGCCAGTGTTTTGCTTTCGCGCTCCACCTTCACGCCCTCTTTTGCCTCAATGGCCTGGTGCAAGCCCTCGTTATAACGGCGGCCCAGCATCAAACGGCCGGTGTTCTCGTCTACAATGATTACCTCGCCGTCTTTTACCACATAATCAATGTCTCTGCGCATAATGCCGCGCGCTTTAATGGCTTGGTTAATATGATGCGACAATTCCATATTGGTGGCATCGGCCAAGTTTTCCAAATTAAAATGGCTTTCGGCCTTTTCAATGCCGCGCGCTGTAAGTGTTGCCACGCGCATTTTTTCGTTCACAATGTAATCGCCATCCAGCTCTTCGTTTTCATCGTGGTCGGCCTTGTCGTCCAGCTCCACCACCTTGTTCATTTTCAGTTTGCGCACAAATTGGTCGGCCTTTGTGTAAAGTTCTGTGCTTTTGTCGCCCTGGCCAGAGATAATCAGCGGTGTGCGTGCCTCGTCTACCAAGATGGAGTCCACCTCGTCTACAATGGCATAGTTGTGGCCACGTTGCACCATGTTTTCTCGATATGTCACCATATTATCACGCAGATAATCAAAGCCAAACTCGTTGTTTGTGCCGTATGTTACATCGCACGCATACGCTTCGCGGCGCTCGGCCGGGGTAAGGCCATGCACAATCAGCCCCACAGACAAGCCAAGATAACGGTACACCTTGCCCATCCACTCGCTGTCGCGGCGGGCAAGATAATCATTCACTGTAACAATGTGCACACCCTTGCCCTCTAAGGCATTTAAGTACACGGGCAATGTGGCCACCAGCGTTTTGCCTTCACCGGTTTTCATTTCGGCAATCAAGCCGTTGTGCAGCACCATGCCGCCCATCAGCTGCACCGAAAAATGGCGCATGTTCAGCACACGGCTGGCCGCCTCGCGGCAAGTGGCAAACGCCTCGGGCAGCAAATCATTTAACGTTTCGCCTTTTTCAAGGCGCTGTTTAAACGCCGGTGTTTGCGCGCGCAATTCTGCATCGCTCATCGCCTTATATTTTTCTTCCATGCCCATAATTTGGTCTGCAATTGGGCGCAGTTTTTTCAGTTCTTTGTCTGAAAAACTGCCAAACATTTTCTCAAAAAGTCCCACTGTTGTAACTCCCTATTCTATGTGATGTTGGCACCATGCAAAGTGAATTTACCAAAACACCGCGCCATAAATTTTCTATATTCCCTATACAAAATAACACGTTCGCGCACCATTTCGCAAGTGAAAAATGTGTGTGAAGGGGCCATGGGCACAAAAACAACCGCCTCCATGAAAAAAGGAAACTTTTTACGGCTGAAAAAGTTTCCCTTCCTTTGCACCTCTCTTTGCACTATAAAACCGTTTTATTGAAACAATGCTTTATGATGCACACGTGCTTATTCTACAGATATCATGTAATAGTACACAGGTTGGCCGCCCGAAAGCAACGACACTTCCACACTAGACGGCAATTTTGCGCGCAGTTGTTCCAAAACGCGTTCCGCCTCGTCCTCGCGCACATCACAGCCGGAAATAAGGGTAACAAAGTTTGTGTCTTTTTTGCACATGCTGCGCACCAAACGCAGTGCCACTTTGCTCACATCGTTGCCCACAAGGGCCAGCTTTCCGTTGTCTAGGCCTAAAATTTCACCTCTGCGTATTTTTTTGCCGTCAAATTCTGTGTTGCGCGAGGCAAAGGTAATCAGGCCGGTTTTCACTTGCTCGGCCATTTTGTTCATCTCAATTAAGTTTTTATCCACACCAAGGCTTGCATCATACGCCAACATGGCGCTCATGCCTTGCGGAATGGTGCGTGTGGGCACCACCACCACGTTGCGGTCGGCCAATTTTTTGGCTTGCTCTGCCGCTAAGATAATATTTTTGTTGTTTGGCAGCACATACACATGCTTTGCCGGCACACTTTGCACCGCTTGCAAAATCGTTTCTGTAGAGGGGTTCATCGTTTGCCCACCACTTACCACCACATCGATGCCAAGATCTAAAAACACTTCGCGCAAGCCGACGCCGGCCGCCACTGCCACAAAGCCCACTTCGCGTGTGCTGTCTACCGCGGCATACAAAAATTCGCCTTCGCCTGTTTTTTCGGCCTCGGCCTGTTTTTCAAGGCCATGCCCTTGTGCTTGGCGCTCTATATACTGCTCTAGCATGTTTTCAATTTTAAGCCTGGTTAAATAGCCATACTCCAGCGCCTTCGAAATCACTTGCCCCGGGTCTGCCGTGTGCACGTGGCATTTAATCAGCTTTTCGTCTTCCACCACCACCACGCTGTCGCCGTTGCTTTCTAAAAAAGCGCGCAGTTTTAAGGGGTCTTTGTCGTTTTCTCGGTTCACCAAAAACTCGGTACAATATGCATTTGTAATGTCCGGCTGCAGCTCTTGGGCAAACACGCCTTTGCCCACATTCGCAGTAGACAGTTTCGTTTTTGTGCTTTTATCTTCCTCCAACGCATCTTCCACCGTGTTTTCTACAATGGCAAGGCGCATGCCTTCAAAAATATAGCACAAGCCTTTCCCGCCGGAATCTACAACGTCTGCTTTTTTCAAAATGGGCAGTTGATCGGGCGTTTTGGCCAAGGCATCCAGCGCTGTATCCAAAATCAAATCCCACTGAGCTTTTTCGTCTTGAGGCTGTTTTTCGTTCAGCGTTTCGCTTACAACGCGCGCTACGGTTAGCATTGTGCCCTCTGTTGGTTTCATCACGGCCTTGTAGGCGGCTGTAACCCCTTTTTCAAATGCGGCCGCAATGTCTTCGCAGCTGGCCGTTTGTTTGCCGGCAAGTTGTTTTGAAAACCCGCGAAACAACAGCGATGTAATAACACCGGAGTTTCCACGTGCGCCGCGCAACATGGCCTCTGCCGCCACTTCTGCCGCATGCCCCACCGTGCAATCGTCTTTTAGTAAAAGCAGTTCATCGCGCGCCGCCGTCACGGTCATGCTCATATTCGTTCCCGTGTCTCCATCTGGCACAGGAAACACATTTAATTCATCTACCTCCGCGCTGTTTTTGCGAATACTATTCGCCCCGGAAATAATTGCGTCGCGCAGAACCTTACCTTCTATCATCTCTTCACCTCAAAAATTGCTTCGTCCTTCTGCTTTTGCATGCTGTGTTCTCTTGTTTTTTTTACGACACCACGCCGTCTACAAAAACATTCACACGCCCCACAGCAAACCCTGTGGCTTTTTCCACATTGTAATTCACATTTTGAATGATGCTTTTTACCGTTTGTGTGATGTTTACACCATACACCACTTTGATGTGCAAATCGATAAACAGTTTCCCGTCTTCTTCTGTTACTTGCACACCTGTTTTCGAAAAAGCAGGGTTTAAAAATGCTTTTATATTCTCGGCCGCATCGTGTTGCACCATGCCGGCCACACCCACCGATGTTTTTGTGGCGTTGTGAATCAATTGCACAAAATAACGCTCACTGATGTAAATTTTTCCGCTTGAATTATAAAAAGAAATCATGCAGCACCCTCCTTTTGGCACGGATTTTTTGCCGTATTTGCATAAATGCAAAGGCACTTGCTTATGGCACCAAAAAAACACGGCCTTTTCAGCATACTGCTGGGCTGTGTGCCGCCAAAACAAGCCAATTTGGCAAACATTCCCTTGCATTATACAATATTTACAAGAAATTGTACAGCCTCCCCGGTGCAGTGTGCTTAGCGCGCTTTTTCCTTTCCAGAATTGTCATAAAAACGCAAATGTGATACTATAAGTACACTTTGTAAAATAGAGGCGGCTTCCCGCTTTTGTTAAAAACAGAAAAGAGGTGCATTCTCATTTTCTCCCGTTCTGCTTTGTTTTCTGTTTTGGCGCTGTTTTGCGGCGCGTTTGGCGCTCTTTTATTGCTTCCGTTTGGCGTTAGCCGCTGGCTGGGGCTTTTATGTGCTGCCCTTGGCGTTTTGTTTGGCCGCTTTGGTAAACCGCAAAAACGCTGGCAAGAAGTATGCTGCCTTCTTGGCATCCTGCTCTCTGTGTTGTTTGGTGCACTTTATGTGCTTTCTTATGTATTATAGGCAATTTTATAGGGGTGGCAATGCCCCCACTGAAAAGGAGGTTGTTTTGTGCTAAAACTGTATCACGGGCTTTCAAAGTATGCAGGGCAAATTATGGTGATGCTTTTGTGCCTATGTGGGCAGGCATTTTCCATGTTGTTTTTGCCCAATATCATGAGCACGATTGTAAATGTGGGGGTGGTAAACCAAGACATCCCCTTTATTTTACAAAACGGGCTTTTTATGCTTTTCGTCTCTTTAGGGGGCTCGTTTTGCGCCATTGGCGTGGGCTATTTTGCCTCGAAATCGGGCGTTGGGCTGTGCACCGACATCCGAAAAAAATTGTTTGCTCACGTCAGCCGCTTCACGCTGTCGGAATTTGACGAAGTGGGCACCGCCTCGCTTACCACACGCAGCACAAACGACATCATGCAGTTCCAAAATTTTACCATTATGATGTTCCGGCTCATTGTGCTTGCGCCCATCATGTGCATTGGCGGTGTGTTGCTCTCTTTGCAAAAAAACACACAGCTTGCCACCATTCTCATCGCCTGCATCCCCCTTATTTTATTGGCCCTTGTGCTTATTTTGCGCCGTGTTATTCCGGTGTTTCGCTCTGTGCAAACGAAACTGGACCATTTAAACTTAGTGCTGCGCGAAAACATCACAGGCGTGCGCGTCATTCGTGCCTTCACCGCCGAAGAGCGCGAACAAAGCCGTTTTGACGAAGCCAACGCCGATATGACCGCCACCTCCATTCGCAGCCAAACCGTGGTGGCAACGCTTATGCCCATCATGATGCTTGTAATGAACTTATGCACGGTGGTGATTGTGTGGTTTGGCGGCAACCAAATTGCAAACGGCCAGCTGCAAGTGGGCGATTTGATGGCCTTTATTCAGTATATGATGTTGATTATGTATTCGCTGATTATGATGAGCCTGATTTTGGCTTTGATGCCACGCAGCATGGTGTGTGCAAAACGCATCAACGAGGTGCTGGCAATTCAGCCTTCCATTATCACCGGCCCCACTGCCACCACACCACAAAACCCAACCGGCGTTGTGGAGTTTCGCAATGTGGCCCTTTGCTATAAGGAAGGCGGCACACCTGCCGTAAAGCATATTTCGTTTACGGCACAGCCGGGCAAAACCACCGCCATCATCGGGGCAACCGGCAGTGGCAAAAGTTCTATCATTTGTATGATTCCACGCCTGCGCGATGCAAGCGAAGGCGAAGTGCTGGTAGACGGCCTCAATGTAAAAGAATATAACCTTGGCGCGCTGCGAAAACGCATTGGATACGTGCCGCAAAAATCCATGCTGTTTTCAGGCACCATTCGCTCGAACATCGGCTATGGCCAAAAGGATTTGCCTTTCGAGCGCATCGAGAGCGCCGCGCGCATTGCACAGGCCGAAGATTTTATTTTGCAAAAGGAAAAACAATACGACGACCCCGTGGCGCAAGGTGGCACGAATGTATCGGGCGGGCAACGCCAGCGCCTTACCATTGCAAGGGCCCTTGCCACAGAGGCTTCCATCTTTGTGTTTGACGATAGTTTCTCTGCACTGGATTTTAAAACAGACGCCGCCTTGCGTGCATCCATAAAAGAGCACAAGCCCGATGCCACGCTGTTAATTGTGGCACAACGTGTAAGCACCATTCTCAGCGCCGATACCATTTTGGTGCTGGATAAAGGCGAAATTGTGGGGCAAGGCACCCACGACGAGCTTGTGCAAAATTGCCCGGTGTATGCAGAAATTGCATCCACCCAGCTTTCGTAAAGGAGGGGCGTACCCATGGCAGATTTTACAGCATTTGCAAAACAAAAAACACCAAAAAAACCGGCCGCGCGCGATTTTGGCGGCACGGTGCGCCGTTTGCTACACTATTTCGCCCCGTATCGATACCGCGTGTTCGCCATGATTTTTTGTGCCTTGCTCGGTGTGTTTTTTAACATCCTTGGCCCCAAAATACTGGGCGAAGCCACAAACATTGTGGCCGAAGGCGTGGCAGAAGGGGAAATTCAATTTTTGCGGTTTCATTTAACGCTGGTGTCGCTTGTGGTGGTATACGGCTTGTCTGCCGCCTTTACGTTTACACAGCAAAAAGTAACGGCAAACGTAGCGCAAACCACACTTTCCGATTTGCGCACAGACGTGGATAAAAAAATTCATCGTCTACCACTGAATTACTACGACACGCATACGCACGGCGACATTCTTTCGCGCACCACCACCGACATCGAAACCATCAGCACCACCTTGCAGCAATTGCTCACGCAGTTCATCACGTCGGCATTCACCATTGTGGGCATCATCATTATGATGCTAACCATCAGCTGGCAAATGACGGTGATCGCGCTTTTGGTGCTTCCCGCCGCTTTAAGTTTGTGCACGGCGGTAATCAAGCGCAGCCAAAAATATTACATCGGCCAACAAGGCAAACTGGGCGGCGTTAGCAGCTATGTAGAAGAGCTCTACTCGGGCCATACGATTATGAAGTTATATGGCACCGAAGACGAAAGCTGCGATGAATTCTTTGAAATGAACGATAAATTGTACGAAGACGCACGCCGTGCACAGTTTACGTCCAGCATCATGATGCCCTTAACAAACCTTGTGGGCAACATTGGTTACGTGTGCGTGTGTGTGTTTGGCGGCGTGCTGGCATCGGGCGGGCATCTTACCGTGGGCGCCATCCAGGCGTTCATCCAATACATGCAGCAGTTCACGCTTCCCATCACACAAACAACGAATATCATCAATTTGTTGCAAAGCACCATCGCCGCTGCCGAGCGCGTGTTTAGCCTGTTGGACGAGGAAGTAGAAACGCCTGAACGCGAAACACTGCAAACACCGGAAAAAGTAAACGGAGACATCGTGTTCGACGGCGTGCAGTTTGGATACACACCAAACCGCTTGCTTATCACAAACATGAACGTACACGTAAAAGCCGGCCAAAAAGTGGGCATTTGTGGCCCCACCGGCGCCGGAAAAACCACGTTAATTAACCTCCTTATGCGGTTTTATAATGTAAATGGCGGCACCATTCGCATCGATGGCATCGACAGTTACGATATGAGCCGCGAAACCCTGCGCCGTTTGTTTGGCATGGTGCTGCAAGATACGTGGCTCTACTCGGCCTCCATTCGGGATAACATCCGCTACGGGCGCCCCGAAGCCACCGACGAAGAAGTGGAAAACGCCTGCCGCATGGCAAACGCCGATTTCTTTATCCGCAGTTTGCCAAACGGCTACGAAACCATGCTGGAAGAAGATGCCGCCAATTTCTCGGCCGGGCAAAAACAGCTTCTTACCATTGCGCGCGCGTTTTGCGCAAATCCACAAATTTTAATTTTAGATGAGGCCACGTCCTCGGTGGATACACGCACAGAAAAACTCATTGGCGAAGCCATGGCCCGTTTAACAGAAGGAAAAACAAATTTCCAAATTGCACACCGCTTGTCTACCATTCGCGATTCAGACCTTATTTTGGTACTGCGCGATGGCGACCTTGTAGAACAAGGCAACCACGACGAACTTCTTGCCATAAACGGCACCTACGCCGAACTGTATCGCAGCCAGTTTGCGTAACGGCACGCTTCAAGGCCGCAGGGCGCTGCCCCGCACCCCGCAATTTTTTAGAAAAAATTGAGTAAAACTTTTATGCAAGGGCACGTTTTACGTGGGCAGCGTTTGGTGTTTGGCTTTTCTTCGCGCAAAAAAACGCGCGAAGAATGTTTGAAAGGTGCCCTTC
>CAYJIH010000048.1:0-11601 GCA_964370195.1 uncultured Oscillospiraceae bacterium
TGCGTGTCCTTTAGAAAAAAGTTTGTCCACTTTTTAAAGTGGCGGGGCTTGGGGCAGCGCCCCAAGGTCTTCAGCCCGCAGTCTGCGCCCCAAGGTCTTTCCTCTACCTGGTGCAATGACTTTTTTAACACGCAGAGTATCCCCCAGCTAAAGCTGGGGGATACTCTTTCAGAATAAAAACGAGATGCGGGTTCTTAAAAGGAAAACCCCTTTTATAGCGCATATTCATAGTGCGCCACGATCATTGTATCGATTGCCTGTGCCTGTGTTTATGTTAAACTTAAAGTTTTACGGCAAGGCAAAATGGCAGAGGGAATCACCGACAATTCATCAATTCCCACTTTATCAAAGAATTCATACAATTCAGTATCTGCCCCAAGTTCACCGCAAATACCCACCCAAATACCGTTTTCATGTGCATTATTAGCCGTCATTTCAATTAGGCGAAGCACGGCTTCGTGATGCGTATTGCAAAAGGTATCTAAGTCTTCGTTTTGCCTATCCACTGCCAAGGTATACTGGGTCAAATCATTTGTACCGATGCTGAAAAAGTCTACCTCTTTTGCCAATATATCGCTAATCAATGCCGCAGCCGGTGTTTCAATCATAATGCCCAGCGGCACATCTGCATGAAAAAGCACATTTTCTTCGCGCAGTTCTTGCTTTACTTCTTCGATTATTTCTTTGGCCTGCGTAATTTCAAACAGTGATGCAACCATGGGCAACATGATGTGGATATTTCCAAAGGCAGAAGCCCTATACAATGCCCGAAGCTGGGTTTTAAAAATATTGGGCTGTGTGAGGCAAATACGTAGCGCACGCATGCCCATGGCCGGGTTTTCCTCTTTCGGGAGCTTAAAATAATCGGCTTGTTTATCGGCCCCAATATCAAGCGTGCGAATGATAACCGGTTTTCCGTCCATTTTTTCAGCCACAGTTTTGTATGCCTTTAGCTGGGTTTCTTCGCTTGGAAAGTCGTTGCTTTCCAAATACAAAAATTCACTGCGGAACAAACCTATACCCTCTGCATCATTTTCCAAAACAGCTTGCACATCAGAAACAGCACCGATATTGGCATATAATTTTACTTCTCTACCATGTCTTGTTAAGGTTTTTCGGCCTATAAACGCCTTCAATTTTTGGCGTTCTTCCTCTAGGTCTTTCTTTTTCTCTTCTTTTTCCTTAAGCACATCATCGCTTGGCTCTACAATTACCTCGCCTGTTTCTCCATCAATAATTACAAGCTTTCCCTCATCACTTTCGCGCAATTGGTTGCCAAGGCCAATCACAGCCGGGATGGATAAGGTTCTTGCGAAAATGGCCGTATGGGAATTTTTGCTGCCTTGTGCCGTTGCAAGGCCCAGCACCGTCTCACGCTCAAAGGTGGCTGTTTCGCTAGGCGTAAAATCATCTGCACTTAGAACGGAAGGGCTCCCCTCGGCCCCTTGTTCACTTTGCACGCCCAGTAAAAGCTCCATCACTCTGCGTGATACATCGTGCACATCTGTTGCCCGTGCTTGCATATACTCGTCGTCCATTTCGGAAAACATTTGTGCAAACTCTTTGGCCACTTCACTTACAGCATATTCGGCACACACAAGGTTGTCTTCGATATGGCTTACAATCGTATCGTGATAATCCAAATCTTCCAGCATCATTTGGTGGATGCGAAACAATAACGAATTTTCGGCCCCAAGACGCTCTTCTGTGATATCCGCAATTTGCCCAAGCTGAAAAATAGCAATGGCACGAGCGTTCTCAAAACGCGCCACTTCCTCTTCCGCATTCGTAATCGGAAGTTTTTCAATGAGCAGCTGTTTTTGTGTTACAAAGTGCAAAGGCCCAATGGCGATACCTTGTGATACACCGGTTCCTTTAAAAATACGCATAAGTTCCCCTCTTTCCCAGATTATACAAAATGGCCGTTTTAAATTACGTTAAAATGCTCTAATAACACACGCTCTGCTTCACCGCTCCAAAGGCCGTTGCTTTTCTTTGTGCTCTCGGCCAATTTTGCAAACAACGGGTCTGTTTTTCCCAATTCCTCAAAATCATCAATGGCGGTTAGGGGCAAATCAAACTGTGTATAACTTAAAATTTTCCCCGCACGAATTTCCGGCAAAATAGACGTGGTATGGGCAACGGCATCCAAACCACAAATATGGCTTACCATCATGGCTGTGTGCAGTTTCTTTTCTTCTGCCAGTTTTATGGCCTCTTTCAAATCGTCGGTGTTGCCACCGGTGCTGCCCAAAATATGTGTGGATGTATAATGGCAGTTATACAAGTTGATTTCGGCAGTAAAATCCGCATTGGAAGGGCCTGCAAAAAAGTTCATGCAACCGTCAAATGCCATGAGTTTATCGCCCATTTCGCACAATTCCTTAATGGGAGCATACACAAATACATCGTGATATCCTTCGCCACCACTCAGCTCCATCAGCTCTTTATACACATCAGTGGAATGGTTTGGGTTCACATACAAAAGTTCCACACCATTTTCCTTTGCAAATTCCGGTGTGATTAGCTCTTTCGCGCGGCGAATGCGGTTGTCATCAATATCGGTTACCACCACTCGTTTTGGGCGGTTTCCGGCAACAAGCGGATACTCGATGGCACCAAATCCCATCGGGCCACAGCCGCCTAAAATAAGCACATTGCCGCCTTCTTTAATGCCCATGGCATGGTCGTAGTTTTGTTTGTTTGTGTGGTACATGATGTTATACCCACCAATAATGCAGCTCATCGGCTCGCCCAGTGAAGCATCAAAATAACTGTCGCCGTCGTAATGCAGCAAGCAGCCCAGCTCCATCACCTCTTGTGGAATGACACAATATGTGGCCGCACCACCAAAAAATTCATAAGAATAACCCGGCGAATCAAGCTTCCCTTGATAATTTAGCGCCGGTTGTAGTGCATATTTTTCGCCCACTTTAAATTCATGCTGCCATTTTTTTCCTACTTTTACAATATCACCGGAAAACTCGTGCCCCACAATAATTGGGTTTGTATCTACATTTTGTGGGCAACGTTTATGTGCTTTTCCTTGCTTTAACAATTTATATGTAGACATACAAATGCTATCGCTGATAATTTTTACCAAAATTTCATCATCTTTAATTTCCGGAAGGGTAAATTCTTCTACTCGTAAATCATCTGCCCCATATAAGCGTACGGCTCTTGTTTGCATACTGTAGCTCCTCCGTTTTCTTGTTCCGGGGATGTGTACCCCTTACCATAGTTTCTGTAATACAACTTGTTTTTTCAGTTCGTTTACAACTTCAATACTGGGTGGCGCAGTGCCTTTTGTTGTAACGGCACCGGCACTGCAGGCAATGGCCAAAGCTGCCGCTTGCTCGAATGTAAAGCACTGGTTTGTGGCATATGCAAAAGCGGCCGCCATGCTGTCTCCGGCGCCTACCGTAGAAAGCGCTGAAACCTTCAGGCCCTCTGCAGCATACGCCTCGTCTTTTCGTACAAACACTGCTCCATCTGCGCCCATCGAAAGCACCACCATTTGGATACCGTCTTGTGTTAAATTTTTACACAAAGCAATC
This sequence comes from uncultured Oscillospiraceae bacterium, assembly GCA_964370195.1. Lineage (GTDB taxonomy): Bacteria > Bacillota > Clostridia > Oscillospirales > Ruminococcaceae > JAAYCI01. The sequence continues at coordinate 3,558 of CAYJIH010000048.1, forward strand.
AACTCATCGCGTGTGGCCTCTTTTTTGCCACAGTAACGCAAAAGTTCTTCTTTGTTTGGTTTGATGCAATTCGGTTTTGCTTCAAGCGCCAGTTTAAATGCTTCGCCATCTGCATCCAAAAACACTTTGGAACTGGTTTCTTTCAAAGCTTCTATCGTTGTTTTGTAAAAATCTGCAGATGCGTTTTTATGCATACTGCCCGCCAAAACAAACAAACTTTCTTTGCCGGCATACGACAACAGCCTCTCTAAAAGCTGCTGTTCTTCCGCTTTGGAAACGGTTATGCCCGCTTCATTAATTTCGGTAATCCCATTCACTTCATCCTGTATTTTCAAGTTGGTGCGTGTGCTGCCAGCCACTTGAAGAAAATCATTTTCACAGGATATTTTAACAAGCTCACCCTTAAAAAAATCGGCATTGTCGGCCCCAATAAACCCGGTAGCCACCGTATGCCCACCTAGCATCGACACCACTTTTGAAACATTGATCCCCTTGCCACCAGCGTCCACCTCAAAACTTTTTACACGATTAAGCCCACCGGGGACAAGAGGATCGATATAAGAGGTTTTGTCGATGGCGGGGTTCAATGTTACGGTGATAATCATGCGTTGCCTCCGGTAAACACTTCAATGATGCGCTCTTTGCTATTTGCCTCTACAAGGCGAATCACATCTTCTTCTTCTTCTAGCACATCCACAATATTTTCTAAAATTTCCAAGTGTTCTTCGCCCAAAGCGGCAATGCCCACCACCAATTTCACAAGCACACCGTTCCAATCAATCCCTTGTGGATACGTAATAACGCTGATGCCTGTTTTTTTAATGTACTGCTTGTATTCTTTTTCACCATGCGGAATGGCAATGGCATTGCCAATGGCTGTGGAAAAGTGGTTGTCTCGTGCCAGCATGCCTTCAATATACTCATTGTCGGCATAGCCTGCCTCAACTAGCAAACGGCCGCAACGCTCAATGGCAGCATCCTTGTCTTCACTCGATTGTCCTAAAATAATGTCTTCTTTTCGTAACATGTTTTCGCTCCTTTTCTATGCATTATTTGAATAAATGAGAAAAATATAACGCGAGATGATTTTGCAAAATCATTTGCAACTTTGAAAAAACAGCTTGTTCGTCTCCATTTTGCACCGCTTGTAAAAATGCTGTTTCTTCGATTAAGGCCACACTAATTTGCCCGATTGCCTGCTTGATTTCGGCACTTGCTGTGTTTGGCATTAAAATGACAAGACATGTTTTGGCTGTTTCTTTGGCACTGTTTTCAATGCATTGCCCGCCGAAATACAGAAGAGCTACAAGTGGCTGTGAAACACCAGCTGTGATGCAATGTAGCAGCAATAAGTCCAGGCTTTCTATCATTTGCGAGGACATTTCCTCGCGTGCCATTAAATCTTTGTAAATCTCTTCGCCGGCTTGTGTGCTGCCAGCAAAGCGGAGCCCGGCATATTTCGCCACGTCGTCTACCGTGCGCACATCGCGCACAACCAGCTTTTGAAATTGTTTTAGCACCGCGGCCACTTCTTGCAAATGCACGGTGGCATTGTCGATATTTACGGCAAGCCCTGTATCAAAATCTGTCGTATCATCTGCTATTTCACTGCCAACGTTTTCTATAAATGTGCGAATGGTCTCATAGTCTTTTTGGGTTAAAATCGGGTTGACGTGAACCACCGGTTTGCCGTTTGCTTCTAAGGGAATGGTGGAGATGATAAAATCGTTTTTCTCCCACTGTTCTTTGCTTTTGTAATCACTAATTTCCGTGATTACTTCACTGGAAAATCGCTTTTTCACTTGGCTGTTCAGCATGTACGACACACCAATGCCACCAATGCACACAATGCCCACATGCAGTTTTCTTTTGGGCAATTTTCTGCCCATTTGCATCACAGCCGCGCCAAAATGTGCACTTAAACAAACAATTTCGCTTTCGGGCACTTCTTTTAAAAATTCTTCTTCCAGCAATTTTGCCGCCTGTGCGGTGCGGCTGTAAATATCGGGATATTCTTGTTTGATTTGTCCGTTGAGCGGATCGATGATTTCGTACCCATTCTTGATGCGTTCAATGGCCGACCACAGATGGATGCTTAATCCGCGCACAAACTCTTCGTCGTTTTTTAAAGTAGGTGCAAGACGTTCATCAAAGCGCTCAATCAGTAAAAAGGTAAGGCCGCGCACATGGTTAAATACAGCGATCTCTTCTTCTTCACTCAAAGGGTTTTTTTGCTTCGCCCTCGCTGAAACAAGCCCTTTCACAACGCGCTCCACTTCGGCATCACACAGCTCGATATCAAACTTTTTCTGCATTTCTGTGGCTATTTTTTTAGCCAATTGCCACAGCACACCATTTTTGGGAACATCATTTTGTGCTTGCACATACTGTTGTTTTTGTAGCCGCACCACCTGCACACAAAGGCGATACTCTAAAATGCTAAATGAATCCGGTGTAATCCAATCCAGTTGAATGGACATGGACGAAAGAATGGCGTGCACATCACAGCGTATACTCTCGCCCAAAAACTGATATTTACAAGCAAGAATGTCTGTTTGTGCCTGCATTTTTGATAAGTAAAACACCAGTGCCTTGCGGATGTTTTTTTCAAGGCCGTGCACGGCAATGCCCATGCCTTTTTTCCGAAGCAATTCCACCTCAAACTTTTCAAATTCTTCTTCAAGCTTATCTAAGTCTAAACTTAAAGTAGCTTCACTCACTTCTAGCATAGACGCATAATAGTACAACTTTTGAAAATCCACATTATCCAAAAGAGCAAGGGCAAATGTTCTGCGTCTATCCTCCTTGCTTAGGGAAGAAAGCGAGCCAACCGAATCAATTTCGTTTGCAAAAAGCTTGCGCTTTTCGGCATCACCCACAAGGTACAACCCTTCTTTAACACTGGTTTCTAGCCGTAATTCGTATTTTTCAAGGAAGGCATCTATATGTTCCAGCTCACGAAACACCGTGCGTCTGCTCACATTTAGTGTTGTTGCAAATTCATTCACACTCACCGGCTCTTCTTTGTTTAACAATATTTGAAATATCTTAACAAGCCGCTGCGATATAATTTGCATAGGTGCCCTCCTGTAGCTGTAACGATTGCTTATAGATTCTCTTCCATAAACGCTTGTGCCGCCGCAATGGCTTCCGCTTCGTCTTCGCCCTCTATTGTAAACACAATTTCTTCACCTTTTTTTGCAGCCAATTTCATCACAGCAAACAGTTTTTTTGCGTCTGCTGTTTTTTCGCCTTTTTGAATGGTGATGGTGGCACTAAATTTTTGCATTTCGGCCACAAGCAGGCCAGCCGGCCGTGCGTGAATGCCTTGTTCATCTGTTAAAATGTATGTAAATGTTTTCATGTTGGTGCTCCTTCTTTTTATTTTAATTGTTCTATCAGCGTTTCATATTCCGGTGCATTTAAGAAATCGTGAATGGTAACAAGGTGCGCATTTGGGTTTGCTTTTTCTGCGCGTTCTTTCAGTTGGTTATGCGTTACAATTACATCCGCATCTGCCGGAATTTCACTTACCGGATGATGGATTACCTCTATGCCCTCTATCCCTGCATTTTTCAGTTTTTTACGTAATTTTGTAGCACCCATCGCACTGCTTCCCATGCCGGCATCACAGGCAAACACAATTTTCTTTACATTGTGAAGGCCACCGGCTTTCCCCTCTGCCACTGGTTGGTTTTGTGCTTCAACTGCAAAGCCTTTCGATTCGCGTTTCATCTCTTGCACTTTGTTTTTTGTCGCTTCCAAATCGCCTGTTTCTTTACCAAATACTTTTAAAAGCACAGATGAAAGAAGGAACGTGACGACCACCGAAACCGTTATACCCAAGATATTTGCAAAATAGGCACCGCTTGGTGTCATTAACATTTCTGCTATAATACTGCCCGGTGCCGCAGGCCCTGTGAGGCCGCCACCGAATGTAGAAAAGATGAAAATACCGCTTGCACTGCCGGCGATGGTGGCAATGATAAGGATAGGATTCATCAAAACGAAGGGGAAGTACATTTCGTGGATACCACCGAAAAAGTGAATGATTGCCGCGCCGGAAGCCGAAGATTTTGCACTGCCTTTACCAAAAAACATGTATGCAAGCAGCAAGCCAAGGCCAGGCCCCGGGTTCGATTCTATCATATAGTAAATCGACTTGCCTGCTTCTAATACTTCTTCTGCACCAAGAGGTGTAAACACACCGTGGTTAACTGCATTGTTTAAGAACAACACTTTCGCCGGCTCTACCAAAATAGCCACCAGCGGCAACGCATCCATCGACACAAGCCATTCTACACCAGCACCCATTGCCTGTGTTGCCATCTCTACCAAAGGGCCGATGCCATAATAAGAAACACCGGCTAAAGCCGCACCAAAAATACCAATGGAAAAGTTATTTACAATCATTTCAAAACCGGCCGGAATTTTGCCATGCACAGCTTTGTCAAAATATTTAATCAATACACCGCCCAAGGGGCCTACTAACATAGCACCAAACAACATGGGTGTTTCGGGTGCACCCATAATTACACCAAATGTTGCAACGGCACCAATCACACCACCACGCACATCGGCAATGGCTTTACCTCCGGTATAACCGATAAGAACGGGTAGCAAATACGTAAGCATCGGCCCCACCAAAGCAGCAAGCTCTTCGTTCGGAATCCACCCCGCGGGAATAAATAGTGCTGTGATAAGGCCCCATGCGATAAAAGCCCCAATATTTGGCATAACCATGCCGCTGAAGAACCGCCCAAATCTTTGGATTGCGTTTTTCATGTCAATACCCCTTACTTAAATTTCAAACTTTCTTGAGCATTTGCAAAGCCGCTTACTTTGCACTCAACCCTTTGTTGTTCGTAGTATAACACGGGTATTTTAGACATTCAACACAAAGAAATTTAAGTTTGTCACATGGTTTTTGTGCCATATTTAACCAATGTACAGACTATACATAGTCCAGTCTAATTTTTTGGTTGCTTTGTATAGAAGCACGTCATAAACCATCGGCACTATTTGTAAACAGAATACGTGTGTGGCTCCGTTTGCACAAAACGATCATTCATTTTGGGCCCAAAAAGTGTCGTTTCTCCTTTTTAAGCTTTTTTGATTTGCCGCCCACCACTCTTTTTTAGAAAAAACTCCAATACGCATCTATATTCTTTATATTACTATAAGTAAGCAGCAATTACCAGTAATTTCCTATGCCTTTTTGGCACCATTTTCTTGACAAACTGTAAAGTACGATTAGAATAGAAATAAATAAGAACGCGCACCATTTGACACAAAAAAGAAAGCGATTATTTGCCCTTCTATTCAAAAGCCGTGAGGTACCCTATGCCCAACTATATAGCATTGCTACGCGGAATCAACGTTGGTGGTAAAAATAAAATTTCAATGCCACTGTTAAAATCTGCCTTTGAGGAGCTGGGCTTCCAAAACCCACACACCTACATCAACAGTGGAAATGTACTTTTCAGCAGTGAACTCTTACACAAAGCAGAGATTATCACCTTGTGCAAATCGATCATTATGCAAAAGTTTGCGCTCGATATTCCGGTATGCATCATAACCTCAGACGAACTTACCGAGGCACTTAGCAATGCACCCGATTGGTGGGATGCTTGCAGCGATGATGCCATGGTACACCAGGCCATTTTCCTTATCCCGCCAGTAACAGTAGACGAAGTGTACAGCGCTGTAGGAGAGGCAAAAAGTAACTTTGAAAAAGTGGGCCACTATAATAATGTTATATTTTGGTCGGCAGCAAAAGCCACATTTAACAAAACACGGTGGTGCAAAATCTCAAGTACCGCCGTATACAACAAGGTAACAATTCGAAATGCAAACACCAGCAAAAAACTGCTTGCACTTTGCAGCAAATAATAGGAGGACATGATGCCGATAGAAACGTATCTTGATATGGTGGATGAAAAAATAAAAGCGCAAGTTTCACCGGTTATTTCATACATCCAAGAAAACTACAAACAAGCGATTTTTGACGAAAAATATTCAGAGAAAACACATATACCAACGTGGCGATTGAACAATACGTATGTTGCTATTGGGTGCAGAAAAAAATACATCAGTGTTTATTTTGGAAGCAGTAAAGCAGTGGAAACGGTGCAAGAGAACACAAACACCCCTTACATTATTGCACGAAAAGGCTGTGTTAATATCTGCTATCGCATTCCGGTGTTCCCTTATGAGGCAATTTTCAAGGGAATTGATGCTTGCTTTGGATAACAGGAGGACATATGGACTATTTTAACAAACGAAAAAATGTGGATTTATATCGCAGTATGATGGATGGATATGACAACCGCTTCCTCATGGACGAAGTGTCAAAAGCCCTTCCCAAAGGCTCTACCTTGCTTGAGCTTGGCATGGGCACAGGCGCCGACCTGTTGTCCCTTTCCGAAAAGTACACCGTGCTTGGCAGTGATAGCTCCCCTCTTTTTGTTCATGATTTTAAAATGAAAAGTGCGCTTGAGGTGTTTGTTTTAGACGCTGTTACTGTAGACATTGACAAAAAGTTCGATTGTATTTTTTCAAACAAGGTCTTGCAGCATCTCTCGAAAGAAGATTTTGCCATTTCGCTTAAAAATCAGGCCGCACATCTAAACAAAAATGGCATTCTATTTTTTACGTTATGGCATGGTACGCCACGAGAGGAATTCGAATTTGACGGAGAGCTTCGCTTTACGTATTATGATAGCGCAGCGCTTAAAGCCCTTGTGCCGAAAGAACTTCTCATTGAAAACCTTACACTCTATCCTGAATTTGAAGAGAATGACTCGATGCTTGTTGTGTTAAGATTGAAATAAAACAAAAACATTTTGCAGCATAAGGAGTTGCCCATGATAACATTCACTGCACCCATTTGTAAAGGCAGCGGCGGTGGCGCCTTTGTGCCTGTGCCTTTTGATATAAAAAAAGAGTTCGAAAAAGGGCGGCTTAAGGTAAACGCCACCTTCGACAACGAGCCATACAGCGGCAGTATCGTCAATATGGGTGTTCGAAACGAGGATGGCAGTGTTTGCTATATCCTTGGCATTTTAAAGGCGATAAGAAAAAAAATCGGCAAAGATATTGGCGATTTTGTTGAAGTGACAATTGAGATTATCGATAAGGAGTAACCGCCATGGCGTACGATTTTAAAAAAGAACAAAAAGAATTTTACGGTGCAAAAGAAAAACCCACCATTGTAAATGTTCCCAAAACCAACTATCTTGCAGTTCGCGGCAAAGGCGACCCCGGTGATGAAAATGGCGAATATAAAACAGCCATTGAAGCCCTTTACGGTGTGGCCTACACGCTTAAAATGAGTTACAAAAGCGACTACAACATAGAAGGTTTTTTTGAATATGTTGTGCCACCACTTGAAGGTTTTTGGTGGCAGGAAGGCATACAAGGTGTTGATTACAGCAAAAAGGACCGCTTTGTTTGGATATCCGTTATCAAGCTTCCTCCTTTTATTTCTGAAAAAGATGTGTTTTGGGCAAAAGAAACGGCCACAAAGAAAAAGAAGTTCGATTTTGGAAAAGTAGATTTTTTCTCTTATGAAGAGGGTTTGTGTGTGCAGTGCCTGCATGTTGGGCCCTATATCAACGAACCTATAAGCACGGAAAAGATGGCAATTTTTGCACAGGAGAACGATTATTGCATCGACATTTCAGACACGAGACATCATCATGAAATTTATTTGAGTGACCCTAGAAAGGTTGATGTCAGTAAATGGAAAACCATCCTCCGCCATCCCATAAAATAAAAAACATACCCACCAACCAATTGCTTTAATAAACCAATTTAAAAGCACGCGCCTTGCACCCCATAAAAAAACGCACCAACCTAACTCTTCCCTTTGGGTTTTGCCGAATACTCGGTTTTCCTTAAAGAAGGTTATGTTGGTGTGTTTTTTTGCATCGACTCTTTTCTAATTTTCCACAAATTGTATTTGTGTGTAAACACCGTTTCTACGTTCTATACTCCGTTCCGAAACGTAAAAAACCGCATTTGCAAGCCTTTTATCCATTCG
>CAYJIH010000049.1:0-11430 GCA_964370195.1 uncultured Oscillospiraceae bacterium
AAAAAAAGACACCGAGGTTTACTCGATGTCTTTTGGGTGCAGCGTCACGCTGCTTGGAGCGGATGATGGGAATCGAACCCACAAAGCCAGCTTGGAAGGCTGGGGTTTTACCACTAAACTACATCCGCATATATGCCACAAAAGCTGTAGCATATAAAATTATACCGATATTTATCACGTTTGTCAAGAGAAATTTACGTCAATTTCGCCGCCGGTGGATACACCAACGTTGATTTTCTCAAGCTTTTGGTTGCTTAAGATGCCGTCGGCAATGCGCTCTTCCACTTCTTTGCGTATAACACGGCGTAAATCACGTGCGCCAAACTGGCCGCCTTTTGCCTTTTCACATAAAATCTTAAGCGCATCGGTGTTCCAGGTAAGCACAATGTCTTTGTTTTGCAAGGGGTCTAAATATTCGCCCAACATTAAGGCCGCCACGTTGTTTAAATCTTCCTCGCTTAAAGCCCTAAAGCTAATCACTTCGTCCACACGGCTTAAAAACTCTGGGCGTAAAAATTCTTTTAGCGCCTTAATGTTCTTTTCTTTGTTTGCCTCTTCGCGGCTTTTGTCGAAACCGAGGCTTGCCGTGCGGTCTGTCGAGCCGGCATTCGATGTCATGCACAGCACCGTATTTTCAAAACTGACAGAACGCCCCTGCGCATCGTTGATTTTTCCTTCATCCAAAATTTGCAACATAATGTTCATAACGTCTGGATGGGCTTTTTCTATTTCGTCAAACAACACCACGCTGTATGGCTTGCGGCGAACCTTCTCGGTAAGCTGGCCGGCTTCGTCGTAGCCAACATATCCGGGAGGCGAGCCGATCAAACGGCTTACCGCATGTTTTTCCATAAATTCGCTCATATCTAAACGGATAAGTGGGTCGACTGAATCAAACAAGTCGAAAGCAAGCTGCTTTACAAGCTCGGTTTTGCCAACGCCGGTGGGGCCCACAAAGATAAAACTGGCTGGGCGGCGACGCCCATTGATATCTGCACGTGCGCGTTTGATGGCCGAGGCCACAAGACGCACTGCTTCTTCTTGGCCCACCACTTTGGCACTTAAGCGCTCTTCAAGCTGAGCCAATTTTGTATATTCATTCTCCTCAATTTTCATTGCGGGAATGCCTGTCCATAACTCAATCACGCGTGCAAGGTCGGCCATTTCCACTTCAATCTCTTCAACAGCGCTCTTCATTTCTACTACTTGTGTCATCAAGCGCGCAATTTCGCTTTTTACGCTGGCAAGCCGCTCGTAATCCGGCTCTTGCTGGGCTTCAAGTTCTTGCTCTTCGCCGCGCAGCACCTGCAAACGTTTTTCGTCATCCAACCAATCTGAAATTTCTGTGTGACGCAAACTGCAGCACGCACACGCTTCGTCGAGCAAATCAATTGCTTTATCGGGCAAAAACCGATCTGTAATATAACGCTCGGATAAACGCACGGCTTGGTCTACAATTTGCCCATTCACCAGCACATGGTGGTGTTGCTCGTAATATTCTTTTACACCCATCAACACCTTTACGGTGTCTTCTAGGCTGGGCTCTTCCACTTTCACGGGCTGGAAACGACGTTCTAGCGCTTGGTCTTTTTCAATGTGCTTTCGATATTCGGCAAAAGTGGTGGCGCCAATTACCTGGATTTCCCCACGGGAAAGTGCCGGTTTTAAAATGTTGGCTGCATTCATGGCACCTTCAGAGTCGCCAGCGCCGGTGATGCTGTGCACCTCGTCGATGAACAAAATGATGTTGCCAGAGCTTTTTACTTCACTGATAAGGCCCTTTACACGGCTTTCAAATTGGCCGCGAAACTGTGTGCCTGCCACAAGGCTTGTCATGTCCAGTAAAAAAATTTCTTTATCTTTTAAAAGGCTGGGCACGCTGCCTTCGGCAATGCGCAAGGCGATGCCCTCGGCAATGGCGGTTTTGCCAACACCGGCTTCACCAATGAGGCACGGGTTGTTTTTTTGCCTGCGTGATAAAATTTGTATGGTGCGATAAATTTCTCTGTCACGCCCAATCACTCTGTCCAGTTTGCCCTCGGCTGCCTTTTTGTTCAAATTCTCGCAGTAGCTGTCTAAGAATTTATGTTTTGTTGCCTTTTCTTTACCACGTCGTTTTTCTTCGTTTTCGCTCTTCTTTTTGCTATCCATTCGAAGCGGGAAAATGGCGCTTCCACCCGCTTGAAAATCGTCCTCATCCTCGTTGTCATCGCTTGTGTCTAAAGCCTCTGCGCCTGCAAAAGAACTTTGCAAAGCCGAAAACCCTTCCTCGCTTGCAAACCCTGCAAAATGTTCTTCCAAACTCTCGATATCATTATCGGAAATGCCAAACTGCTGAATCATATCATTCACCGGTTTTATGCCAAGTTCTCTTGCGCAGGTTAGGCAATAACCCTCGCTGTGGTTTTCTGTTCCTTCCATGCGCTGAATAAACACAATTGCCGGCCTTTTATTGCATTTTTTGCACATCATCATGGTGTATGCCTTTCCTTTCTGCAAACCGCTTTCCGTGGGCGCCTAGGGCAGCCGTTTTGGTTTGCTATCACTATTGTATCAAAATTTTATGGAATGTGTGTGACAGTTGAATGTTCACTTTGCTAAAATGGTCACCATCCATATACAGTATACACTATATAAAAGGAATTGGCAATCTCCTTGTTAGAGTGCTAAAAAAATTAACAATTACAATAGCACACCCCAAAGTGTGAATAAACGGTAAAAGATGCTGCTTTGCAAGGCACCGTTTTGGAAGAACGAAAACTCCATAATGGGGGCAACGGCGGCGGCCACATTTACAAGCAACAATACATACAGCCCGCCTAAAAATACACCGGCCAAAGCACCGGCCACCTTTTGCGGTGTTTTGAGTTTTGTAATGCCGCGCCCTTTTCGAATCATATGCACAAGCAAGGTTACCAAAGGGCGAAGCAAGGCAAATAGAATAATAAATAAAATTAAGATAATGGCGGGCAAAAGCAGTGCCTTTACCACATCGTTTACAAGCAGTTCCACATAGCCTTCTGTGCCGGCTTCCACTTGGTCTGCCGAGGCAAGCAAAGATTCTCGAAGGCCTTTTGGTAGCGATTGGCTAAATTCTTCTAAAGCGAGAAGAGGCTCTTGTGCGCCGGCATCCCAAACAGATTCCTGGATGCCGGTTATGAGGCGGTCTTTAAAAAAATAGTCGAATACAATGGGGGCAAGGGTTCTGGCGCCAAATAAGGACAACACAAACACAACCATTGTGCCAACAACACTAAAAACAGCCGTTAAGCCGCCTTTAGATGAAAAATATACGGCCGTTAAAAGTACAATTAAAAGGCAAATGCCGTCGAAAATAAGTGAGGTAGCAGTCATGCGAAGGGTCTCCTGTTTGAATAAAATTAGTACAGCGGCAATGCTTGCAAAAATGCGAGTGTTTCGGCCGCCACTTGCTTTAGAACGCCTTTAGAAAACGGTGTATGCATGCCGGCTTCTTGCACAAGGTCTACGTATGTTTTTGTGCCGGCTTTTTGTGCTAGCTGCAAGTATGTTTGCCACGTGCTTTCGAAATTTTGGCGTGCAGACAAAAAGAATTGCAGCGAAACCACTTGCGCCAGCACATAATCGATGTAATAAAATGGCGCGGTGTAAATGTGCAGTTGCCGCTGCCAGCCGCCGCCGCGTGCGTAAAATGGCAAATCGGAATAGTGAATCCATGGACGATATTTTTTATCAAGTTCCAGCCAAAGCTCGCAGCGCTGGTTTGGCGTGAGGTGGGCGCGCTCATACACTTCTTGCTGGAATTCGTCCACCTGGCAACCGTATGGCAAAAAGTTCAGGGCCTCTTGTGCGTGGCTCAATTCATACTTTGCCGTATCCTGTTCGAAAAATAATTTGTGCCAACGCTCGGTTAAAAATTCCATGCTCATGGAGTGGATTTCGCAGCTTTCCAGCCCGGGGCTACGAAGCTCTGCCGGCAAATTTTGCCGTGAGGCAAGGAAGCTGGCAAAAGCGTGGCCGGCCTCATGTGTAAGCACATCTACGTCACCGGCAGTGGCGTTAAAATTAGAAAAAATAAACGGGCTTTTGTATCCCTCTAGATAGGTGCAGTAGCCGCCGGGCGCTTTGCCGGGCTTTGCCAGCACATCAAACAGCTCGTTTTCCATCATAAAATCGATAAATTCGGCGGTTTCGGGCGAAAGCTCGCGGTACATGCGGCGCCCGTTTTCTAAAATTTGTTCGGGTGTTCCTTTGGGGCTTGGGTTTCCGTCTACAAATTCAAGTGGTAAATCGTAGTATTTTAAAGTATCAAGCCCAATGCGTTCGGCCTGTCTCTCAAAAAGCTTGCATGCCGTGGGCACAATATCGCGCACCACTTCGTTGCGGCAAATTTCAATTTCAGCGCGGCCATAGCCCAGGCGCTCCATGCGGATATCGCCAAGCGGTGCAAAATGTTCAAATCCTAAAGTTTGCGCTTGTTTCGTGCGGTTTCGTACAAGTTTGTCGTAAATATCGTCCAGTTCCTCGCGGTGAGAATCAAAAAAACTTCCCTCGGCGGCCATGGCGGCGTGGCGGCGCGAGCGATGACGGCTTTGTTTAAAAGGCCCCAGCTGTGCCACAGTAAGCTCTTTTCCCTGAAAAGGAATTTTGGCCGAGGCGTACAGACGCTCATACGATGACTCGAGTGCGTTTTCCTCTTGCTGCAGGGAAATGAGGCGCTCGTCACTGCTTTTTACGGCAAGCTCCAGCTTTTGGCGAAGCAACGGGCCGTAGCGAGCATCGAGTGCTTTCACATACGGCGACGCCAACAGGGCGCGGTAAAATTGAAGTTGCTTGTCTGCCAAAATGGGGCTTTGCTCATCATAATAATCGTTTTCTTCGCTGTAAAAAGCATCGCGTGTGTCCATTGTGTGGCGTATGGTGGCCAAGGTGCGTGCCGTGCCAACTTTTCCAAACAAATGCACCAATTCTTCAAAACAGGCCAGCACGGATTTTTCGTCGCGCGCCTCTTGCACTTTTTGGGTAAGTGCCGCTATTTCTTCCAATGTGGCGGTTATATTGGGCCGTTCATACATCATATCTGAAAATTTCATTCTGCACACTCTCCTACGGTTATATAGTGGGTCTGCTGAAAAAGCACCGTTTAAGCCATTTGCAACAGAAATGAAAGGCACGAAAACGATGGAAGAGTGCCATTTGGCGTCTTTCCTTGTTTTTACCTTCAATTTTGTGTAAAATAGGCTATACGGCAACTGCTTCTATCAAAACAAAAAGCAGCATACGCCGGTGCCCCCTGAAAAAAGGTTGCTTCTTTATAGTATACCACAAATGATACCTATTTTAAGGCTAGTTTTTAAATTTTCTTTTGGAGGAACACGATGGAACGATTGACACAAGAAAAAAGCCGTGCTTTGCTTGCCGGCACAACAACACAGCCGCATCTTATACAACATGCACTGGCAGTAAGTGTCGCCATGGGTGCCATGGCGCGCCATTATGGGGAAGACGAGCTGTACTGGCAGGCCGTTGGCTACTTGCACGATTATGATTATGAACAGCATCCCACGGAGCATTTGCAGCACACAGAAGGCCCTTTGCGCGAAGCCGGTGTGGACGAGGAAAGCATTCGTGCCATTTTAGCGCATGGCTTTGGCCTTTTAAACGATGTGCAACCACAAACGATGCTAGAAAAAAGCCTGTATGCCGTGGATGAATTGACCGGCCTTATTTCGGCCACAGCAAAAATGCGCCCAAGCGGCATTGCCGATTTGGAAGTGAAAAGTGTAAAAAAGAAATTTAAAGACAAGGCATTTGCTGCAAAAATTGACCGCGAGGTGATTCGAAAAGGCACAGAGATGTTGCCGATGGATTTGGGCGAGCTGATTGGCATTTGCATTGAGGGCATGCGCCCGAGCGCAGCAGAACTGGGCCTTTTGGGCACCGGTGCTTCTTAAAGGGCGCCGCCGATGAGAATTTGGCTTTTTGCCCTGCTTGCACTGAATATTGTGTCTGCCGTGCTTTTTGTTGCAGACAAACAATTCGCCATTAAAAACCATCGTCGTATCAGCGAGAAAACACTGCTTATGTCGGCGTTTTGTTTTGGCGCGGGCGGTGCTCTTTTGGGCATGCTGGCAGTGCGGCACAAAACAAAAAAGTTGAAATTTTGTATATTGGTTCCTTTGCTTTTTGTATGTCAAGCCGTGTTTTTGGGGTGGGCGTTGCTTTGATACTGAATTAAATTGAACATGATTATGTAGGGAAAAGGAGGTGCCGCATGGACGAGCCCAAGCAGAAAAAACCAAAGAAAAAAGTGCGGCACACAAAGCTTGTTTTGCCACAAGAACATGTGGAAGAGCCATCTTTACGCAAACATCGGCATGGCGGGCGCATTGAAAGAGTGCAGCCAAAACCGGCGAAGAACACCTCTACAAAGGTGGACGATGACACGGCTGACCTTTCAAATGGTGTGCAGGGCACAATGCCGCCTGCCGCAAAGGAAGAGGTGGCATCGGCCAAAAGCCGCGCACAAAATGCGGCAAAAGCGGCAAAAAGCAAAAAAATGGCGGCCGAACCTTTGGCAGAGGACTTGCCGGAAAACACGATTTTGATGCCCAAAAAGAACCCACGGCTACTAGAAGTGCGCCGCAAAAAACGCCGGCGCCGTTTATTTACGTTTGCGCTTGTGGTGCTTGCGGTGGTGGGTGTTTGGTTATACGCAAGCGGCAATTACCTTTATGTCGTTTTAGGGGTAAGCGAAAGCGTTGATTCGGTGCTTGTGGCCTTAATGCCCGGGGATGAATATCCCATTGAGTATTCTGTGCCGGGCTATATTACATCAGAAGGCATGGGAAGTGGTGGTTTTGCATCCCTTGGCGAAAGCGACCTTGTGTTGTTTTCAGCGGCCGGCAACGAGCTGCAACGAATACAGCATGGGTTTGCAAACCCAGGCCTTTCCACCGGGGATACACGCGCGTGTGTATACAGCCGTGGTGGCAAGGGGTATCTTGTGGAAGGCCGAAGCGATACGCTTCTTTCACGCACCACGGATGAAGACATTTTGTTTGTGGAGATGAGCGACAATGGTTCCTTGCTTGTTGTCACTTCATCACGCTATCGTTCTTCTGTGCAAGTGTTCAGCCCAACGTATCAGGCCGAGCCGAATTTTTCTTGGGATTTGCTTGACGAAAAACCGGTAGACGGTGCCTTTGCGCCGAACAACAAAGATTTTGCTTTGGCGTGCCTTTCGTCAAATGGGGGGGCACTGGGCACCACCATTTATTTGCTTCATAGTGGGGAAGATGAAGAACAAGCGGTGATTCGTGCAGAGGATGCCAGTATCCTTACGATGCAATATCTTTCGCAAAACAGCTTGCTTGTTGTGTACGACCAATATACGGCCGTTTACAACAGCAGAGGCGAAGAGACGGATCGATACGATTATGCCGGGCGCAATTTGCTAACAGCGGATGTGGACGCCGGGCGCGTGGCGCTTGTGTTTGGCTCGGAAGGGCGCGAGGATTTCGATATTGTGTTGCTGCGCGATTCGATGAGCCCTATTTTTGAGGTGAGTTCGTCTGGCAAGGGCCACGCTAGAGTGCTAAGCGTAAGCGAAGGCGTGCTTGTTTTGGTGGGCCAGCATGTGGAGGCGTTTAATTTGAATGGGGAACTGGATAGAAGAAACGAATATGTGGAAAAACCGCTGGATTTGGTGCAAGCGCGCGAACCGCTGCTGCTTACGGTAACGAGTGCGGAATCTTTGCAAGATATGTTTGAGCCGGTACCTGCCGGCGAAGAAGCACAAGAAGATGCTTCTGCAGCATAAGGTGCCATAAAGGCCACACGGGCCGCTGAAAAAGTGGCGGTTGCGCTTTTTAGATGGCAGAACGCCGCTGCAGAACAGGGGCATATATACGCTGTGTTCAAGGTGTTTCTTTTTTTGTGCACAGCACCTTTGCCCAGATACGCTGATAATAAAGACCCCCTGGCAATAAGCCAGGGGGATTTTTTTGAATATTGCTTTTTAAAATTAAGCGTGAGCTTCTGTTTCTTCGTCGTCATCACGTACATGTTTTTTGCGGGAAAGGAACATGGTAAGTGCTTGGATGAAGGTGATGATGGCAAAGAAGAGCGTCCATTCGTCCACAAGGGTCATGGGCAGGGTTAAGTCTTGTGTTAAGATGAACAACACAATGGTGGCAATCATCGGAATGATGCTAAATAAGCGGAAAGCACCTTTGCGTTTTAGGCGCGTTTGCTCTGCTTCGTCCTCTGCGTCTTCTTCGTTTTCGGCTTTTTTGTTTACAAAATAACCAATTAAGAGGAAGATGCTTAGAACACCGGTGATTACGGTAAGAAGCAAGTCAATCAAAGACCAAGAGTCACCGTCTCCTGCGGCAAGCGGCACGGTGGCATCGCCAATTTCAACTTCAACGTCTTCTAGTGTAGGGGCCGGTGCCAGCGGGATAACAGCGTCCGGCAAATCAAGCGTTAGGGCGGCCGGCACGACTGGGGCCACTACGGGTGCTACTACCGGCGCTACTGCCGCCGGGGCGGGAGCCACCGCTACGGGAGTGGCCGGTGTTGGGGCCGGAGCCGGAGTTGGGGCCGGAGTTGGATCCGGAGTTGGATCCGGAGTTGGATCCGGTGTTGGATCTGGTGTTGGGTCTGGGTCTGGAGTTGGATCCGGATCCGGTGTTGGGTCTGGTGTTGGAGCCGGTGTTTCTACATCAAGGGAAGGATCGCCAAGGTCATTTCGCTCAACTTCTGTTGATTCACCCTCGGGCGGTGTTTCTGTATACGTTAAGGTATGCTCCTCGTTTGTGGGGTAGTTGCCATCGGCCATGCCTGGGTCTGTGGCCTCAACGAAAAAGTTTAAGCTGACTAAACGTGCATCCACTTCACCGATATTCACCGTGATTTGCTGGCGTGGGGCACCGTTGTAATCGATGGTTTCGATGTAATATTCGTTTAATGCGGGGGTATTGCTGGCGCTTTCTGTAAGAGGCACATCTACGCCGCCGCGCGTTAAGGTGATTGGGTGCGTTGCATCTACCAAGATGCTGTAATGCTCGGTGATGATGTCACTTAAAATTGTGTTTGTATATTGGGTGGTGGACCCAGCAGAAGGGGGCGCCTCGGTGCCATAAAAGATGTTTTGAAGCGCCGGCGTGAGCAAATCGTTTAAAGTGGTTCCGGCAGTGGTTCCGTTCTCTAAATAGGTAAAATGGTTTGCGCCGGAACTTAGTGCACGCAAATGCTCAAGATCTCTTTTTGCGCTGCTTCTATCGGTTGAATACTCATAATGGTAGGTATTCATGCTAATCATTTCGATGGTGGCGCCTGCTTGTTTCAAACTTTCTGCCATTGCAAGGCCTGTGGCCGCCTCTCGCTCGGCTGTGTGCCGGTTGGCGTTGTAGACGGTATCATCCATATAATCGTTTGTTGTTCCAATTGCCACGTGGTGGTAAAGCTCTGTTGTGGACGTTCCATCTCCATCCATGTCAAAGGTAAGTTCGCTTGTGTAGGTGATGGCATTGATTTTATCATCGTGTGTATAGTTGTTCCAATTGCTGTGGTCAAAATGTATGTCGCGATAACCAACATACACTTCGGTGTCAAAGCCTGTAACAAATACGATGGTAAGAGGACGATCTCGCTCTGTTATATCTCTTGAGTTTGCAAATAGCTCTGCTTGCTCTAGGGCAAGGGTGTAATCTGCGGTATAATATCCAGCTGGATTTTCGGTGCCATCTGGGTAAACGTGCAACACTTCGCCGTTTGCATTTCTATAAGCTCTTGGAGCTTCGGGAATGGCAGGGTTGCCGTCGGCATCGATGGCTAAGTTTGTATTGAAGCTTGAATTGAAGCTGGTTAAATCGCTTTGGAAATTGAAGCTGTTTAGTGTATTGCCACCAAATTGCACCAGGGAAACGCGGTTGTTTGCACTGTTGTTATTTGCCAGCAACTCGTCGGCCATGTTTTGCGCAGCATCTACTGCCGGATACCAGTACTGTTCTATATTGCTCCAGCCGGAAAAAGCGGCTTTGTTTAGCACAATTACAACATCGGTGTCGTGGGTTTGCGGCTGGGATGAAAGGTTGAACTGAATTGAGCCGATGCGGTTTTCATAATCTGTCCATTCGGCTGTTTTATTGCCAACCATTCCACCGGAAGACTCTGCATCAGGTGCTCCGGGTTGTTCCGGCAAAGATTGACGAGGTAGTTCTTGCGGTGTGCCGGCATCCACCATATATTCCCATCTTCCGTCACTCAGTTCAATGGGGGCAACACGCTCGTTTCCAATCATCATACCAAAATCGGCCATGGTATTGGTGGAATGTGTTTTACCGGCGTAGTAGTCTCCCGTGTCGGGCGGATACAAGTCAGAGAACGGAGCCGAGTTAGAGTGAAGTTCATTTCCGTAAGAGGCTGCCCACTCGTGGTGAGAGTGCAGGCGGGTGTCTGTAAGGTAAGCCACCGTTTGATACAAGGTGTAAATGTTGATATTTCCATTTCCGTCGGCAGTGAACATACTGCTGGGAATGGTGTAATAATAATCATCATAATAAAGGGGGTCGCTGTTTGTTGCATTGTCTACACTTGTGTGTGCCAAACGTGCATACGTTGCATCAAGATTGGTGGTATTGTTGTTTGATGTTACACCACCAAAACCATCTGTTGTATAAATTAATGCTGGGTTTTCATTCGTGCTCCAACCAACAAAACGCAAAGTTTGGGACAATGCAGTAGAATGAATGCTGTAATCAATAGAGCTGGACAGAATTTCGTATTTTCCGTTTCTGAGTTGTGTTACCACCACAGGTTCTTGTGCTGTATAATTACCGGCAGCATCACGGTAAAACGGTGTAACGGTAACTGCACGATACAAGTCTAAATTGTTATCTGTTGTGGGTACAGCGGTGTTTTCGTCAAACAATTGAAGCGTGCCGTCGGCACCTTTTGTGCACCAAACGTAATTCTTATACGCATCTCCGTCTAAAATAGCGGAATATGTTGTGCCAGACACTGAAATAGGCGATCCAATGATACGTTCGCTTTCATCGTATAAGGTTACTGTTACAACGGCCTCGCTAGCAGGCATCGGTGCACCTTGCATGTCTCCTAAAGAGAGTGTGGAAAGGCCAAGGTCTTCTTCCTCTTCGTCTTCCGGGGCATCGCCGGTTGCAGCAGGCTGGGCGTATAAACTGAGGGAAGCCGTTACCGTAGCGGGCAAAACAACTTCATTGCCGCCTACACTGTCTAGCCAAACCGTTGCGGCGTATTCAGCCGGGAAGGCATCCCCGTCGTTTACAACCACCGGCTCGCCGTTTTGCACACCTTGTGCATCAAAAAAAGTGATGGTGTGTGTAATGGGGGCTACTTCTTCCGGCTGTGCATATAAATTCATGGAACTATTTACGGTGGCCGGCAAGGTAACCACCGCGCCATCAA
>CAYJIH010000050.1:0-1545 GCA_964370195.1 uncultured Oscillospiraceae bacterium
CGCCAATGCCTTCAATGCGGTGAGCGCCGAAGCCGTTGTCGAGGATGGTGGGGCATTGAAGAGCCTCACCCACAGCAATGCGAAGGCCGGGATGTAGGTTTTTGAGGTAATCGCCCGAGGCAAGTGTGCCGGCCGAACCACTGGTGAAGCAAACACCGGCAAAGTTGAGGCCATCGCCAAGAGATTTGAATGCTTCTTCAAATGCGCTGCCTGTGCAGTTGTAGTGCCACAGGTAGTTGCCCATTTCGTCGAATTGGTTAAATACCATTACTTCGCCGGCACGGGTCACTTTTAGCTCATTCACTTTGTCAAAAATTTCTTTAACATTACTTTCGGTGCCAGGAGTTGCAATCACTTCGTTGGCAATGGTGTTCAGCCAATCGAAACGCTCGCGGCTCATGCCTTCTGGCAAGATGGCTACAGAATCAACAGCCAAAAGTTTTGAGTTGAATGCACCGCCACGGCAGTAGTTGCCTGTGGAAGGCCACACAGCTTTTTGTGTGGTGGCATCGAATTGGCCTGTTACCAAACGTGGCAGCAAGCAACCAACCGACGGGCCCACTTTATGGCAGCCTGTTGGGAAGTATTTGCCGGCCATCATGATGATGCGAGCATCAACACCGGTTAATTTTTTTGGCAATTCAATGAAGTTCGGGCCGCCAAAACCGCCGCCGGATTCAACAGGCTCGTTGTGCCAAGTTACACGGAACAAGTTTAGCGGGTCGATGTCCCATAGGCCAAGGTTTTTCAGTTTGGCTTTTACTTTGTCAGGCACATTGTTCACGGGGTCACGCATTTGTTTGATGGTAGGCATGACAACGCCGTTTTCTTTGGCTTTTTGGATGTTATGGCTTAGTTGTTCTTTACAAATAGACAGATCGATCATGTTTCAATCTCCTTCTTTTTGAGGCAAAATGCCTGTATTTTATACGTTCCAACCCTTTTTCGGCTTATAGAATGGCCCGAACAACCATATGGTTAGCTTGCCTAAAATATTGTCTGATATGCTAACCTATTTTAATACAATTCTAAAGTATTTATATGACTTTGTCAAGCAGATGGCCTGTCTTTTTTGAAAAAATAATTGCAGATTTTTGTAGAAAGATTTCATGTAAATTTCACAAAGCAAGCTACATCAAAACTTGCGCTCATTTTAAGCGTGTGGTATAATAAATTCGTTCATAATTTGTGTGTTTTTTCTATTTTTGAGTAGGAACGATGTTTCTATTTTAGTATAAAAATAACAATGAATAAAGAGGTATTTTGTTATGGAACAAAATCAAAATGAACTACTTCAAACACCACAGCCGATAGAAACACCACAGGATGTTACCGCAGCCGAGGGGGCAAACCAAGAGCCTGAGGTGATTGTGGTACCGGAAATGCCCGCAGAGCCGGCACAGGATGTTCCTGTAACAATAGACCCATCGGCACCTGCCGCATACGAAGCACCACAGGCACCGGCCGAATATCAAGCATCGGAGGCACCGGCCGCATACGAAGCACCACAGGCACCGGCCGAATATCAAGCATCGGAGGCACCGG
>CAYJIH010000050.1:1645-11257 GCA_964370195.1 uncultured Oscillospiraceae bacterium
TACCAAGCACCGGAGGCACCGGCCGCATACCAAGCACCGGATGCACAGCCTGTGTACCAAGCACCAGATGCACAACCTGTATAACAAGCACCGGATGCACAACCTGTATACCAAGCACCGGACGCGCAACCTGTATACCAAGCACCGGATGCACAGCCTGTGTATCAAGCACCGGATGCACAGCCTGTGTATCAAGCACCGGATGCACAGCCTGTGTATCAAGCGCCCAATGCGCAAGCCGCCTATCAAGCGCCACCGGAAAATAATTGGAATGCTGCTGCAGCACCACCCACACAAAAAGTAAGCGGCGAGAAGAAACCAATCAACAAACTGGCACTTATTGGCTTTTGTCTTTCGGTTGCCTCTTGGGCTTTTAATTTCTTTACGCTCTGCCTTATGAGCGTGGCCGGCATTGTGGTTAGTGTGTTGGCGCTCAAACGCATGGACAAAGAAAAAGAAAATTATCCATGGATGCCAATGGCCGGCATTGCTGTGGGTGCTTTTGCCACACTGGTGGATGCGATTATCATTATTTCGCTGTTGGCCGTTGTAGGGATTCCGGCGATTATGGTAGCACTTGGGATGAGCTAAAAAAGCATAGGCGTAAAAATAAGTAGAAAAGATGGCCCCCTGTATACAGGTGCGTGATGCATTTGCATACAGGGGGCTTTTTTAGGCCAATCGCTATGGGCCAATTGTGCTGTTAGACAAAAAGCCGCAAGGGCACGTATATAAATACGCAGCCTTGCGGCGTTTCACTTTAATGGCGTGTATCCGGAAGGATTTTTCGGTGCTGGGCAGCCAAGGCTTCTTTTGTGGCAAGAGGGTTGTCTTTATTCTCTCGCAAAAGTGCTTCAAAATCGGCCTGTGGCATGGGGCGTGCAAAGTAATATCCTTGCGACATCGTGCACGAAATGCTTTCAAGGTAGTCGGCTTGTTCTTTCAGCTCCACGCCTTCTGCTACCGTGGTGATGTTAAGGCGCTGCGCCATAAGCATCACACTTTCTACCACGGCTTTTGCGCGAACGTCTTCGGCATCTGTGGTGAAAAAACTGCGGTCTATCTTCAAAACATCTACGGGCAAACTTTTGAGTAGCCCAAGAGACGAAAAGCCGGAACCAAAATCGTCCATCGACAACAAAAAGCCGTAGCGGCGCAGTTCCCACATCACATCTTGCAATAGTTCCTCGTTGTCTATGGCGATGGACTCCGTCAGTTCCAGTTCCAGCAGGGAGGTGGGCAAGTCATATTTTTGGGTAATTTCGTACACTTCTTTTGTAAAATTGGGGTTTTGCAAATGCAAACGAGAAAAGTTTACCGAAATGGGAACAATGGCCAGCCCTTGCCGTCTCCATTCGCTCAGCAATTGGCAACATCGCTCGAACATATAGTAATCCAGCGTGGTGATGAACCCGTTGCGCTCAAACAGTGGAATAAATTCGCCGGGGGAATTAAGCTGGCCGTTTTTGTTTTGCCAGCGCACCAGTGCCTCGGCCCCTTGGATGACACGCAGTTTTAGGTTGAACTTTGGTTGCAGATACACCAAAAATTCGCCATCATCTAAGGCTTGATGCATATGGTTTTCCATCTCATTTTCGTGGATGAGCGTGTTTTTTAGTGCATCGTCGTAGTTTACAATCCATTGCCTTGTTTTTTTGGCGAGGCTATGGGCCAAGTTTACGTTTTCCAGCATTTTCGCTTGGTCCAATTCATCGCTCGACAGTTCATATCGGCCATAGCGGAAATGCATTCGATAGCGCTGTGTTAATTGGCACAGCTCGTGCACGCGGTCTTCCAAAGCAGAAAACCGAATTTCACCATTTTCGATAAAGCTACTTTCGCCAAATACAAGAAAATCGTCGGAGCCAACACGTGCCACCACCAACATGTGGTTGTGTTTTTCCACAAGGTCTTGGCTTACGGTAGAAATGGCGCGAAGCACAGCATCCCCGGTATCGGCCCCAAGCACTTCGTTTACCATTTTAAATTGCTCTATGTCGAATTTTAAAAGTGCAAACGACGCATTTGGGTGGTTTTCTTGCAGTTCTTTCATGCGTTTTTTGAACAACACATAGTTTGGAAGCCCCGTAAGCTCATCATAGTAGGCAATGTTTTCCAGTTCTACAGCATGAAGGCGTTGTCGCTTCGTTTCACGCGTGCGCATAATCATGATGGCCGACACAAGAACAAGGAAAACAAAAAAGCTTAAAAAGGCAAAGAGAAGGGTGCTATGCATAATTTCGTTGTTTGTAGAGAGCAAATTGTCCTCTGGCACAAACGAAAAAAGATACCAATCATTCACGCCGATGGGCATATAGCTTGTATAACGCATATTCCCATTGGCAGACCAGCTAAAGTAACCGCTTTCGCCAACGGCAATTTTCTCATAAACGATGGAGATGTTGTCGTAGCTTTCAATTTGCGTGCTCGTTTCCATAAAATTCAGCAAATTGCCAGTAAGCGTGCGGTCGAGCAAATTGTATTCATTTTGTGTTGATAAAATAATTTCGCCGGTGCTGTTTACAATGTAAAAATAGCTGCTGCTTTCAAAAGAGGGCAAAATTAGGCTTTCTAGCTCTGATAAAGAATAAATGCCCAGCAAATAGCCCGATACGAAAGCGTTTTCGTCAAAAATAGGGGAGACGATGGGCAAGATGCGTTCACTGCTGCCCGAAAAAGCAATGGGGTTTCCCACAATGGTGTTCCCAAGGCGCGCCCTGCTTAAGTCGATGTAGTTGTTTAAATTGATCATGTTGCCATTTTCATCAAAGCCCATGCCGTCTAGCGTATACATAGAAATAAAGTCGAAGTTCGAGTACAACACCATTTTATCCAATAACTCTTGTTCGGCAGCCGGTGTTAATGCTACTTGTGTTGTAAAATAGGCGATGGACATTAAATCGTTCACGTCCGAATCAATATGAGAACTAAAATTAAAAGCCTGCTGCTGCGTCACTTCTCCCAGCGTTCCAAAAGAACTGTCGATCAGGCGCTGTGTCATGCTGTTGCTATAGCCAACAAGGCACATCAAAACAATGAGTGCGACAAATATGGATAATAAGGCAAAGCGCAGTGGCGATGATTTTTTAAAATAAGAAACAAATTTTTGCTTCATAGCGGGCTCCTCACACAGATTGCACATCAAAGTAAGAAAAAATTGAAAACAATGGTTGCAGATTGACCAGTATATAGCTTATATTATTATACCATATGGGTGGTGGTTTTCAAGTGGAAACCATCAATGTATAGCGAATTTTTCGCCTTGCACCGCCAGGGCTGCACACAGCAAAGCCGCTTTTGTGGGGGCAAATTGCAAACCACCTTGTAAAAAGGCTGTGTAAGGGGGACGCAGTGGTGCATCGCACGAAAGCTCAATGCTGCTGCCACTGGTAAAAGCGCCGGCGGCCATAATCACATCGCTGTCGTAGCCGGGCATGGGCCACGGTTCCGGGCGCACAAAACTATCGATGGGGCTATGTGCCTGCACAGCACGGCATAAGGCGCATAAGCTGTCTTCGTTTTGCATGGTAATGGCTGTGATGATGTCTCCGCGTGTGGCATCGGGTGCCGGATGTGTTTCGTAGCCAAGTTTTGAAAATAAGGCCGATGCATACACGGCGCTTTTTAGCGCTTGTGCCACCACACCCGGCGCAAAATACAAGCCGAGATACAGCTGACGCAACGTTTCGCCCGTGCACCCAATTTCGGCGCCCACACCGGGGGCGGTTAGGCGCTGGGCACAAAGGTCAACAAGGCTGGCGCGGCCCACAATGTAGCCGCCTGTTGGCGCAATGCCACCGCCCGGGTTTTTAATTAAAGAGCCGGCCGCAAGGTCGGCACCAATGGCTGTGGGCTCCATGGGTTCTACAAATTCACCGTAGCAGTTGTCCACCGCCACGATGATGTTGGGGTTTGCCTCTTTGGCAACGGTGCACGCAGTGCGTATATCCGAAAGTGTTAGTGCGCGCCGCAAGGCATACCCACGGCTTCGCTGCAGATACAGCATTTTGCACTGTGGTGCCATGCGGCGAATGGCCTCTAAATCTAGGCCGGTAGCGCAAAGGTCCACCTCTTTGTACTGTATGCCAAAATCGGCCAAACTGCCGCTGCCTGCTTGGCCGGTAAGGCCCAAGACACTGTGCAGTGTGTCGTATGGGCGGCCCGTGGCCGAAAGCATGGTGTCTCCCGGGCGCAAAACACCAAACAACATCACGGCCAATGTGTGTGTGCCGCTCATAAATTGGTGCCGAACCAGCGCGGCTTCGCAGCCAAAGAGTTGCGCATAAATTTGCTCTAACTTTTCGCGGCCCACATCGCCATAGCCATAGCCTGTGCCACCACTTAAATGTTCTGCCGCTACGCGTGCGGTGCGAAATGCATGCAACATTCGCAGTTCGTTTTCGTCGCGGATGGCTTCGATTTTTTGGAAATACGGCTTTACCTCTGCCATAATTTCGGCATCCAAGGCGCGAAGCGCCAAAGGAAAGCAATAGTCGTGCTCTGTCATGGAAATCTCCTTTAAAAGCTTGTTTTGGCATGTGGCCAAAAGGATGTGATGTGCCGGTGCACACGCCGCCGTGTTTTGTTAAAAGTGTTTACCAAAGTTTATGTGGCAGAATGAACCGAAACAAAAGAATGCCGCGATGTGGGGGAAAACCCGAGACGAGCATAAAAGGGGATGAGTTCATCTTGGCAAAGCAGGGAAAGCGTGCGTGTGCGCCCGTATTGCAGGCATAAGTGCGAAAGCAAAGCGGTGGCAAGGCCTTTGTGGCGGTGCTGTGTGTGCGTTTCCACGTTGGCAATGTATCCCTCGTGCTTTAAAAGAGCCCAAATGCCGGCCGTGGATTGCAAGACGTTTTGTTGTTTGACGCCATAAAGGACGGCATAACCATGGTTGCGCCTTGCGCAAAGATCGGCATAAAAAAAATCACGTGCGGCATCCGGAATGGGGCCGTCGCTGCTTTCAAGCAAGGCAATCACATCGCTGGGGGATACCGATTGGCAAAACCCCGGCAAGGGGGCAGCGGTGTTTTTTAGTAGGGCATCGCTTGGGCTGCAAGGCAAACGCAACATCACGCGCGATTGCTCTACAACGTGCCAGCCATTGGGCGGTAAGTGCGAGCTGGTGAGCTGCAGAATATTTGCAAAACGCAAAAAAGCGCCGAATTCCTCGGCGTCTTCTGCTTTGCCGCAAAGAAGGGCACGGCCTTGGCTTAGCTTGCAAAGCCCACCGGGCCCAACGCGGTAAAATGTATGCATAAGCCGTGGGTTTTCGCACAACATGTGCCAGTGCATTTGGCACAAAGCGCCGGCCACCGGCATGGTGGTTAGGCGGTGCACTTCCAGGCTGTCTTTGGGGCGTTGTGGGTGTAGTTGGTAAATCACAAAGCTTTTACCAAATCTTTAAAATGGTTGCCTCGTGCTTCAAAATTTACAAATGCGTCAAACGACGTACATGCAGGCGACAACATAACAACATCGCCGGATACAGCAAGCTCGTGGGCTTTTTGCACGGCTTCTTCCAGGTTTTCGGTGCGCACAATGCTGGGCGCGCCTTCTTGGTACGACGATGCTTTGCGCACTGCTTTTTCAATTTTGTCGGACGCCGGCCCACATAGAATCAATGTTTTAACGTGTTGTGGAATTATTTCGGCCAGCTCGTCAAACGGCACTTTTTTGTCTTGGCCACCGGCCAACAAAATAAGCTTGTCGTCGAAAGAGCGCAGGCCGGCCATCACACGTGTGGGGCTGGTGGCAATGGAATCGTTGTACCACGAAACACCCTTGATGCAACGAACCGGCTCAATGCGGTGCACCACGCCGGAAAATGTGCGCGCCACTTCAGCCAGTGCACTGTCGGGCACACGGTCTACCGTTGCAGCAAATGCTGCAAGCAAGTTTTCTATGTTGTGTGCGCCACGCAAACTCACTTCATCTTTGTGTATAATTTGGCGGCTAACCCCGTTTTGTGCAACGCACAAATAGCCTTCTTTCGATAAAAAGGCACCGTTTTGTACTTTGCGCTGCGCCGAAAACCAGCGCACTTCGGCACAGGTGTCTTTTTCCATATCACGCACAATGTCGTTTTCTAAGTTTAAAACGGCAAGGTCGCCTTCTGTTTGGTGCTGCAAAATGTTGCGTTTTGCATTCACATATTCGTCCATGTCACGGTGTTTATCGAGGTGGTTTGGTGTGATGTTTGTTAAAACAGCCACCGTGGGGGAGGTGCGCATGGAAATGAGTTGAAAACTGGATAATTCCACCACAGCAACATCCGCAGGGGAAATGTCGTTTGCAATGGGCAACATGGCACGGCCAAGGTTGCCACCAAGATGAACCGTATGGCCACCTTTTTCTAAAAGTTTTGCAATGAGGCAAGTGCTGGTGGTTTTTCCGTCACTGCCACTAATGCCCACAATGGGGCATGGGCAAACTTCGAAAAACTGTTCCATCTCGCTTGTAATAAGCGCACCGGCATGGCTTGCGGCTTGCAATTCCGGCGTGTAAAAGCCAAAGCCGGGTGTTCTAAAAATAATGTCTTGGTCGGCCAAGGCGTTGAGGTAGTTTTCTCCAAGAGAAAGCCGCACACCAAGCTCCAGCAATTCTTCGCCAAACGCGTCAAAATCTGCCAAAGTGCGCACGTCGCATAAGGTTACTTGTGCGCCGGATTTTGCCAGCATCACAATCAAATCACGATGTGCCACACCGCCGCCAATAAACGCAACTTTCTTGCCGCCAAAACGATATAAAAAATTACTCACAAAGATTACCCCGTTCACACAAGCAAACTATGTATACGGCCGGCATGCGCGTGGCCGTTCCCCCCTGGTTTCACAAAAAAGTTTGCCGTGCTTTGATGTTTGTATTGCCTAGTCGCGCAGGGCGATGGCCTCTAGCTCCACACGTACGCCTTTTGGCAACGTTTTCACCGCCACACAGCTGCGTGCCGGTTTTTCTGTAAAATAGCGTGCGTATACTTCATTAAAAGCGGCAAAATCGTCCATATCAGCCAAAAACACCAATGTTTTCAGCGCCGTGTTGTAATCGGCACCGGCTGCTTTTAACACTTCGCCAAGGTTTTGCAAAGCAAGCTCGGCTTGGTCTTTAAAATCGCTTGGAATTTCGCCCGTTTGCGGATGCACAGGAATGGACCCAGACGTAAACACCAGCCGCTCGAAGGCAACTGCCTGCGAATAAGGGCCAATGGCTGCCGGGGCTTTATCGGTTTGAATAAATTCTTTTTCACTCATAGTCGTTGTTCCTTTTTTGTAATTTAATAAGCATTATTTCTATTATACTAAATTTTTGGGATTCGTCAAACAAAAAGCCGTTCAAAAGTGGTTTGTAAACCAAAAATTTAAAATTGGGTTGACGAATGAACAAGGGTTCGGTATACTGAAAAAGGAAAGGGGATGCCGTGTGAAAAAAATAAAAGAGGAGCTTTTGGCCTTGCTGCTGGCGGGCGAAACGATTGGTGGCGAAGAGGCCGCACAGCGCCTGAATGTAACGCGTGCCGCCGTGTGGAAGGCCATGCAAGAGCTGCGCAAGGAAGGTGTGCCCGTGCAAGCGGCGCGTGCACATGGTTATTTTTTGCAAAAGACAGCCGATGTTTTTTGCGAAGCAGCGGTGCAAAACGTGTTTGGGTCCACGCCGTTTTTATGGTGTGACGCACCCGATTCCACCAATGTGCAAGCGCGGCTTTGGGCCGAGCGTGCGGCACCCCATGGTGCATTGGTAATCGCACCGATGCAAACGGGTGGGCGTGGGCGCATGGGGCGCCGCTTCGAAAGCCCAGAAGGCGGTTTGTATCTTAGCATTATTTTGCGTCCAAGTGCAGAAAAACAGGGCGTTGGATTGCTTACGGCTGCGGCTGCGGTGGCGGTGTGCCGCGCGATACAAACGGTATGCGGCCTTGAACTTTCTATAAAATGGGTAAACGACCTGCTGTACAACGAAAAAAAATGTGCCGGTATTTTAACAGAGGGTGTTTCGAACCTCGAATCGGGTGGGTTTGAGTATTTGATTTGCGGCATTGGCATCAATTATGCCGTTCCAAGTACGTCGTTTTGTGGCGAATTGGCCGGCATTGCTACGTCGTTGTACGAGGCGGGCGCGGCGCCCATGCCGCGCAGTGCGTTGGCGATAGAGGTGTATCGTCATTTTATGCAGTTATTCGAAGCGTTGCCAAACCGCGATTTTTTGCAGGAGTATCGGCAACGAAACATCACGGTGGACAAACGCGTGCGTGTGCTGTGTGCGGGCGAATACGAAGCGACATCATTTGCGATTGATGATGAAGCGCGGCTGCTTGTTCGCCTGGACGATGGCGAAGA
Organism: uncultured Oscillospiraceae bacterium; assembly: GCA_964370195.1. Lineage (GTDB taxonomy): Bacteria > Bacillota > Clostridia > Oscillospirales > Ruminococcaceae > JAAYCI01. The sequence continues at coordinate 9,979 of CAYJIH010000050.1, forward strand.
GAGAGCGCTCTCCAGTGGGGAGGTAAGCGTGCGGCCCACGTAAAGGATGTGCGGTGGGATAAAAAGAGGAATGTGTTGTATATTGTGCCGTTTGCACAGTGACAAAAGGAGAGTGGCATGCAACGAAAAGGGAAGGTTCGGATGTTGGTGAAGGCAGGGTTACTTTGTGCCATTATATGCGTGTTTTCGCAGCTGGTGGTGCCCATAGGGCCTGTGCCGTTTAGTTTGTCGATTTTGGCGGTTGCGTTAACAGGTGCATTGTTGCCAACGGTTTGGGCGCTGGCAAGCGTTGCGGCCTATTTGCTGCTGGGTTTATTTGGGTTGCCTGTGTTTGCCGGATTTTCGGCAGGGGCCGGTGTGCTGTTTGGCCCCACAGGCGGGTATTTAATTGGGTATTTTATGCTCGCATTTTTTGCGTCCATTTGTGCAAAAAAAACAGTGTGGTTGCGTTTTATGGGGGCGGCACTTGGGCTATTATTATGTTATGCATTCGGCACGGTGTGGTTTGTGGCCATCACGGGAACCGAGTTTGTGCAAGCGCTGTGGATTTGTGTGATACCGTTCGTTCTTCCGGATATCGCGAAAATAGCGGTTGCCACATTAGCGGCGCAAGCTGTGCAAAAACGCATGCAAAATGAAGGTTAAATGAGGTGATGGGATGCAAAATATAGAGATAGAACGCAAATGGTTGATGGAAGGATTTCCAAATTTGCCGCACGAAAGCGAAGAGTGGATGGAGCAGGGGTATTTAACGTTTGAGCCAGCTGTGCGCATTCGTAAAACGTGTAAACAAAAAGAAACAAACCATTGGCTAACCATCAAAGGGGGCGATGGCCTTTGCCGCACAGAGGTAGAGTTGCCCTTGGACGAAGCGCAATACGAGGCGCTGCAAAAGTTGTTGGCGGCACCTACGGCAAAAAAACGGTTGCGCCGATATCGTCTTGCCACCGGTGAAGAACTGGAGTGCAGCGCCGTAGATGAAACAGAGCCGTCTGCGTTTTTCTACGCCGAGGTGGAATTTGCCACGGTGGAAGAGGCCAATGCATTCTCTCCACCCGATTTTCTTGGCCGCGAAGTAACAAACGAGGCCGGCCAAAGTATGTCGGCTTATTGCCGTAAAAAAGCAGGGCTCCGCTGAAGGGGCAGGGCACAAGTGCAGAATGCGGGGTTTGCCCTGTGTCCTCCGTGTGTCAAAAAAGTCGTTGCACCAGTGCATTGCCTCTTGGCTGAAGACCTTGGGGCGCTGCCCCAAACTCCGCCACTTTAAAAAGTGGACAAA
>CAYJIH010000051.1:0-11184 GCA_964370195.1 uncultured Oscillospiraceae bacterium
ATAGCAGACAACAAAATGCACGCGATGATATTACATTTTAAGATGTAATTTTCACGCCCCTGTGCAAACAGCCTCTTTGTTTGCACATCAGTTCCCTCGTTTGGGTTTCATTTCAAAACGTAGGCTCGTTCATCCCCCATGCTTTTTCTATACTAAACATGAAGTTGGTTTTTACAAACTTTTCTAAATATGTGAAGATGAGGATAGGTGCCCTTTGCTTCATATATGCCTTTGACGATATAAACCCAATGGTGAAACACTTTACCCAAAGAGGTAGATATTTCTGCCATGCTGCCGTTGTCAAATAAAATAACCCGAAATTCATGAGTGCTTCGTGTTGACTGCCTTTAACAATTTTACCATGAATTTTTTTCAAGAACCGAGCCAGAGTTCAAAACTAGGTTAGACTCAAGTTTTTTGCCACAAATCGAAAAAGGCTGGAAATGCAGATATAAGAAACCTGCATTTCCAGCCTTTCGGTTTAAACTGCCTAGGGTACAGCCAATCAAGGTGCTAAAATGTAATAGCATTTGATTTTTCGTGCAAAATGGCATGCTCAAAAATAACACCTGGCTATACCGAAAACAAAAGCAACACTCTTTTGGAAACTAATACGTACGTGTTATTGAATAATACCAAACCCAGTTAAAACAACGAGCAAAAGCAGTACTGGGCAGAGGTACTTCACAAGCAGATACCAAATGTCACAGAATTTGTTTTTGATGGCACCATTGTTGGTAATGGCATCCATTGCATTCTTTTTGCCCCAAATCCAGCCAACCAAAACAGCAGTAAGCATGGCAGTAAGCGGATAAGAAATTCTTGTGATAAAGTTATCATACAAAGTAAAAATATCCATGCCGAAAATACGCACTTCACTCCATACACCAAAGCCAAGGCTAACAGGAACACCCATTATAAAGCACACCAGTGTAACAATAATGGACGCTACTTTTCGGTCAATTTTCTTGAAAGTTTCGCTTATGTATGGCACACAAATTTCAAGAATGGATACCGATGAAGTGAACGAGGCGAACAAGAGCAAAATAAAGAACAAGAAGCAGAAGAATGCACCACCAGGCATTTGTGCAAATAGCTCTGGCATGGTGACATAAAGCAATGCCGGGCCTTGGCCAGGATCAAGCCCAAATGCAAAGGCACTGGGAATAATGATGAAACCTGCCAAAAAGGCAACTGCAAAGTCTGTAGCCAAAATAGCCACAGTAGATTTACCCACATTTTCTTTGTCAGAAAGATAACTGCCATACACCACCATGCCTGTGGTGCCAACATTTAAGGAAAAGAACACCTGGCCAACAGCCGCCGCAACAACACTAAAGGTAATGAGCGAGAAGTCTGGTGTTAGATAAAACAAAATGCCCTCGAAAGCACCATCTAACGTAAGAACGCGAACCATTAAAATCAACATAATCACTAGCAAAGCTGGCATCATGATTTTGCTTGCGCGCTCAATGCCCTTTTTAACGCCACGCATAACGATAAACATTGTGATTAGCAAAAATACAGCCTGCAACGCAATGGGGCCAGCGGTGCTACCGGTGAAGCCGGCAAAGAAATCATACCCAGTTCCAGGCTCCAAGGTGGCAAGTGTTGTAAAAGAATTAAATAAATAGTACAACATCCATCCACCAAAAACGGCATAATAGGCAAGCGCTAAAACGGCACCCAGCATACCAAGATAGCCAAGCCACGCAAATTTTTTGTGAATTTTCCGGTAAGAGGCCACCGCATTGGCCTTTCCGTTACGTCCCACCAAAAAGTCGCAAATGAGCATGGTGGCACCCACCAAAAGCATTACAATGATATAAACGAACAAAAACGCGCCACCACCATATTGGCCAGTTCTATAAGGGAAGTTCATGATGTTGCCAAGACCTACAGCAGAGCCTGCCGTAGCCAAAACAAAGCCCAAACGTCCACCCCATTGTTCCCTTTTTGGTGCACCGATATTTTTATCAGAATTTTGATTACTCAAATAAAACACCTCCTCAAATATTTGCTTTATGTGCTTTACGGGTATTCACTTCCCCCTTGCTTATCCGCATTAGAAATTACTATTCTAATGCGGATAAGCCCGCAAGGGGTTGAATATATGATTAGCGATTTTTATAAAGGTTTAAATACTCTTCTTTGGTGATGTCTCTTTTCAAAGACAAGGCTAATTTTTTAACCTCACCTAATAAAGCAAGTGCCTCATCTTTATCTTCAATGGGATCTAACCCCAACTCTTCGTTCCACATTGATATGTTTGCCGTGCCCGATTTTTTACCCATATAAATATAAGGCTCTCTTTGTCCGGTCATTGTCCATTTATAAGGTAACATAATCAGTGGGTCGATTTTTCTGGCAGAATTCCAATACCCAACAGGCAAACCGGTTTCCCAACCGAAAATACGGTCCCCTACAATTGGTTTGGAAGCAGGTACCGGTTTTTCGGTAAGTTCTGCAACAAGTTGTGATAATTCAAGCAATTTATCGCTTCGCACGCCGGTGTCGTATCCATACAAACACTGCATGCTCATCACCAGTGGTTCTAATGGACAAGACCCAGCACGTTCACCAATTCCGTTCACCGTTACATGTGCCACCGTTGCACCTGCCTTCAGTGCTGCAATTGTGGTGGCTACACTCACGCCGAAATCTTCGTGGAAATGAGCTTCCACCGGTTTTCCCACCCGCTCAAGCAATTGTTTTACAGTAAACGCAGCACCTTCCGGCGAGAAAGCACCAAAGGTATCCACCAAAGCAACGGAATCCACATGGCCTCCGCCATCGATAATTGCATTTAAAGTATTACATAAAAAGTCTAAATCGGCACGGGATCCATCGGCTGGGAAAAAGGTAACTTGCAATCCAAGCTCATGGGCACGTTTTGTAGATGCACAAGCAGCTGCAATGGCCTTCTCGGCGGTCCATCCGCTTCCACCTTTTAGCAGATGTTCGCTACCCGGCACTTCAGCTAACACCCCATAAACACCACAATCTTTTGCAAGCTCAATGTCACTTACCATGTTACGTACAAAACAGTAAATTTTGGCATTCAAACCAAGTTTACAAATTTCTCGAATGGCTTGTTCATCGTCGGCAGATGACACAGGCGTTCCGGCCTCGATACGGTGAACTCCTGCTTCATCTAGTTTTTTTGCTATGGCAATCTTGTCCTCTTTCGTAAGCACAATGCTAGGCTCTTGCTCTCCGTCACGTAAAGTGGTATCCAAAATTTCTATGTTTTTCGGAAATTCAGGCAACACCTCCGGATGATAATTGGCAGGGCTAACCCACCATTTACCTTCTTCTCTAAACCCCATATACGTTCCTCCTTTTTTTACAATAATTATGCAACGGTATTAAAACAGACAAAAGCCTGGATTAAACTTTTTTACATCAACACCACCCGTGCATCTAAAGCAATGCAGCCGTTTGAATATACACGGCAAGGATTGCATTCTATTTCACGGATACGCGGAAAAAGATTTAGTAAAACGCTTAATTTCGAAAGTTGCTTTGCAACGGCTTTCACATCTAAAACGGCACCTCGATGGCCGTTTAATATTGGGTAGCAACGTAGTTTTTGTAACATATCCAAGGCGGCGTTTTCATCTACAGCCCCAAGGCGGAACTGTGTGTCTTCCAACACTTCGGCATACACACCACCCAAGCCAACCATTGTTACTGCACCAAGGCTAGCACTGTTCACCATGCCTAAAATCAATTCAAACCCATCTTTTTGTTGTTTTTGCACACTAAGTTGTGCGTCTTTATCATGGTTTCGCAACGCAGACATCATCTCACGGTAGGCAACTGCCACCTCTTCGGCATTTTGCAAATTCAAGCGCACGCCGCCCACGTCACTTTTGTGTGTAATCACTTGCGAGTGAAGCTTTAAAACCACAGGATAACCAAGTTCATCCGCCAGCTGCATTGCATGTGCCTCATTTTTGCAGTGTTGTGGCGCTGAAGCCGCAAGCCCTGCCAGCTGTAAAAACGCTTGTGAATCCACTTCCGACAAGGTATGCTCTGTTTTGGTTTGAGGAAATTTATCCAAAAAAGACTGCATTGCATTTATTTGTTCATTCGAGAACAACACTTTTTCAACTGGCACTGTGCTATTCGGGTAACTGCACAAGGCACATGCTGCAATGGCTGCATCGTGAGGGTCATAATAACAAAGCAAATTTTCGTACTGTGTATCACTTTTATACTGTAAAAGCTCGGCCATACTTCCCAAAAAACATGCAACCACAGGTTTTTTTGCTTCTTTTTCTGCCTGCACAAGCTGACCATCCGGCAATTTTAAATGTTTATTTAAAGAAAAGAAACCAAGCAAAATATCATATTGGCTATCTTTCAATAATTCGTTTGCTGCAAGACCATATGTTTGAGGGCTAAGGCCATGCGAAGAAATATCTGCCGGATTTTTCAAACCCAATGGCTTTTGTGCCAAGGTATCTATCCGATCTTGCAGTTCTTTTCCCGGCTGTGGAAAAGAAAGCCCCCTTTTCCTCGCACTGTCTACAGCCAAAATTGCAGGGCCGGCTGTGTTGCTTAAAGCACAAACATTATGTCCGTTTACGCGCTGTTTTTTTGAAAGTGCTTCCAGCATTACTGCACAGTCTCGCACATTATCTGCTTCAAGTAACTCTAAACTTTGAATGATTTGTGAAAGAACTTTCGGTGACTGTGCCATGGCCCCCGTGTGGGAAATAGCCGCTTGCATCCCCACATCGCTCACGCCATCACGTAAAAGTACAACAGGTTTTACTGCATTCACCTTTTGTGCAAGGCGTAAAAATTCAGGCAAATCACGCAGCCCTTCAAAGCATACAGCAATCACTTTGGTGGCCTCATCTTGTGCAAAATAATTCAAAAAAGCAACGGCATCCAATGCTGCTTCATTCCCAATTCCCACCCAACTTTGCAAACCACAACCTCTGTCTTGCAACGCGGAAATTAAGGCCATGCCCACACCACCTGACTGACTGATGACTGAAATACACCCCTTATCAATGTGTGCAGGTAAAAATGTGGCATTAAGTGAAGACGGCGTATGAATAAACCCAAGTGTATTTGGGCCAAGCAAACAAATTTGATGTTCTTTTGCTATATCTTGTAACTTTTTTTCTAAAACAGCACCTTTTTCGTCATATTCCTTAAACCCGGCGCTGATGATAACAATATTTTGGATCCCCTTTTCAGCACACTCTTGTACAATTTGTACCACACGGTCACGTGCAACCGCAATAATGGCGTGCGAAAGCGGCCTGTTAATATCTAACACTGTGGGATAGCAGGGTTTATTTAGAAGAGATGTATACCGTGGATTCACATAATATACCTCGCCCATAAAACCATGATTGAGACTTTGTACCAACCCACTTCCTATTTTACCTTCTTCATCTGAAGCACCAACAAGAACCAACCCTGTAATCTTTGAAAAAAAATGTTTTAGAAGAAGCATCTGCTCGTTTTTATGCATTGTGTCCACAGTAAGTCTTCCTGTTCTTGTTTATTTTTATGCATTTTGCATTTCATAGACTTAAAAATATCATAAGCAAAAGATGTAATATTGTCAATACATTTTACAACATTTTGAAAAATTCATTCACAGTTTATCCATAATATGCATTCTTACAAGAAAAAAATATACAACAAAAACAAAAGTAATTAGTATTTATACTGAAATTATAAAAAAAAGAATAAAAGCTCCCCAAAAAATAAAACTTATTTTTTTCCATACTATACATAGAGTGTTGACTATTATATGAAATAGATTTATAATCTATTTTAATATCGGAAGCCAATTTGTTACCATTAAATTTGATAAAAGGGGTGTTTTTTTATGCAATATGTTTTCTCCGATCGTATTCAAACCGTAAAACCTTCTGCTATTCGTGAAATTTTGAAGGTAATTGCCCAAAACCCAAACATTATTTCATTTGCCACCGGCAGCCCATCGGCAGAATCGATTCCTGTAAAAGAAATTCATGAAATCTCAGAATATTTATTTGAAAACCAAGCCATTCCCTCGCTGCAGTACAACATTACCGAGGGTTATGCTCCTTTGCGCCAAAAAACAAAAGAACGTTTAAAAAACGAGTTCAATATCGGCAAAGATTTTGATGAGGTTATCATTACAACCGGCGGGCAGCAAGGGCTTGAAATGACCCCAAAAGTTTTGTGCAATGAAGGTGACACCATATTGATGGAAAGCCCCACTTTTGTCAGTGCAATCAATGCATTTAAATCCTATAACACCAATTTAGTAAGCATTGAAATGGATGAAGAGGGCATCGATCTTGAAAAATTAGAAGACGCTATAAAAAAACAACCCAATGTAAAAATGCTGTATCTCATTCCTTCGTTCCAAAATCCAAGCGGATTAACAATGAGCCTTGCACGCAGAAAAGCAGTGTATGAGCTTTGCGCTCGCAATAACATCATCATTTTGGAAGACAACCCCTATGGGGAACTTCGATTTTACGGTGATGACATCCCCACACTTAAATCCATGGATACAGAGGGCATTGTTATTTACAACGGCTCTTATTCCAAAATATTATCGGCCGGCATGCGCATTGGCTTTATTTGTGCCCCACAAGAATTGATGCAAAAATTAATTGTGGCAAAACAAGTGGGAGACTGCCACACCAATATCTTCTTCCAAATGGTTACAGAACGTTTCCTTAGTGAATATGATGTAAAAGCACACATTGAACGCATTAGCAAAATATATAAGGATAAATGCGAACTGATGGTTTCTTCTATACAAGAGCATTTTGACGAACGTGTAAGCTTTACAAAACCAGATGGTGGGTTATTCTTATGGTGCACTTTGCCCGAAAATTATGATTCTTTAGAGTTGGCACGCCTTGCGGTAAAACACGATGTGGCCTTTGTTCCCGGTTGTGCCTTCATGGTGCAAGATGACGCACCGTGCCGCGACTTCCGCCTCAATTATTCAACACCATCTAGCGAGCAAATTTCGCGCGGTATTCCAAATTTATCCACAGCAATTCAATCATTCCTCAAATAAAAGGAGATATACTATGTTGAAACCGATTATAAACCCTGCCCGAGGAAAATTGCGGGTTTTAGGTTATTGTTCCGGATCGGGAAACACCTTGTGGAAAGCACTTGAATTGCAGTTGGAAATGGAAAAAACGCCAGAAGGTTGCCCTTTTGAAGTGGTGGGTATCTTTGCAGATAATCCCGAATCCAAAGCAGTGGAAACAGCAAAAAAATATGGCATTGACTACAAAGCAATTGACATTCGAAAATATTATGCCGAACGAAACAAACCCATGAAAGACCGTGAGGTTCGTGCGGAATTTGATGCTGAAGCAATGGAAATGCTTGAGTGTTTTGATGCGGACATGATTTTGCTTGCCGGATATGTGTGGGCCACCACCGATGCTATTTTAGAGCGTTACCTTGTGGTAAATGTGCACCCTGCCGACCTTGCACTGATCGATGAAAATGGGCAAAGGCCCCTTGCCGGTGCCAATGGAATTAAGGCTGCTTTCAACCACAATATGGACTATTTACGTGCCAGTTCTCACTTAGCAACAAAAGAATTAGATGCCGGTGCGCTTTTGGTGCGCTCGCCAAAAATACCCGTAGACTACACTTTGCACGAAGATGATGAAACACGTTTTCGCCATTATCTAAAGCTTATCAACGAACAAAGCCGGCTGGTAGGTAGCCGCACCGTGTTAGAATTGGCGCTTGGCCATTTTACACAAGATGAAAATGGGAAAGTACACCACAAGGGCCGTCCTGTGGCGGGTGGGCTTACCTTTGAAGATTGGCAAGAGAATGTGCCAAACTATCTGCGTAAAACAAATTTACTGCTTTCTCCAAAATCCGTCGCTGTTATCGGTGCTTCCCAAAAGCCGGGAATTGGCCGGGCTATTGTAGAAAACTTACTCAACATGGGCTATAAAGGCACAATCAGTGCCGTAAACCTACGTGGAGAAGATGTGCAAGGGTGCACAGGCTATACTTCGGTGCTTGATATCGAAACACCGCCTGATCTTGCCGTTTTATCTGTGCCATCCAGTGCTGTTTTACAAGCCGCTGAAGAGTGTGGAAAAAAAGGTGTATCGGCCCTTATTTGCATCACGGCCGGCTTTCGTGAAATAGGCGGCCCCGGCATCGAGCGCGAAGCTGCTCTTTTAGACATTGTAAACCGTTATAACATGCGCATGATTGGCCCAAACTGCATGGGCGTTGCCAACACAGACGAAAATATACGGCTTAGTGCCACCATTTTGTCAGACACCCCACGTATTGGCTCCTTTGCTTTCCTTACGCAATCGGGGGCTTTGGGCGCTAGCATGATGGACTTTGCACAAGACCTTGATATTGGTTTTTCGGCTGTTGTTTCACTTGGCAACATGGCCGATGTGAATATTTGTGATTTGTTACCCATTTTGCAAGCAGATGATAATACAAAACTCATTTGCCTTTATATGGAAACCATTCCACAGCCCCATCTTTTTGAAAAAATAATGAAAAAAATCACAAAACCTGTAATCATGGTAAAATCCGGCCGAAGCAGTTCAGGGGCGGCAGCGGCTAGCTCTCACACGGGCTCGCTGTCGGGCAACGATCAAGTGGTCGATGCGTTTTTAGAAAAATGCGGCGTTATTCGTGCGCAAACATTAGAAGATGCCTTTTTATTGGTGTCTGCCATGCTTAAAATGCCAAAATTGAAAGGACGCAATGTAGGCATCATTTCTAATGCAGGTGGCCTTGGCACTGTAACTTGCGACAGTTTGGAACAACATGGTTTCAGCCTCCCCCAGTTGTCTGAAACACAAAAAAGTGATTTGGCCACACAGCTTTTACCCGAGGCTTCTACGCAAAACCCGATAGACTTAGTCGCCTCTGCACCGCCTGAGCACTATACTGCAGCAGCGCAAGCCATGGTAGATAGTGGTTTGTATGATGCTCTTATTATCGATTGCGTACCGCCTGCCGTTGTAGATACCGGCAAAGTGGCTTCTGCTGTAAACGAAGTGCTTAAAAAAAGTGGCTTGCCTGTTTTCTCGTGTTTTTTCGGGCCGCGCCTTGGCTTAGCCGGAAGCACCGTCATGCGCGAAGCAGGCATTCCAAACTTCAACTACCCAAATCAAATGGTGCGCACGATGAATTACATGGTGCAGCCCACAAAAAAACAAACCACATCCCTTCCATCGATGGAAGGTGTGCGTGGCAAAGCACGCAAATTGCTTGCAGATATGCCCGCAGGCTGCTATTTGCCACCCGAGATTTGCTTTGCCCTTTTAGAACTTTACGGCATCCCGGTAGCCAAAAGTTACTATGTGAAAACAAACGCTGATATAGATGCGATTGCGTTTCAGTTTCCTCTTGTGGCAAAAATTGATCATCCGGAAATTGTACATAAATCGGATGTGGGTGGTGTGCGCTTAAACTTGCAAAACAAAGATGAGATTAAAACATTGCTCCTTGAATGGCAACAAAAGTTTTCAGGATTGCGCGGCATACATCTACAACAGCAAATTGATGGTACACTGGAAATGATCATCGGCGCCTCACGCGATGACGCTTTAGGCCACAGTATCCTTTTGGGCATGGGTGGTGTTCTTGTGGAATTGCTTCGCGATGTAAGCCTTGGGCACATTCCGCTTTCAGCCGAAGACCCCCAAAGTATGATTGATCATCTGCGCTGCAAACCGTTGCTTGAAGGATATCGAGGCAGCAAAGAAACCAACACCATGCAGCTTAAAGAAGTCCTTTTACGTATCAATCAACTTCTTTTGGATTTCCCAAATATTGATGAAATGGATGTAAACCCACTTATCTATCACCCACAAAGTGATGCATTTATTGCTGTGGATGCAAGAATTGCAATTGGATAAATAAGTTTACATTATTTAAAACCACAAAAAGAAATGAGATAGACTGCTTGCACAGCTACTTTTCTGATTTGTGGTTTTTTTATTCAAAAGAAGGTGGCTGTTTGCCTCTTACCTTGTGTTCTTCTTTATCTTATGCTATTCTTTAATTACAGGAAAATAATGATTGAACGGCAGTAAAGGTGCAAACGAATGAAAAACTACGATGAACAAATCACGTTTTCTATCAACCAAGTTGCAAAGCAAATTGGTGTGGTTCCCGCCACCATTCGCAACTGGGAAAAACAAGGTTTGATTGAAGTAAAACGATCGTCCAATAATTATCGTTTCTTCACAATAGATGATTTAGAACATTTGCAAAAGATTAAAGAATATTCTCTGGAAAAACATTTAGGTGTACAAGCAATTAAAATGTTGTTGCCGAACACAGGCGTTAGCTCCGTTTCAAAGATGATGGATGAACAAAAGGAAAACTTTTATTCAAAATCACTTGTGGTTCGTAAGTGGAAAAAAATACGCGAACAACAGCATTACACTTTGGAAGAGGTAAGCCGTGCCGTTGGCATTTCCACAGCGCATCTAAGCAAGCTGGAAAACGGCAACGCCAATATCACCTTAGAAATGCTAAACAAGCTTGCCGAGTTTTATAGGGAAAACCCTTTGTATTTTGTAGAGTCTGGTCGTGTTGAAAGCAACCTTGTTCCAAAAGACACGGGCGAGCGCTTTAGCCTAAAGGAAAACAACGGCATTGAGATGCAATCTTTGGTTTCACTAAAAGAACACACGATGTATCCGGTTATGTGTGTTGTTCCGCCCGGGGAAGGAAACCATATTCCCCACACGCACAACGGAGACGACATGATTTATTTGTTTTCGGGAAAATTGCAAGTACATTTACGCGATGATCCACCCTATATCGTGCATCCGGGTGATACACTTTATTATCACGGTTCCGATTTGCATCGCTGGAAAAATATCTCCTCAAAACCGGCCACTTTACTGTGGGTTCACTGCATTATTTCTATATAACAAAATTCCTTTACAAAAACATTCTATTCCTTTCCTATAAGGTAATTTAAACTCAAAAGATAAAATCTATATCCCCCCTTGGCTTTCTTCAAGCAGCCAAGGGGGGATATGTTTTAGCCCATAACCATATTTCGATATCCTTTAAAACACTACAATTGCAAATCGGAAAAATATTCGGTACTGTCAAGAATTATGCGCAAAATAGAATGGTAGCATTTATAGAATAGCAGTTAACCGGCTATGAACTCATCCA
>CAYJIH010000052.1:0-10344 GCA_964370195.1 uncultured Oscillospiraceae bacterium
TTGTATTCTTTGGGCAATGTGTTTGGTGCCGGCATTTCAGACGCTGTTGCACAAAACACAGCAGTAAATATCAGCGGCGGCGCCTTTGTAAAAACCGAACTTGCGGGTTCTTATACACAGCCGCCTGAACCAAGTAGGGCCATTTCGTCTGATTTGATAAATATAACATTCTCTCCCCAAGAGGATGTATTGCTTATGAGAAATGCCGTGTTTGGCGGTGGCAGCGCAAATGTGAGCACGGATTTAGTGGCACAACCATCTCTCGTTGGTTTTTCGCGAACACTTGAGGGAGTAGAGGTGCCGGTTGCTTCGGCACAGCTTACAAGCCCTGCGGCAGGCAACACCTTGGTAACACTTAGTGGTGGTGCCAATATTCCCGGTGACGTATACGGTGGTTCTTTTAATGGTTTTAAATTACTTAATATGTTGGGTGAAATGAATGTGATTGCCGGCAACACCGAAGTGGTGATGCGCGCAGGCACGGTGGCTGGCTCCGTTTATGGTGGCGGCTCCGGCATGGGCTTGCAAGGGTATCATCCGGTTGCTTATGGTGAGGAGAGTGAAACGCTACAGTTCAATTCCATTGGCAGCGGCCTTGGCACAAGCGTGCGCTTGTTTGGTGGCAACGTGCGCGGCAATGTGGTGGGCTCGGGTTCTTTTATAGAATCCGAAAACGAAGGGTTTACAATACCCTTAACCACCTTCATCAGTGGCAACGTGTTTGTGTTTGTGGAGGAAAGTGTTGATTTAGTTGGCAATGTGTACCGTCAGTCCATTCAATCGATCAACGAAAGATTTTCAGCGGATACAGTAGAGGCGCTGGATCTGGATTCGGTTCCGGAACACCCGGTTACGGTGGCGGGCCTTGCCACCGTGGTGCTGGAAAACAAAACCACCAAAGTGGCGGCAAGCCAATTTTCAAACACGGCAGAGGGCACAGTGGATACACTGCAAACGTCCGAGCCAAATATACACGCAGCCATACAAAATCTTCTGCGCTTAGAACAACGCAGTGGATGGACATTGGCGCGTGGGCACTGGGTAATTCGTGGTGATGTGCATCTACCAAGTGATGTTACAGCAGCGATTTCTATTGTTCCCACACAAGAACTCTACATGCCAGACGATACAAACCTTGTGGCGGCAGGCAATTTTGTAAACCAGGGCTATATTATCACGGCAAAGCCCAGCTTGGATGCCAGTATTGAAAGTAACGGCGTGAACAGCCAAACAAACGTATCTTCGCGTATCTATCGCGGTGGCCTTACGGGAAGCATGGGCATTGACGGCGCGCGAAACTATACACAAAACGAAGTGGCCAACGCCTTGACGGTGTCTACTGCTGCAAATACCTTATACAGTTTCTTGGCAGAGGGTGGCAAAGTGGCTGCCAATGGTGGCTATAACTGGGCGCAAGGCGGCACGGCCCTTGGTGAAACGGGCGAAAGCTACACGCCGTCCACTGCTACCGTGGGCACTTTTGGGTATACCACGGCAAGCACCTGGCAACACCGTTTCGAATCGGTGCCCGGTGGCGCGAGCAACAACACAGGCGGTGGCCTTACCTATCTTGCAAATGTGCCGGTGGAGGCAGCGGCAAGTATTGAGGTAACAGCGCCAGCTGCCAGCAGTTCCGAGAGCAGTAGTTCCGGCAGTACCGGCGGTGGCGACACAGGTGGCGGCGGCACAGGCGGTGGCACCACCGGCGGCGGCGACACAGGCGGTGGCACCACAGGTGGTGGTGGCACCGGCGGCGTTGATGACCCTGAGGATGACGAAGAGGACGAAGAAGAGGATGAAGGCGAAGGAGGCGGCACTGCACCTTCACAGTCACAATCACAGTCGCAAAGTAGCTCTAGTTCTGCCGGTGGCACCGGTGGCACAGGCGGCACAGGCGGCGGCGACGTGCCCTCGCCACCACAAATCGGCGAAGATGGCAGTGTCACGCTGTTCCCCATAAATCCGGATTCCTCTGTGGAAAATGTTTATGTGGATGGTGTAGAGCTGGATCCTAGCCAATATACCATCGATGAAAATGGCAACATCATTTTGAGCCCGGATTTCTTGGCCACCTTAGGGGATGGCGAGCATACCATTGGCATCCGCACAGGAGGCGAGTTGTATGAAGCCAACGTGATTATGCAAAACGGTGTGCCGTTAAGCGCAGGTGATTTTGCACGGATCGGCAATGCATGGAGCTTGTTCGACCTTTTGATGACAGTGCTTGCGTTGCTTTCACCCATTGTGTATCTAATTATTGTACGCAAGCAAAAACAAGACGAAGAAGAGGAAGGAAGCGAAGAGGCCTCTACCACAAAAGGCCGCAAACTTACGGTTGTTGCTGGGGTGTTGTTTGGCATCATCAGTTTGGTATTGTTGCTCATCACACAAGACTTTAGCCAGCCCATGACATTCTTCGACCAATACAGCATTTGGTTTGCCTTGATCTTCGTGGTACAAACGGTGGTGGAAGTGGTGTTCCGTCGCAAAAAAATAGACGATGACGAACAGCATGCACAGCACGCCGCAGGGTAGCGTCCACATAACCCTATCGGTTGATTTTTAAAACAAAGCCCCCCAAAAGTGAAACAACACTTTTTGGGGGCTTTTGGCTACAAAAATGCATATGCAGCGTTGCCGGATACAGCATACTACCACCGCTGTGCATGATCAATACGCGTTTTTGCGCCGTTTTTTCTTCTAAGCACTTGGCGGTTTCGTAGTGTTTTGATGTTTTTAACACGCAGGGCCTTGAATAAAACAACACGATTTTGGGGTTTTATAGAAAAAAGATGTTTTTACGCATAAAATGTCTTCTCTTTTTTTATCATTTGTGGTAAACTGCTTTTATTAGAATGTATACTGGATGCAAATATTCTGTAAGATGTTTTTGCGAAGGCATCAAAAAAGGAGTGGAAAATGAATCGGTTGATTGCAATTGTATTGGCAGCAAGTTTTGCAGTGGCGGCTACCGCTTGTTCTGATGCAACATCGCAAGTGTCGCAAAGTACAACGGCGATGCCTGTGCAAAGTAGCCAAGTGGTTCAAAGCGAAGCGCAAAGTGAAGCGCCAAGCGAAAGTTCGGCGGATTTTTCTGAACAAGCCCAGGGTGGCATGATTTTTTTAAACGAGATTTATAGAGAAACATTCGGCGCCGAGTATGATTTTGAAGACGAAATGTTGATGCAAGCTGCCTTTGAAAGCGAGCAAGCGTACATGAATGGGGAAGATCCGGCGGCCTTGTATCTGCCTACAGAGGAAGCCCCGTCCGGCTTGTTTTTGGACCCATCGTATGCGCTGTACATCCCGGTTTTAAATTTCCGGTCGATGCAGGAGCTGACGGCAAATGCAAGCGAGTATATAACCGATGCTTATATGCAAACAATACAGGCCGGCTTAGAGGATAATTTTTTTGAATACGAAGGCACGCTTTACCTTGTAAGAGGTGCGCGTGGGTATGGCAGTACCTCTTTGGATCTGGACACTGTTGCCGTGCATGAAGAAAAAGAAAATGCCATGCAAGCAGAACTGCTTACGTTTGGTGAATATGATGGCGAGGTTGTTGCGGAATTTACAATGGACAACGGCCGCTGGAAAATAAACACAACAACAGAAATCTTGCCGCATTAGGTTCGGGTTTTAAGGCGGCACAGCGTTTGTGTGCCGGTGGTTTTGTGGCAATGGGTGATGAATGTTATTTTTGAACCTTGACGGATTGCCTGGTGATAAAATAATAATTACATATTAAAATGCACGAAATACAGAAAGAAATGCGGAAAAATGGAAGGGGATTTACAATGAAAAAGAATAAACTGGCACTCATTATGACGGTGGTTTTCTCGCTTGGCTTAATTGCATCGATGATGACCATGATGGTTTTGGCTATGCAGCCCGAGGTGACAGCGGCGAATGTAACGGCCGTTGGAAGTGTGCCATCGGGATATAGCTTTACAGCAACGGATGTCGATAGCGCGGACAAACAAGACATCCAAAGCCAAACAGCGTCCATGGCCGCCGGCGATCACACCTTTCTGGGTGCAGTGTTTGCAGGCCTTGCGGGAGCGAGCACCTTGGATGTTGCATCACAGCGAATTCAAATCAATATGGATGGGGTAAACGCTGGCGACAGCATACAGATGTTTTACAAAACCAACGACTTCTTTGTTGAAGCACAGAACATTGTTGTTTCTCCCGGCTCCATTCAAGCGGACATAGAAATTGTATACGGGCTAGAAACCAGCGTGGCTGTTTACTGGAAACAGGCAGAGACATCGAGCTCTAGCTCTAGTTCTAGCTCTAGCACCACAAATTCCGGCTCCACAAGCTCTGCAACATCGTCAAGTGGCACAGCGTCACCTGTTGCATACCCAACCATTTTAAATGTATCATCGCCAGACCTTGATCCGGGCTTGTCGCTTTCGGTGAAGGTGTTATCGGCAGAAGAAGTGGCAGCATTGAATGAGCTGTTCAAACAAAATGGCGCATCCGGCATGCCCATCGGCTTTTACGAAATCAGTGTGCTAAATAGTGCCGGCGAGCCGGTGCAGCTCAGCCAACCGGTTTCCGTTGTGCTTACACTGTCAAACACGCCGGCCAGTGGCAGCCGCATTGTTTACTTTAATCAGCACAACAACCAAGTTCTTTCGGGCGATTGCATTGTAAGCGGCAACACAGCCACCGTGCAAACAAAAACATTCTCGCCATTCGGCTTTTATTACATCGCGCCTTCTACGCAAGGCACCACAGCAATTTCTCCACAAACCGGTGTTTTTGCATAGTGCAAGTGCGTTGCAATTTCAATAATTAATCGATAGCCAGTTCCTTCCTTCGTAGCCGAGGAAGGAACTGTTTTTGTGTAAAAAGGCATAGCGGCTTTATAAAGAGAGAAGATGTGTGTTTTTTCTTTGTATGTGGCTGTGTTTTTTGCGGCCGTATCGCGGCCGATAAAAGCACGTGTGCCATTGCAAAAACGCATAAAGGCCGTTATAATGTGAGTATCGGATGCGGCGCCCTTTTGTGCCTACTTATGCTTGCCAAAAAGCAAAAGCAAAGCGAAAGCGGGAAGGGTGTATCGCCGTGAACATAGCTTTACAAGAAAGGCGTTACAGCATGACAAAAACGGAAAAAAAGTGGTTTTTAGCAACGGGCATTGGCTGGGCGTTGTTGCTTTTTTTGGTGTTTTTTGTGTTTTGGTTTTTTACAAAAAGCGCCGTGGGCCTTTTTAAAAGCGAAAATCCGCACAGTGTTACCCAGCCACCGGTGAACGCCGCCGAGTATTCTGTGGAATATGAAGGGGTTGAATATGTGCAAAACCCGGATGTGGTGGGCATTTTGCTTTTGGGTTTGCAGCAGCAAGCCGTGGAAAATGTTTTGGTGGGCCCACAGGCCGACACCGTGGTTTTGCTTACAATCAACACGGAAACGAGAAGTGCATCGCTTCTTTCTGTGCCGCGCAACTTGTATAGCACGCTGTTTTTGCCGGACGTAAACGGAGACGTGATGGTTACGCAACAAGGCCCCTTGTGCAATGCCTATGCCTTTGGCGGAAACCCAACGGTTACAAACAGGCCTTTGGATGGCGGGCAGTTTACGGCCGCATCGCTTAGCCACGAAATGTTGGAAATTCCCATAGAGCGTTTTGCCGGTGTAGACATGAATGTGCTGCGCGAATTGGTGGATTTATTGGGCGGCATCGAAGTGCCTCTAACGCCTTTTTTTGCCGAGCAATTCCAAATTCCAATGGCAGAAACCGTTCGCATTGGGGGCGATTCGCTTGAGTTTTACTTGCGCTATCGAGACCAATCCTTGCCGGATGGCGGTGTGGCAGAGCGCACAGAGCGTCATATTTATTTTATGAAACAACTGCTGCATGCCGTGCTGGTGGGATGCGGTGATAACCCCAAGTTTATTTACAACATGTTCGACATTGTTGTGTCGAATATGACAACGGATTTAAGCCTGCGCGAGATGGTGTATATCACAGCTCTTTTGATGAGTGACCCGGAGCCACAGCTAAGCACGTTGCCCAGCGAAAAGCAAGAGGACGGAACAGACCGAATGGACGAAGCGGCAATGCATGCCTATATTCTGGATTTATATTATGAGCCGGCAAACGGATGAGGAACGTTGTTTTTACACAAGGCGAAAGCGGTATATTTTTTTAAAAACCGCGCGGCTTTGTTAAAAAACACCTGTTGCGCCGCTTCATACCGCCGCTTTTTCTGTCCGGCGCTTTTCGCTTTTTGCTGCCCTATATTTTTAACACGCCGCCCCCTAGCTTTGCTGGGGGTATTTATGTGGAACGGATTTTGGCAAGAATGGGCGGTGGCAATGGCGTTTTGCGCCGCACACGAATCGTTCGTCTTGGCGTAAGAGTGCGTATAAGGTGTGCGTGCCTAAAAACCACGCTAGCTGGTGTTGACAACCGTTGAATCGATCCTTTTTTGAGTGATTTTTTTGTCCGATTTTGCCTAAACATTGCCGAACGCCTTTATGAAATTTAAGATTTTTCGGCCGAATTGGGAAGAAAAAGTGCCCAAATAGGCCGGCTGAACACGATTGTCGACACCACCTAGGCCAATTGCAAAACGAAGCATAGGCCGTTATAATATGAAGTAATGGCAAAAGAATGCAAACCACCTTGTGTTTTGGGTGCCGGCAAAGCAATACAAACAAAGAAAACTGTGCCTGCTTTGGCAAAAAGGAGACGATATGTTTAACGGATGTATTCGCGGTCAATTGTGTTACGCTGCAAAACCAAATGCCCTTACGGTGCAAGAAAATGCGGTTTTGCTTGTTCAAAATGGCGTGTTGCAAAACATTTTGCCCCGCCTTCCGGATGGGTACGAAGGGGAAGTGCACGACTATGCAAATGCACTTCTGTTGCCCGGTTTTTTAGACATGCACCTGCACGCGCCGCAGTACCCTATGCGTGGTATTGGCCTAGAGCTGGAATTGCTTGATTGGCTGAACCAGTACACCTTCCCTACCGAAAGCCAATTTGAAGACACAAGCTATGCGCGCAAGGTGTATGGCGCTTTGGCAAAAGAGCTTGTGGAAATGGGCACAACGCGCGTGTGCATGTATGCCTCTTTGCACTACGAAAGCACGCTTGTTTTGATGGAAGAGCTGGAAAAGGCCGGCGTGTGTGGCTATGTGGGCAAAGTGAACATGGACAGAAACGCGCCCGATATTTTATGCGAAAAAACAGAAGATTCGATTGCAAGCACCGTGCGCTTTTTAGAATATTGCGAGGCACACTTTAAAAAAGTAAAGCCAATTTTAACACCGCGATTCATTCCAAGTTGCACGCCGCCGCTGCTTTCTGCTCTTGGTAAATTGGCGAAAGAGCGTGATTTGCCGTTGCAATCACACCTCAGCGAAAACCGTGGCGAAATTGCCTGGGTAAAAGAGCTGGAACCGGACTGCAAAAGTTACGGTGAAGCGTATGATAAATATGGCATGATGTATGAAAAAAGTTTGATGGCACATTGCGTTTATTCCGATAAAGCCGAGCGTGCATTGATGAAAAATCGCGGCACGCGCGTGGTGCATTGCCCCGAATCAAACACGAACCTCAGCAGTGGCATTGCGCCCGTGCGCGCCATGCTTCGCGAAGGGGTAAAAGTGTGTTTGGGCTCAGACATTGCAGGTGGCAACGATTTATCGATGCTGGGCATTATGGGCGCGGCAGTTTCGGCCTCGAAACTGTATAGGGCGCTTGTGAACGAAGAAGACACGGCGCTAAGCCCGGCAGAGGCGTTGCATCTTGCCACCAATGCCGATTTCTTTGGCGAAAACACGTGTTTTGAAATTGGCAAGCCACTGCATTGCGTGGCTGTTAGTGATGAAGCGTTGCCTCATTTGCGCCCCTTGCGTGTTGAAGAACGGCTAGAGCGCATGATGCATCTGCCAAAGGCACGCGCCGTGCAAGCGGTGTATGCTGAAGGAGAAAAAATACGATAGAACAATTTTAAATAGTAGCAGAGAATGCGTATATACAGGCGAATTGAAAACACACCACGGAGGATGCCCATGCCGCACATCACCTTGCACTTTACAAACGGAACATTCGAAACAAAGGCCGAAGTGGGCGAAACCCTGCTTTCGGTGATGCGCCGCACGCAAGGTGCGTTCACGGCCCCTTGCGGTGGCAACCACACTTGTGCAAAGTGTGTGGTGCGTGTGCAGGGGGCGGTGTCCTTAAAAAATGAAACAGAAAAAGCCGCACTGGCCGATGAACGTTTGCGCCTTGCTTGTTTTGCTACGGTGCAGGGAGATTGCACGCTTGTTTCAGAGTTTAACCCGGGGCAAAAAACCGTAACAAGTTTTGCCGCCGCAAACACCGTGGCGCAAAGCGGTGTGGCACCTCTTTTTGAAAGCGAGCATTACGGCGTTTCTGTTGATATTGGCACCACCACCGTGGCGGCCTACCTCTATGGTGCCGCTTGCAAAGAACCCCTTGCCGTTTTGGGCGAATACAACCGCCAGCAAGCGTTTGGTGCGGATGTGATGGCGCGCATCGCGTATGCAAACGAACACGGTGTGGATGCTTTGCAAAAAACGGTGACAACGCAACTGGGCGAGATGTTTTTGGCCCTTTGTCAAAAGGCGAATGTGGCGCCCGGGGCACTTTCTGTTGCCGTTATCACGGGCAACACCACAATGTTGCATCTGCTGTTTGGGCTAGAGCCACGTTCTTTGGCGTTTTATCCGTTTACACCGCAAAGTGTGTTTGGCGTTTGGCAACACGCCGAAATTCCCGCATTTTCACAGCTGCGTGTGTATGCACCGCGATGCATTTCGGCTTACATCGGTGCCGACATCGTGTGTGGCATGCTTGCATGCGATCTTGAAAATCGCAAGGGGAATGTGCTGTTTGCCGATATCGGCACGAACGGTGAAATTGCGCTTAAAACAAAAAATGGCATTCTGTGTTGTTCTACGGCGGCAGGGCCTGCCTTTGAAGGGGCCGGCATTAGCTGTGGCATGGGGGCTGTGGCCGGGGCAATTTCGAAAGTGTGGGCACAAAATGGCGTCTTGGCGTACGAAACCATAGAAAACAAGCCGGCCGCCGGGCTATGTGGCTCCGGCCTTGTGGATGCCGTTGCCGCAGGGCTTGCACTGGAGGAGATTGACGAAACGGGGTTGCTTGCGCCAAAATGGAATAAAGTGCTTCCTTTTCCAAACACAACTTTTGGCCTTACACAGGCCGATATCCGTGCATTTCAGCTTGCAAAAGGGGCCATTCGCGGCGGCATCGATACCCTTTTGCACGAAGCCGGGCTTGTGCACGAGGATCTGGATGAAGTTTTATTGGGTGGTGGTTTTGGCAGTTTCATCGATGGGCGCACGGCGCAGTATGTGGGTTTGTTGCCGCCCGTGGGGGACGAAAAAATTGTGGCACTTGGGAACACGGCTGCAAAAGGGGCGTCGATGGCGCTTTTGGGCGAAGTGCCCCTTGCACAATTTAACGAGATGGCACAAAACGCCGCGTACACAGAGCTTTCTACAAACCAGTTTTTTATGAATCGATATATCGAATGTATGAGTTTTTAGCACACGAGAAAGAGGGGGGTCATCATGCGCACCTGTCTTGTGGCATGCTCGATGATACAAAACGAAATAACGCCTTTTTTGCCGCAAAACATGGAAGCGATTTGGCTGGATAAAGGCCTGCACGAGCGGCCACAAATTTTGCGCGAAGAACTGCAAAACACACTGGATGCCTTGCCAAAAGACATTGGCACCGTGTTGTTGGGTTTTGGTTTTTGTGGCGCGGCGCTAGACGGTGTGCATTGCAAGCAGGCGCGGCTGGTGTTGCCTTTGTACGACGATTGCATTGCGATGATGTTGTGTAAAAAGCGGGATGTGCACACCATGTACTACACAGAGGGCTGGCTGGAGGAAAAAGAAATTCCCGGTTCTGTGTTTGGGTTTTACAAAACAGTGGAGCAATATGGGGCCGAAGAAGCGCGCGAGATATACAAAATTCTTTTAAACGGATACACACACCTATGCCTTTTAGACACAGGTGTGTACGATGTAGAGGCCGCCTTTAAGCAGCTTAAACAGCAGGCAGGCATATTGGAACTGCAAGCTCGTAAAGAAAAGGGAAACACAAGCGTGTTTCGGCGACTGTTTGAAAAACCATGGGCAGAAGAGGAATTTTGGGTGCTGGAAAAAGAGGAAACATTTACTCTGGAGGCGTTTTTACAAAGAAGAAGCGCGAAAGATAAGGGCGGCTTGGTTAAAGAATAAAAGAATGCTTAAAAAATGTCGTTGCACCGGGTAGAGGAAAGACCTTGGGGCGCCGCCCCAAACCCCGCCACTTTAAAAAGTGGA
>CAYJIH010000053.1:0-9008 GCA_964370195.1 uncultured Oscillospiraceae bacterium
GCACTGCGTCCACGCGTAACGGGTTACCATCCAAAAAACAAGAAGCTGTGCTTGTTAACGCAAGCACAGCTTCTATTTTAGTGTGACCATAGCGGTGCAAACGGGGGTGCGGCGCGAAGCCTCGCTGTCCTACAGTGTGTGATTTTAATAAAACATCGCCCTTTGGCTTTTGGTTTGAATCCGCTTGCGCTGTGCGTGTCCTTTAGAAAAAAGTTTGTCCACTTTTTAAAGTGGCGGGGTTTGGGGCAGCGCCCCAAGGTCTTCAGCCCAGAGGCTGCACCCTGGTGCAACGGCTTTTTTGACAAGTAAAAACAGGCGCCTCACGAAATGAGGCGCCTGTTTTTACTTAATTTTTTTCCTGGTATGAAATATGAGGTTATTATGCTTGTGCTTCGGCTTCTTCGTCTTCGTCTTCCACACGTTTTTTGCGGGAAAGAATCATCGTGAGTGTTTGGATCAAGGCGATGACAGCAAAGAAGATGGTCCAGGTATCTACCAAAGTCATGGGCAGGGTAAGGTCTTGCGTGAGGATGAACAGAATGATGGCACCCAACATGGGGATGATGCTGAACACGCGGAAGCCGCCTTTGCGTTTTAAGCGGGTGTTGTCTTCTTCTTCCTCGCTGTTTGCTTTTGCGTATTCTGTTTCATTTTCGTCTTCCTCTTTGGCTTTCTTATTCACAAAATAGGTGATAAGAAGTGAAATACTCATGAGGCTGGTTACCACGGTAAGCAAAAGATCTACAAGTGACCAAGATCCACCGAAATCGGCAAGCGGTATTGTGGTATCGCCAATGCTGATTTCCACATCTTCTGCAGCTGCAGCAAGCGGAATTTCAGCATCGGGCAAGTCAAGTACGAGGGCGGCCGGAACGGCTGGAGCCACTACAGGTGCAACAATAGGTGCTACTGCTACAGGTGCCGGTGCTACGGGAGCCGGAGTGGTATCTGTAATCGGGCCGTCTGTTCCGTCGTCAACATCAGGCGTGGTTGGATCGGTTGGGGGAACCACCGGTTCCGAAGTGTCGTCTGTATCGTCTTCTTGATCCACTAAGGTGCCGGGCTCGTAGTTGATGTTATAGTTTGCGGTTACGTCTCGGCCATCTGCATCCAAAATGGTGGCGGTTGCGGGCAAGTAGCTAAGGTCCGACACAGGCAATGTGACATTGGTTACAGTATGGCCGCTTACAAGGCCGCGGTCTCCGTTTTGCTGCTCTACATCATAATCGTCGTTTGCCGGGGTGGCAACGTTTAGGTCACGGCCCGAAATGGTGATGGGGCGCTGGGTGATGGTGATGTTGACAGATTTTGCGCCGATTTCGGAGCTTGCGGCGGTAGAGCCGGAAGCCAACATTTTGAACAACACTTCGTGTGTACCTACATCGGCAGGGCTGGTGTTGCTGTTTAAAAAGGTTAGGGTGTGCTCGCTCAAAGAAGAGGAGCGCTCTGGGAAGCGTTCGTCATTGCTTTCGATGGTTACGCCTTCGCCATTGTATACCTGTGTCATTTCAAAGCCTTCATAATCAACAACATCAAAAGCTGAAACAGATTGAAGTGGCAGTAAAATGTAGTTTTTGGCATCGCTTGGCGGGTCAATGGTCAGTTGCAAGTGGTCGCCTTGATAGTAATCGGTGCCGGCCGGGGCAGGCTGTAAGCCCATCATGGCTTCACTGTCTATCGGGGTAAGTGCTGTGGCAATTTGGCCGGTTGCATCTTGGTTTGTTTCGTAGGGGAAGATGGTGAAGTTGGCTTGGCTATACATATCGCGAAGAGTGGAAGATACAGGCAAGCCGACAGGGATACCGTTTACATAGCTAAGTCCTACACCTGTTTCGTGTTGTGCCGGTTGTGCTTGCAACAGTACGTTGTCGCCCGCGGCCACATAATGGCTGTCAGCACGGTATTGGCTTAGTGCTTGTGGCATCATAAGGGCATTTACAACACCGGTGCCGCTTAGCTGTTTGCCACTGCTTGTTTCGCCTGTGTAACTAAATCTTACAGGAATTGGATCGGCTAAATCGCTTGCAAGGGTGATTTGTTCGGTGGAACCATCACGTCTTTGCACTTCTACAATATTCATTGCATCTAAAGCGGCAACATCATCGGCATTCAGTGTGATATCAAGGGTTCCGTTATTTAAAGCATTTTTTAAGTCGGCGCCGCCGATGGTGCTGAACTGCCGTATGATGTAATCTTCGGTTACAGCAAGCTCTGTGGTGCCATCATAGATTTGATACAAAGGATATTCGTGGTTGTACTCGGAAGGCTCAACATCGCCTCTTTCCAGCACGGTGGCTGTGAGTGTCATGGGGCCCGAAAAACCGGCGTAAATGGATAGTTCCTCTGTAGTCCAAACTTTTCCACTTTCGTCCTTCCACTCGTAAGCATAAGGTGTGAGGCCGGTATCTGGATTTTCGCGAACACTGCTGGGAACCGTGGGCATAGCATTGACTGGGAACACCAAAGAATCTTGTTGAGAGTTATAGCCTGTATAAGTGGTTTCGGTTGTGGTTTCTCCGGTGCGCTCGTGAATAAAGGAGGAACCGTCCACAAGCGAAAATGTTTCATACTCGAATGTGATGGGATAGCCAAAAACAGGCACGAAACGTGCGTCTTCGGTGTTTGCAGCAAGGTTAGACATTTGGCCAACGCTCCAGAAAAGCATGGTGTCGCTGTTTGTGGTTACGTTTGTTTTCCAGCCTAAGAACACACGTTCGCCATCGCTGCTCATGGTTGGTTCTTTGCCTTGGCTAGCTGCTGTGGTGGGGTCGAGGAAACTTGCTAAGGGGCTGCTTGCATACCATGTGCTACTGCCTCGTTCTGCTTCAAATGTGGCGGTGTTTCCGTCCATATCTTCATAAGTGAAGGTATACATCACTTTTTCGCCTTGCGTTTCAATTTTAATAGGAAGCGATGTTTGATAGGTGCTGTATCCATTCGTGTTAGGCACTGTGTAGAAGATTGTAACGGTACTATTTACTGGCGTTCTTACAGTTCTACGGTAAGTGTACTCTAAAGGATTTGTTGCTGATGGCTCGAAGTAAGACATATATTGGTGGAACAAATCTAAATTCAACTCTAGAATATTGGGGTTGAATTTTGTAGTTATTGTATAAATAACCCCTTCAGACCCATCGGGAAAGTGACCAAACGTATTTATTACATAGCTAATGTCTACTACATTTTCATATTTTGCGGTTAACGTAGTGTTTTCATTAAAAGTAGCTGTAGTGACATCTACTTTTGTATCTCCATCATACCATCCTACAAAAGCCCTGGCATCGCTATAATCGATTGGCCCGTTTGCTTCAGCAGTGGTAGGAACTTGGTCTTGCGGAAGCACACCACCGCTTGTCGCCGTAACTTCTTTTGTTTTAGTTGAATTGATACCATAACTAAATGTTACCACTGCTCCTTGTTCTGCTGTTTGGTCCGAAAATTGTGCCACTACAGTAGTTGCGGCTGTTACTTCTGTTTCTCCAAGCACAAAAGGAGTTTCGCCAATAAACCAACCGTCAAATTGCTGTCCTTCCGGTGCAGCTGGGTCAGCAATGCTACCGGTAGGCACTTTACCGTCTATGGTTTGTACCTGTGTAGAAGTGCCGTTTGCCTCGAAAGTTACTGTATACTCGGTTATGTCTGTGGGTGCAGGTGTGGCGGCCAAAGCTGCAGTGATTTCATTCACTTTTGCTTGTGCAGCAGCAATCTCTTCATCCCATGCTGTTTTTGCATCATTTACCACAGTTTGCTGTGCATCTGCATTTTCTCTTGCTTGGGTAGCAGCAGCACTCAGCCCATTAAGACGTTCGGTTTCGCCATTGGCGTTTGCAATGGCTGTGTTTTGTTCTGCAATTGAAGCGTCGATTGCAGAAACATCTGCTTGTGGATCTGCTTCCAGTGCAGCTGCTTTATCTGCTTCTAAGGTAGCAATCGTTCCTTGTGCTCCCTCAATTGCGGCAGTTTGCGCTGCAAGCAGCGATTGAAGATCTGCCGGAACGGCCTCTTCAGCATCCGTTGCCACGGTGTTTAACCTTGTAAGCTCGGCATTCGCATCTTCATAGGCTTTGCCCGCTCCGGTTTCATTGCTCTGTGCATCCGCTAAAGACAC
This sequence comes from uncultured Oscillospiraceae bacterium, assembly GCA_964370195.1. Taxonomy (GTDB): domain Bacteria; phylum Bacillota; class Clostridia; order Oscillospirales; family Ruminococcaceae; genus JAAYCI01. Next base: position 4,109 of record CAYJIH010000053.1, read on the forward strand.
AGTAGCTGCATCCAAGTCGGCCTGTGTGTAGGTGTGTTCGTCTGTGGTGGCAAAGGTGGAAAGTGGTAAACCTGCCACCAATAGAATCGCCAAAAGAACACTCAGCACACGTGACAATTTGGATTTTATTGATGTTTTTTTCATGTCGATTGTCCTCTCTGTTTGTTAGTACTGTTTCCGCCTAATTTTGCCGAAAATATCCTGTGTTCAAGATCATTAAACAAGCACTTTATTTCTTCGATGGACATATTATACCACAACATAGGTTACATACGGGTTACATCATAAATATTTTTTCACATAGTTTTAACAAAGGTAGGGCGCGGTTTTGCTTGGCTTGTACATTTGAAATTCTCATTTATTATTTTAATATCGTTATTTTTTGCTTCTATCTGCGCGGGTTTTTACGCGGGATGAAGATTTTATGCCTCAAAATTTTCATGCAAATAAATATTTTTTACCTATTTCATTTTAATTTTTTGTATATTATTTTGATTTTTTTATGGAAATTGTCTCGGTGATTTCTGCTTCTAAATTGGTTTTCGCTTTTGGAATTGGAAGTTTCATTAGAATGGTGTACTTTTTTTTGTTTTTATTTTGGGAAAAATTGACTCACTTTTTGCATTGCTATCGATCGTAAACACCGATGCTTGTATTTTACTCTTTTTAATTCGCAAAGTTTTTTGTTCAGTAGCACATTGTGTTTCAAGTAGCACAAAAAGAACCTATCTTAGTGTCACAATATTTCGGATATAGTACAAAAGTGCTTTGCGCTGCTTTTGCAACTTTTTCTATCGTGCACCATTTTAAACGACACGAATACCATCGGATAAATATGTGCCGCTACATTGGAGATAAAACCAATGCGAAGCTAGATGTTTCTAAGTAAAGTTACTAAAAAAGCGGGAACAGTTTATTACGGAAAGTTCATTAAAAGAAAATACATCTATTGAACAATGGAAAAAGGCAAAAACATAAGGAAATAAATTGGCTTAAGTGTTATACTGTGTATAGAAGAAGGATGTATAAGATAGAAAGTATCTTTATGGAAAACATGTTTTTAAAAGGAGGGCATAACACGATGAGTAATGTGAGAAAAATAATTATTTTATTAATTGTTATCTGCTACGCAATGGCTTTCCCACCATTTAACAGCCTTTATAACCAGCTGGGTTTTGTATTTGGTATCCCAACTTTTATGTTTGGGTTAATCGTTAACGCTTTGATCATGATACTGCTTATCTTTATACTTTACTTATACGAAGAAAAACACGACCCCAATAAATAATGAATTCAAAAGGGGATAATAAGCATGTCAATTCCGTTGCTCATGATGATCGTTTATATAATAATTGTATTATTCCTATCCTATAAGGCGAGTTTTGCTAAAAAAATACGTAATATGCGTAAAAAAGATACATTCGAGGAATATTATACAGCCGGAAAATCAATGAATGTGTTTACCGTTGCCATGATTTCTATTGTAACTTTTTACTCAGGAACAACGTTCACAGGCCGTGTGGGCTTTTTTTATAATTTCGGTGTTGTGGGTATGAATACGATTTTTGCGTGTTCTATGGTTGGGATTATGATGTTTTTCCTTAGCGAAAAAATTTGGCCATTATCAAAAAAATACCGTATGTCTACGATGCCCGATATGATGGAACTTCGTTATCAAAGCAAAGGCCTAAAAGCACTGATTTCTCTTGTTATTGTAGGCTTTAATATGATATGGTTGATTACGGAAATTCGCACACTCGGGTTTGCTGTAAACATCGCTTCGGGGGGCACAATTGGCACAACGATTGGTTCTGCCATGGCCTTTGCGATTATTGTGGTTTATGTTATGACCGGCGGCGTGCGCTCTGTGGCCGCGGTAGATAGTTTTTCGGCTGTTGTAATGCTTGGTGGTTCACTGATTACTTTTGCGTATGCGGTTGGTGTTATCTTTGATGGCGATTTTATGGGGATGATAGAAATTGGTGCAACGGCAAACACGCAGCTTATGACGATTAATGATGCGAACGCACAAAGCATGCCATATTGGGTGTCGGGTTTATTTATGAGTACAATTTCAATGTTGGTATATCCGGGGAACTATATGGGTATCTGCCTTGCAAAAGACGTTAAAACGGTAAAAAAATCGGCGATCGCAACGGCACTGTCGGGCCCGTGGCTGGCAATTTATGCTTTTCTTGGGCTTGCTGTAATCGCCGCTGAAACACAAGGGTTGAATATTACAAATCCTGAAATGGGATTTTTAGAAATGCTGGAATTTGCAGGCAACCCGATCATGTTGGGTTTGGTTGTAACCTTTATTTTAGCAGCTTCCTTAGGCACGCTAGACAGCACGCTCATTTCTTTATCCGGCCTATTGTCAAACGATGTAATTACAAATAGCATTCGCATTAAAAATAACGAGCCTTGCATTGGCGAAGAAGGTGATAACGTAAATGTTATCGCAGCACGTTTAACCAAAAATGCTGGGAAAGAAATTTTTAGAACGCGTGTTATCGTTGTCATTTTAGGCTGTATTGCATTTGCGTTTAGCCTTACAGATTTACCGATGCTTGTTATTTTAGGAAATGTTGCATCGGGCGGTTTGATTCAAATTATTCCGGCGGTAATTGGTGGTTTATACTGGAAAAAAGCAACAACACAAGGTGCGGTTGCGTCGATGGTTACCGGTGTTGCAACCTTCCTTATTTTGGATAATGTTGTTAAAACATATGAAATTAGCACAGGTGGCCTGCAAATGAGTATTCCGGCACTTGTGCTTGCACTAATTGTATATATTACGGTGAGTTTGGCCACGCAAAAATTATATTATGCAAAACACGAATATGCACAAAATATCTACGATGATTTTTTCATCAAGGGGCGTGTGGATGCATATATCAAAACAAATATGGATAAAGAAAACAAAGGGACGACTGCATAAGTATTGAAAGGCAGTTGAAAAGATAGACCGCCGGTAGCGTCTGCTTTGCTTAGAAGACGAAAACAGAGGGCTTGGTTGCCGTACGGCGGCACAAAAGAAAATGCCATGGTGCACTTTGAAAAGTATGCATACAATAAGAAATACGCACAATACAACGGGAACTCTTTAAGCAGGAGAGTATCACAGTGCTTTTTTCGCAGATAAATTTTTAAAAAGTTATCTTTTAGTCAAAAACTTTTTGTCGAAATATGTTATAATTAATGGTATATAATTGAAAAATATTTTTGGTGCATAAAAAGAGGTCGGTTCATCGTTGCCCGGCGCCCATAAAGTCTTTTTTAATAGACAAATAGTTCCTATTTTGTCTATTTGCGATTCCCTATTGGGGTAAAGCAAGGATCTTTTTACATTTTTCCTTTTTGGCGGAGAAGGATTTGTGAGTGGTTTTTACAGAGTATGTACAGAATTAGCTTTATTGTACATTTAATTGTGAAGATTTATATTTGGCCGGAGTGTTGTTATAGGAACCACTTTAAAACGGACACAAACATAAAAAAGAAACCGGACTGTATCCGATGTCAATTGGGTCCAGCGTTACGCTGGTGGACGTGGTGAAAGGAATTGATACTATGAATATCAATCAAAATTTGACCTTACATGAAAAAAGCCCTAAAGAAATAGAAAACGAGCTAAATTCCTCCCCAATCATAAAATCCATGCTGGGTGCAACTCCGTTTGGCATTACCTTGTGGACCAAAGATATGCTTAATATACTGTGCAATGAACATATATTAAATGTGTTCAACATCGAAAACGGCGAAGAATTTTTAGATAGATTTTATGAATTTTCGCCGGAGTTTCAGCCGAATGGAAAAACTTCGCAAGAAATGTCACGCATAAATTTTGAGCTGGCATTAAAAAACGGGAAGCATACTTTTAACTGGATGCACATTACCCCAAGTGGAAGTAGATTGCCTTGCGAAATTACATTGATTCAGCTTGACAAGCCGGTGGATGAAGTTTATGTAATCGGCTTTATTCGGGATTTGCGTTCAGAGTTTGATTATGAGCAAAATGATATTGACTACGATTTTTATTTTGTAGATAAACTGCCCAAAAGCCGGCTCAATTATGAAATGAAAGAATTATCGGACGAATGGTTTTTTACCATAGATTTAAGAACGGGAACGATCTCTTTTTATGGTAAGTGGTGGTTCAGTGCGTTTGGCGAGAATGCATTAATTACAGAAAGAAAATTGTTTGAGGCTGAGTTGTTTTATGAGGATGATATCCCCATTTATCAAGAAATGATGGACGATATAAGGGCGGGCATCACAAATACATATGAATTTAGGCTGCTCAATGACGCCGGCGAGTATAGGCATCACAGTATTACTACGAAGTTTATAAAAAACGCTGCGAATATGCCTGTTTTCGCGATGGGAAAAGGCATTGATATGCACGAGCAACGCACCCTTGAGGACCTTTCTCAAAAAGACCTGCTTACGGATTGCTATAACAAAATAAGCGCTGAAAACATTATAGCTGAAAAACTTGCATTAAATAGCGCGGCTAGCCATGCATTATTTATCATTGATATAGATAATTTTAAGGCGATCAACGATAATTTGGGCCACTTTTTTGGGGATGAAGTTTTAAAAGATATATCCACAGGCTTGAAAGGGGCCTTTCGAGATGTTGACATTATTGCAAGAATAGGCGGAGATGAATTTATCGTTTTTGTGGAAAATTTATCGGATATGGACATGATTGTGCAAAAATCCGAAAAAATACTTGAGGTGTATAGAAAAACGTACTCCGGCGAATATAAAGATTATTCCGTATCCGGAAGTGTAGGTGTTGCACTTTTCCCAAGGGACGGTGCAAACTATGAAGAACTGTATCAAAATGCCGACAAAGCCCTCAACCAAGCCAAAATACAAGGGAAAAATAGGTATA
>CAYJIH010000054.1:0-8241 GCA_964370195.1 uncultured Oscillospiraceae bacterium
AAGCTGTGCTTGTTAAGCAAGCACAGCTTCTATTTTGGTGGATGGTAACCCGTTACGCGCGGACGCAGCACGAAACCTCGCTACCCTGTGTGGCGTGACCTTAAAAAAACCCGCCCTAACGCTTTCCCATTGTGCGCGCTCGTGTTCTACGCGTCCTTTAGAAAAAGCTTTTGCCCCTGCTTTTCTCGAAAAGCAGGCGGGGTTTGGGGCAGCGCCCCAAGGTCTTCAGCGCGCGAGCAGCAGGCAACTTCAACCCAAAAGCCAAAGGGCGGTGTTTTTTTGACAGTCTGAAGGGTGCAAGGTTATTCCTTGCACCCTTCATTTTTCTAAAAAAATTAATGTGTAAACCCATGCTTTACAGAGGCAGCCTCTATCTTGTTCAACACGCGCGCGTGCGAAAGCTGCTCGATGGCTTGTTTAAAATCGTCGGCAAATTCTTCGGCCATGTTCATGCCAAAATCTGCGCGCACAACGTAGCGCTGAATGATGACATCTTGCAGATTTTCGGGCAGGGGATAGGCAGGCACTTGCCAGCCTTTCATTTGCAGGCGGTCGGCAAGGTCGTACAATGTCCAGGGCACGTTTGCGGTGCTTTTCATGCGATAGCAAACAATGGGCAGGCGCTCGCCGCCGTTGATGATGTCGAACAAGCCGGTTTTTTCCACTTCTTTTGCCAAAAAGACGGCCACATCATGGGTGCGCTGATGAATTTCGCGGTAGCCATCGAACCCAAAGCGCACAAAACTGTAGTATTGCCCAATGATTTGCGATGCAGAACGGCTGAAATTAATGGCCATGGTGGGCATTTCGCCGCCAAGATAGCTTACCTTAAAAATCAACTCTTCCGGTAAGTATTCGGCGTCGCGCCACAGCACCCACCCAATGCCGGGATACACAAGGCCGTATTTATGCCCCGATGTGTTGATGGATACCACGTTTTGAAGGCGAAAATCCCACTTGAGGTGTGGCTCCATAAACGGGGTGTACATGCCGCCGGAAGCACCGTCCACGTGCAGGGGCACACTTATTTTAGCTGTTTTGTTGTACTGTGTAAGGGCTTTGTCTAGTGCTTCGATGTCGTCGTATTCGCCGGTGTAGGTGATGCCCATGATACCCACCACGCCAATCGTATATTCATCGATATATTGGGAAATTTGGCTGGCGTCGATGTGCATGTGCTCGGCATCCATGGGCACCGTTCGCATATCTATATCCCAGTAAACACAAAACTTTTCCCAGCACACTTGAAAGCCGGACGAGATAACGAGGTTCGGGTTTTTGGCTTTGATGTCAATGCCGGCAGCGGCGGCACGTTTGCGCCAGCGGAACTTCATGGCCATGCCGCCCAGCATGCATGCTTCACTGCTTCCCACGGTGCTTGTGCCCATAAAATGCTCTTGTGGCGGCGCGTTCCATAAATCGGCCAAAATATGAACACAACGGCTTTCAAGCTCGGCCGTGCGGGGGTATTCGCTTTTATCAATGGCATTTTTTTCCAGCGTTTCGCCCATAAGCCGCGTGGCTTCTTCTTCCATGTACGTTTGGCAAAATGTGGCCAAATTTTGGCGTGCCACACCTTCATCTAAAAGTTCATCTTTTACAAGACGATACGCAACGCGTGGCTCTAGGGGTGCTTTTGACAAACGGTATTTGGGAATGTCCTGCCCTTCGGCCTTTGTGCCAAAAATGGGCTGTAGGAAACGTTCGCTTTCTTTTTGTTCTTTCCGCTCAAACAACATGTTCATTCCTCCTATTGATCTGATTTTGGCTCGGTAGATGCAGCGGTTTTTTTATGTGCATGCGACGTGATGGCGTGCTCGCCGCGGGCAAATAAAGGGGCGAATTTATTTTGTTCGTGGTGCTTAAGCCGTGTGTGACGATAATTTGGGTTGGCGTGGTGCCTGCCATACAATTCGTAGATGAGGAACGGCAAAAACAATACAACAAGGAAACTGATGGTGAGGATGCTAAGATACGTGGGGTCTTCGCCGGCGCCAAGGGAAGACGGAGGCACAAAACTGATGCCCAGTGCAACCAGGGAAAACACGAGGCCAACAATCGACAAAATGTATTTAAACACAGGGCCGCCGGGCACATTGTAGCTGCGCTCAATGTCTTTGCGCTGTATCATGCGAATGTAGGCTGCAAACATAAGCACATAGCCCACAATGTAAATAACCACCGTAAGGGAAATGGCGGTAAGGAACGAAAGGTTGTTGCCGCCGCCACCCAAGGTAAGCACGCATGCCCATATGGTTACCACAACGCCTTGTACCAAAACAAGTGGCACGGGCACATTTTTGCGGTTTGTTTTTGTAAATACTTTTGGCAACAGGCCTTTTTGCGCGGCGGCAAACATGCCACGAGACGGCCCCACCACCCAGCTGCTTACTTCAGCAATCACGCCAAGTGCCAGCATGGCAGCCACCACACGCGCCGCCCAGCCAAGAGAGGGGTCGAAATGGGTAAAGAGGGTTTGGAATGTTTGCACCACACCGGATGAAAGGCTTAGCTCGCTTTGCGGAATAACGGCTGCAACCGTAACACCGCCGATGGTGTTTAGAACAATGGCCACCACAACAAGCATCACCATGGCAAGGGGATAATTGCGGCTTGGGTTTTGCAATTCGTTGATATGCGAGGCCGAGGCCTCTACACCCATATAAGCCAAAATAAACGATACAAAAACCACAAGGGTAGACACTTGGCTAAAATCGGGCACAAACGCCGATGGTGTGAAGCTGATTTGCAGTGGGTTGCCGCCTACAATATAGGCAAGGCCAAGGGCGAACAAAATGATGGCCGGAATAACAATGCCCACAATAAACCCCACTTTTGCAAGGCGTGCCGTAAAGCGTGTGCCAAACAATTGCGAAAAGGTTACAAGCCAAAAAACAACAAGCACACCAATTAGTTTTATAACCGGGTTTGTGTTTAGTGCATCGAAATTGAGCACGGAGGCCAAAGCGCCAAGGATAAAGTAAATCATGGTTACAAAACCAACAGTAATTTGGAACCATTGAAAGAAAATGGCGGCAAAGCCAAAGCGCTCGCCCATCATGCCGCTTACCCAAGCAAAAATGCCGCCTTCTTCCCAGCCTTTCACCGTGGCCATTTCCGCGGCGCAAAGCGCCACAGGCAAAAACCATAAAAACCCACCAAGCAACAGGAAAAAAACAAGCTGTAAACCGCTGGTGGCAAACGTGGGATATTCGTACACGGTCATCACCATGCTGGCCGTCATGGCAAAAAAGCCAAATAAGGTTAGCTGGGTGGCCACCCCTTTGGCCGGGGTTTTGTTTGCAGCTCCCTCCAGCGAGGCAAGTTGCTCGGGCGAGATTGTTTGTCCGTTGTTCATTTTAAGGCTCCTTTCTTTTGTAAAACACGCCGCAAATTTGTGTTGCAGGGCCATGCCTGCTGTTCACATTTGCCTTGATTGTAGCGCATAAACAAAAGAAAGAATGGCGGATTTTGTCTTGTTTTTTAAAAGTATACAACATAAAACAACATATTGTTGCAAAATAAAGGGTGTTGTTACAACATATGCTATAAAACACCCTTACAATACAGAAAAACCAAAAGCGGGCAACGTATAAAACCAAAGTTTCGGTTTTTTGTTGCCCGTTTTTAATATTAAATGAATCAAAAGCAATTATGCAGCATAGAATGTGGGGGTGCCGGGGCCAATGGGCAAGCCCAGCAACAGCCAACCAATCAGCAAAATGCTCCAAGCGATGAGCAAGCTGATGCTGTAGGGTAACATCATCGATACCAAAGTGCCAATGCCGGCTTTTTTGTCGTATTTTTGTGTAAATACAACCACAATTACAAAGTAGCTAAGCAGTGGTGTGATGATATTTGTGCTGCTGTCTCCTACGCGATAAGCCAGCTGAGCAAGCTCGGGGCTGTAGCCAAGCAACATAAACATGGGCACAAAAACAGGTGCCATGATGTTCCATTTTGCAGAAGAGGAACCCATAAACAAATTAAGAAGTGCCGCAAAGGCCACAAACATCAGCATCAGCGGAATAAGGCCCATGTTGATGGAGGAAAAGAAATTTGCACCATTGATGGCCAAAATGTTGCCGATGTTTGAATAGTTAAAGTAGGCAATAAACTGCGCGGCCACAAACGAAAGGGCGATGTAATCGCCAAGGGTCGACATGGTTTTGCCCATGGCGTTGCACACGGTGTTGCCGCTTTTTTTGCTCATGCTGCCGCTGGCTTTGCCATAGGCCACCGCCGGCACCAAAAAGGCCGCCATGATGATGACCACGATGCTGCCAATGAACGGTGACGTGGGTGTGCCAATAATTTCGCCGTTTTCGTTGCGTAAAAAAGAATTTTCCGGCAGCATTGCCAGCACCAAAACAACCGCGAATACGGCCCCTGCAATGGTGGCGGCCTTAATGCCTTTTTTATCGGCCTCGGTGATATTGCGCAGGGAGTTGTCCTCTTTGGCACCGTCGCCACCGGTATAAACACCAAGATGTGGCTCCACAATTTTATCAGTGATAAACGTGCCCAAAATGACAACCAAAAATGTGGAAATAAATAAAAAGAAATAATTGCCCAGCACATTCACTTCATAGCTTGGGTCTACAATGTTCACAGCCTCTTGTGTGATGCCGGCCAAAAGTGCATCGAGCGAACCAACGAGCAAGTTTGCTGAAAAACCACCCGATACACCAAAGAAGGAGGCCGCAATGCCCGCAACAGGGTGGCGCCCATACGCACGAAACACCATGGCACCAAGTGGGATAAGCACCACATAGCCAACGTCTGAGGCAACGTTGCTCATTACGCCCAAAAAGATAATGACAGGCGAGATGAGGAATTTAGGTGTGATGCGCACGGTGCCTTTTAATAAGGTGTCAATCATGCCACTTTGTTCTGCCACGCCTACGCCCAGCATGGCCACAAGCACAACACCAAGAGGGGCATAGCTTGTAAAGTTTGTTACCATCGATGTAAGAATGTAGCTTAGCCCGGCCGACGAAAGCAAGCTAACCACTTCCACAGTGCTTTCTTGCGCTTGGCCGTCCACCACCATCATGCCTTCGGCCGAAACACCAAGCGCGTTTAACACGGCCGAAACAATCACAACAGCAAGTGCTAAAATGGCGAACAATAAAATGGGGTGTGGCAAGCGGTTGCCCACGGTTTCTATAAAGTGTAAAAATGTTTCCATTACACTTTTTTTGGCGGTCGTACTCTGTTTCTTCATGTCCATTCCCCCTTTTGGAAAGGCTGTGTGCGCATATGTGTGCGGTTTCCTACTATAACACTACCATATTCTGCGCAAAAGCACAATGTTTATAGCAACAAAAAAACCTCCCAGATTTTGGGAGGTTTTTTAAGTAACACTTATGCGCTTGCTTTGTTGGCACGTTTGGCCAAGCGGGAAATGGAACGAGCAGCATTTTTTTTGTGAACAAGGCCTTTGCCGCCGGCTTTTGCCAGTGCAATGCTTGCATTTTTTACTGCTTCATCGTTGCCGTTACCAGAAGCGATGGAGGTGTTTGCCTTTTTGAGCGTTGTACGAAGGGCACTCCTCGCGGATTTGTTGCGTGCAGTCTGTTTTTCTGTCAGACGCACACGATCTTTTTGACTTTTAATGTTTGGCATCTGTAGCACCTCCTCATTTGAATTTTTGTCAATTGGATGTTGCCACTGAAACACAGTAACAAAAGTTATTTTACCACCATTTTCAAGAAAATGCAAGCGATTTTCTTGTTTTATTTTTATTTCTTGCTAAAAAAATGGTTTTTTTTGCAGGGCTAGCTAAAAATGCTCGTAACACCATCTAATCTTTCGCTAACATTTTCTAAGTTGATAATCACTTCGTTCAGCGATTCAAAGTCGATTTCATTAACGCCGGCGTCTAAATTAACCAAAGTTTCATTTAATGCATCAAAATCGGTTTCGTTTAGGTGGCTTACCAGTGTGTTTGTGTTGTTAATCAGCACAGGCAAACCATCCAGTGATGTTTCCAGTGTTTGCATCACCTGGGCCGACACCACCACCACCACGGTTAATACCACCAGCGTAAGCGCGCTGTTGATGCGGCGCCAAAACAGTAATTTTTGCGTGTGTTTTTCCTGTTTTTCAAATAAAATTTGTAGCTGGCTCAGTTTTTCCAGCATTGCGTCGTTTGCATTTTCGCATGCGGCTTCGCTTGTGTTTTTCTTCGTATCTGCTGTTTCGTTTGCATTTTTGCCCATGTAAAATTCCTCCTTATATTATGTTGCAGGATTTCTTCCAGTATAGCACGTGTTTTAGGTGGCGACAAGGCGTTTTGTAATGGCATTGTAATGGTTTTTTATAGATAAAAACGGTATAATAACAAGTGAGAAAATAGGGGAATTGTTTTTTGCAGCATGCAAACAAGAAACAACCATGTTTCCCAATAGAAAGAGGATAAATTATCTTGTTAACACCGAAACGGCAGAATCAAAACACGCACAGCCGGCCTACAATAGGGCTGGTGCTGTGTTTGCTGTTTGTCGTTTTGTTTAGCGCTTGCGGTGGTGTTGTGCCACCGGCATCCAGTGTGTCGCCACCGTCGGCCACCAGCACAGGTTCCGCGGGGGAAAGCGGCACGCCTGTGGCTTTGTTGGTGCCGGAGGAAACGGCTGATACCCCTTACAGCCAGGCTGTGTTCGAAAAATTGAGCCGCGCTGCCGGCGAGGTGGGCCTAAACAGCGGCCTTTATCGAACGGCCACAACAGACAGCCCTGCTGTTGTGGGGGCGCTGGAACTTGCCGCAACGGGTGGGGCCGAGGTTGTGGTGCTTTTGGGCGCCGAATTGGCCGATACAGCGCGCCAAGCCACGTTGTTGTATCCGGAAATTTCTTTTGTGTTGCTGGATTTGCAAATGCAAGCGCCCTTGCCGCAAAATGTGGTTCAAATTGAATATTCATCTATGCAAAGCGGTTTTTTGGCAGGATACGCCGGTGTTTACGAAACGGCCACCCATGTGGGTTTTTTGCTTGAACAAAACGACGAGCAAAGCATGCAGTACGCTTACGGTTTTCTTTTGGGTGCCGATACAGCGGCGTCAATCCGGCAGGGCCCCGATGAGGAACTTTTGGCGTATCCTTTGTCGGTGGAGGCGGAAGAAGAGCCGTTGTTTGGTGTTGATGAAAGTACAGCGCAAGTGGACGAACGTTCGTTGCAGCGAAAAACGGAAAACTTTTTTGAAGAAGCCGGCAATGATGCGTTGCTGTTTGCTTCAAATGCCGGCTGGGTGCAGCCTTCACTGGAGGCCGCCGCAGATCATGAGGGCCGTGTGGCCTTGCTTGTTGAAGAAAACGAGCCATACACACACAATGCCGCTGCTATACAAGTTCAATTCGACCCGCAAAAAATATTAACAAGGATTCTGGAACTGTGGCAGCACAGCCAGTTCCCCGGTGGGACAGTGCAACAAGGCACCGTGCGCGACGGCGACATTTTTTTGTATGTGCCGGAGGGAAGCGTTACGTGGAATGATGCCGCATACACATATTTGCAAGAATTGTTTCAACAGCCGGCCGAAAATGCCCAGGTGAGGCAGTGTCTTTCTCTTGAAAGCGAAACGGAACTGCCCCCCATTGAATCCCTTTCCCTTGATGTATATGAACTGGATTTGCAAACGCCGCTGCCCGCCCCCGACGAAAGCGCCACGGATAGCAGTGCATCGCACGGTGGGTTTACCCTGTTTTAATGGCGCAGAACACCACTTTGTGCGTGCCGCTTTTAGAAAGTAAACAAAATTTCTTTTGAACGGTGCCAAAACAAACCAAATTGTTAAAAAAGTCGTTGCGCCAGGTAGAGGAAAGATCTTGGGGCGCTGCCTACGGGCTGAAGACCTTGGGGCGCCGCCCCAAGCCCCGCCACTTTAAAAAGTGGACAAACTTTTTTCTAAAGGACACGCACAGCGCGAGCGGACTCAACCCAAAAGCCAAAGGGCAATGTTTTATAAAAATCACACGCCGTAGGGCAGCGCGGCTTCGTGCTGCACCCCCGTTTGCGCCGCTATGGTCACACCAAACAAGAAGCTGTGCTTGTTGACAAGCCCAGCTTCTTATTTTTGGGATGGTAACCCGTTACGCGTGGACGCAGTGCGAAACTTCGCTGCCCTGTGTGGCGTGACCTTAAAAAAACCGCCCTAACGCTTTCCTTTTGTGCGCGCTCGTGTTCTGTGCGCCCTTTAGAAAAAGCTTTTGCCCCTGCTTTTCTCGAAAAGCAGGCGGGGTT
>CAYJIH010000055.1:0-8057 GCA_964370195.1 uncultured Oscillospiraceae bacterium
GGCGGGGTGCGGGGCAGCGCTCCGCGACCTTCACGCAAGCAACCAAATTCGTTTAGCCGGGCCACACCGCTTGCACAACGCGTGGCAGGCCGGCAAAATCCGCTTGCACGCTTACGTGGTGGTACCCGTTTTCTTGCAATAGTGCTGTAACGGGCTTTGCTTGTGTGGCGCCAATTTCAAAAAATATGTGTGCGCCCGGCATCAGGGCGCGCTTATAATTTTCGGCAATAATACGATAAAAATACAGGCCATTTTCTTGTGCCACCAGCGCTTGGCGTGGCTCGTGATACAACTCGGGCGCCAGATGCTCGTATTCTTCGCACGTTAAATACGGTGGGTTTGCCATCAAAAGCGCCACGCTTTTTGGCGGCAACACTTCATGATACACCGAAACATCCGCCTGCACCGCGCAGGGCGATTTTTCGTGTGCTTGTGCATATTTTTCACAATTCTTTGTAAGATATTGAAACGCATCGCTGTAAAGCTCTACGGCGGTTACAGTGGCATTTTGGCAAAGATGCTGTATCCCTATGGCAAGGGCCCCTGTACCGGCACAAAGATCCAACACTGTTTGCGCCGTTTTTTCCTTCAACACGCTTGCCGCTTGCAAACAAAGCTCTTCTGTTTCGGGCCGCGGGCAAAGCACACCGGGCCCCACGGCAAGACGCAACCCCAAAAAATCCCAACTATTCAATATATATTGCAGTGGCTCCCGCTCGATACGTCGTGCAACCATCTTTTGCAATGCGGCATATTCTTCGCTCGACACTTCTTCTATTTGCAAGCGATGTTTGCCTGTCACAGCGTTCACCATCACGTCCAGCTCAAAGGCGGCATCCTCAACCCCTGCCGCCTGCAAAACGCCCAGTGCCTGCGTATAAAACGGGCGCAACGCTACCATGCTGCCTCTTCCGGCTTTGGTGGCAACACGGGCTGCACGGCCGAAATTGCCACCTCAATCATTGCCTCATCGGGCTCTTCTGTAGTAAGACGCTGCATCCACAAGCCCGGCTTCGACACAAGCCTTGTAAGAAAATTATCGTATCGGCCGGCCAAACGAATCACTTCATACGCAAGGCTCATCACAAGAGGCAACAATACAATTTTCCAAACCACACGAAGCAACGTGTCTTCCCACGGCACAAAACTGCCCACCAGAATCGAAATTAGCACCACAAGGAACAAAAAACTTGTGCCACACCGTGGGTGAAAACGACTGTGTTTTTGAACATTCTCTACCGTAAGTGCATCGCCGGCCTCGTAGCAAGCGATGGTTTTATGCTCTGCCCCGTGATACGCAAACAAACGCCGAATATCCGGAATATTGCGCATAGACGCAAGATATATTACAAAAACAAGCACTTTCACAAGGCCCTCAATCCAATATTTCCAGTTGCCCAGTGCCACAACCCCATCGAGCAAACCGGTTAAAAAGGTGGGCAAAAACATAAACAACACCATTGCCAGAACAAAGCCCAGCACCGCGGCAATGCCCATGCTCACTTTCATGCCCACTTCCCCAAAATTCTTTTCCAGCCACTTCTCAAACTTCGAGGCTTCCTCCTCGGCTTCTTCTTCACCAACGGCCAGCTCGGCACTGCGCATCAATGTGCTGGTGCCCAGCAAAATCGAATCTACAAAACTAAAAATTCCCCGTATAAACGGTATTTTAGACCAAGGGCGTTTTTTTACATCATGTGTTTCGCACACAATTTCGCCGCTGGGCGTACGCACGGCAAGGCTCCAAAGCGACGGCCCGCGCATCATCACGCCTTCCATCACGGCTTGGCCGCCCACACTTGTTTTAAATGGCTGCTTTTGCAATATTCTGTCCCTTTCTTTCCTAAAAACGAAGCAACTTTCGTATTTTTATCGCTTCATCGGTTTGTTTTTAACTGATACAACGGAAACTGCAACTGCACCGTTGTGCCTTTTCCTTTTTCGCTTTCTATGGTTAGGCTGCCACCGTGCGCTGCCACAATCTCATTGGCCACCGCAAGGCCAATGCCACTGCCGCGCAGGGCGCCTTGTCCCTTATAAAATTTTTCGGTAACATGTTCTAAATCTTCTTTGGAAATGCCACGCCCCTCATCTTGCACCGTAAGAAGCGCGCTGTGTTCATCTTGCGAAAGCCGAAGCGAAAGCCGCTCGCCCTTCGCCGAATATTTCACGGCATTGTCTAAAATATTTAAAAGCGCCTGGCGCACACGATGTGCATCGGCCCACACAGGCACCGGACACTCGGGGATGTCCGTGTCAAACACAATCCCAAGCGATTGGGCGCGTTGCTCTGTTAGCAAGGCGGTCTCCTCTGCCTCGGCCCCCAAATCAATCAACATGCATTGCAGTTTTAGGCCGTTTTGCATTTTCGAAAAATCAAGCAATTCCTCCACCATGTTGTACAAACGGTCTGTTTCGCCGGAAATAATGCCAAGCCCACGCTGAAAGCCGGGGTCCTTTGGACTGTTAAACCGGCCCACGGTTTCCGTCCACCCTTTTATCGACGTCAACGGCGTGCGCAGCTCATGGCTAACCGATGCAATAAAATCGTTTTTCATGCGTTCGGTTTTGCCCAGTTCCTCGGCCATGTTGTTGATGGTGTGGCACAAGCTACCCATCTCATCGTTGCGGTGATACTCAATGCGTGTGGCAAAATCCCCTTGGGCAATGCGCGACGCAGTTACTTCCACACCGCGCAGCGGAATTACGATTGAACGAATAAAATAAAGGCCCGAAACGAGGCTGGCCAGCATTACAAGCACCACAAACACAAACGAAGCCGCCACAAACGAAACAATGGCCGCATCCACCTGCGCAAGGCTTGTTACAAGGCGCAACGCCACAATGCCACCGGAAGAGTACGGCGTTAACTGTGTAAACGCCATCACTTTTTCACCGTTTTCGTTTTCGCCGGTATAGCTGCCCATGCCACCGCCACCCTCGCTCAGTGCCTGCTGAATATCGGGCGCTACTTCGTTTGAAACAGGCAACACACTGGAAGATGTAAGCACAATTTGGCCGGTTGTATCCACCAGCATCAGCTCAAACAGTTCCTTGTCCTCAAATTGCTCCACCGCGCGAACCAGCCGCAGGTGTTTTTCTTCCGATGACGTGTTTGAAAACAAAGACAACTGCGCTTGCAGGGTGCCCATTTGGTCGTGCATAGTGGAGGTGGCGTTGTTGTAATAGCCTGTGATGATGTAGTACAAAACAAAACCCCACGCTGCCAAAAGCACCGCCAGCGTAAAAAGCAAGCTGCCGCGCACCCACCGTTTTGTGATGGATGTGGCGTTCGTTTCTTCTTTTTTTTGCGTAGCAAAACTTTTTTTTACGGGTTCCATCGGTATCCATAGCCCCAAACGGTAAGGATATGCTCCGGCGCGCTTGCGTCATCTTCTATTTTCATGCGCAAACGGCGAATGTTCACATCCACAATTTTTACGTCACCAAAATAATTTTCGCCCCAAACGCCTTCCAAAATCTTCTCGCGCACCAAAGCCACCCCTTGGTTTTTAAAGAAAAGCTCCATAATTTGAAACTCTACTTGGGTCAAATCAATCGGTTGTTCGTTTTTTAACAGCATACGGCTTTTGTCGTCCAGCACAAACACACCACTTTTTAACGGTGCATCCTCTTCCTCGGGCGCTTTTGTGTTGTTGCGCAAAACACGGCGGCACAAGGCCTCTATGCGTGCGCGAAGCTCTGTAATCGAAAACGGTTTTGTCATGTAATCGTCGGCACCAATGCTTAAAGCGCGCACCTTATCGGTTTCTAACGATTTTGCACTTAACATCATAATGCCCACCACAGGCGATACCGTGCGAATGCCTTCGCACAGCGAAAACCCGTTCATCGCAGGCAGCATAATGTCTAAAATGGCACACACAAAATTTTCCGGTTCTTTGTTAAAAGCCTCCAGCGCTTCCTCGGCCGAAGACACCCCAACCAGCTCCATGTCGTCCATTTGTAAATTCATTAAAATCAGCTCTCGAATCGAACTTTCGTCCTCCACAACCAATATCTTTTTCATTGTTTTCCTCGCTCCTGTTTAAAATGTATTAAAACAGTGATGTTACATTGATAATGTTGCGCTCTGTATCTGAAAGTGTGGGCGATGGTGTTAAATACGTGCCCGACACGCGCGAAATAAGAATCCCATTTTCCGGTGGTGTTTCCTCGCCGCCCACCACGTGCAAGCTAAGCAGTGTTTCGTTCGTTTCGCTGTTCTTTAAAATCCATTCGCCGGGCTGTGCGCCATCTAAAACCGCAAGCTCGTCTCTCCATGTTTCGGGCAGACGAATGTACGCCCCTTTGCCCGAATCCAGCAAACCAAACTCTTTCACCTGCGCCGCCTCGCCCGTGTAATCCACCCATTGCACATATTCCATGTGTTTGTCGCCCGCCGGCGTTTCTATTTCAGAAAGGCCAATTCGGTGTGGAATTTCCACAATGGCATCGCCATCAATATCGCGCGAAGTAAGCAGCAAGTTTGAGCGGGCCGTTTCGCCCACCAGCGTGCCACTGTCATTCACTTTATAAAAATGGTCGCCCGAAAAATACAGCACATCGCTTGCCAAAAGCGACGTATCTGTAATGCCGTCTACCACAAGCATCGTTGTGCCCTCGGCCGATGCACTTGGGTAAATGCCCCCGCACGAGGAAAAGTTTGCGTCCAGCTGCACCGGCGCAAGGCTTAAATCCAGGCCACCGTCTTTCGCCGGCAGATACTGTAAATACAGCCCTCCCAGCTGGTCGTTGGGCGAAACCAAAATCAGCTCGTTTTGCCCCTCGCCTTGAATATCCACAAGCTCATAGCGAGAATATGGCGTTGCCGCAATCAAATCTTGCAATTGCCCCTCATTGTATTCAAACATAGAAAATGTTTTTGTGTTGAGGTTTGAGGCAGAAGCAAACCCAATGATAAGCTGTTTTTTTCCATTTTGCAGCAAATCTGCCACCTCGAACGAAGCCACCTCCGTGCCGAGGCCCTCAAAATCTTGCACCACCTGCCATGTGCCGTCTATATTCTCTAAAACAGCCACATACACATTGTTCGTGCGTTCTGCCGCCGCAGGGTCGGCCAGGCCATATAAAAGCACACCTTCCACCGTGCCGTTTCCGTCTAAATCTTCTAAGATCAGCGGGCTTTGCCACGCGCCTTCTTTTGGGTATCTAAACGACGGTTGTTCGCCCAAATAATCGGCCAGTGCCTTTTGAATTTCCCCTTGCCCTTGCCCCAATTCCGGCGCACGAAGCAAATCTGTTACATTTTGCAGCGCAACAGGCGAACACCCAGCCAGCAACACAACCAACACCGCAATCAAGGCCGTTTGCCACAGCCGTTTGAAACGCACGCTCACCGTTGTTCCCCTCCTTGCTTTTTGTATTGCACACCATTAAAAACCCATCTCTATATCCTTATAATTTTATCACAAAGCGCTATGTTGCGCAAGAAACCCCCAAAAAAACGCCGCCCACCTTTGTAAAATTTGCCACCGTCTTTGCGTTTTTGGGCAATTATTGATATACTAGAAGAAACCCTATGTTTCATTTAGTATACTCTTAAAACATGAACAACATGTGAAACACAACGAAAGGATGGGCCATTATGGTTGATATTATCATTGTAGGAGCGGGCCCCGCCGGGCTAACGGCCGCCATTTATGCCGCAAGAGCCGGCATGGAGGTGCTGGTGTACGAAAAAGCTGTTTACGGTGGGCAAATTGGATACACCGACACCGTTGATAATTTCCCCGGTGCCGAGGGTATCTCCGGCGTTGATTTGGCCACAAATTTTTACAATCACGCCACGGCGCAAGGGGCCAAAATTTTGTTTGAAGAAGTGCTTGAAATTGAGTCTACGCCTTATAAAAACAGCGTTCGCACATCGAAAGGTGTAACCGAATGCCGGGCCATTATTGTGGCAGGTGGTGCAAAACGCCGCCTTTTGGGTGTGCCCGGGGAAGACAAATTTACAGGGCACGGCGTTTCGTATTGCGCCACGTGCGACGGTGCTTTTTTCCGCGGCAAAACCGTGGCCATTGTAGGCGGCGGCAACAGCGCCCTTGCCGAAGCGTTATATCTTTCAAACAACTGCGAAAAAGTGCACTTGCTGCACCGCCGAGATCATTTCCGCGCTTCCCACGCAGAACAAGAAGCCGTGCGCGCGCGCAGCAACATCGAAATTCACTACTCTTCCACAGTAGAGCGCATCGAAGGGTTAGACCGTGTAGAGCGCATCTTTATAAACGGGCCCGATGGAAACAAAACGCTTGCGGTTAGCGGTGTGTTTGTGGCCATTGGCATGACGCCCGAATCGGAACTGCTGAAAGGCATTGCCCGTATCGGCGAAGGCGGCTATGTGCATGCCGATGACGATTGCCTTGCCCATAGCCACGGTGTATGGGCCGCCGGCGATTTGCGCCAAAAAAACTTACGTCAGGTGGTTACCGCTGTGTCCGATGGTGCCATTGCCGCCATGGCCGCCAGCGAATTTTGCAACAAAATAAAAGGGTAACCTTACGATTTTTACAAACAATAACATTACACGGAGGTACGATGAGCTGGCAGAAGGAACTTTTGCAAAACATAACGCAGGCACAAGATTTAGCGAATTATATTCCCCTAAGCACCGATGAAATGAGTAAAATGGACCGGTTGTTGCAACAGTTCCCCATGTCTGTTACACCGTATTATTTATCGCTTATTGATTTTAACGACCCACACGATCCCATTCGGAAAATGGCCATTCCATCGCTGGACGAAACCGATATGTCGGGTAGTTTTGATACAAGCGGAGAAGCACAAAGCACCGTGATGTGCGGTATACAACATAAATATACCCAAACACTGCTTGTGCTTTCCACAAGCGAATGCGCCATGTATTGTCGCCATTGTTTTCGCAAACGCCTTGTGGGCACGCATAGCGATGAAGTGATGAGCCAAACCGAGGAAATTAGCCGCTATTTAGCAAAACACCCCGAAATAACAACGGTTCTTATTTCCGGCGGCGACGCTTTGCTAAACACAAACGAAACACTGGAAGCTTTGTTAAACAGCCTTTGTTCGCACGCCTCTTTAGAAACCATCCGCATCGCAAGCCGCGTGCCGGTTGTGTTTCCACAGCGCATTGTAAACGACGAAGCACTTCTTGCTATTTTAAACCGATATCATCAAAAAAAGTGCATCACGTTTATTACACAATACAACCACGAGCGCGAACTAAGCGATGTGTCGCTTTCTGCTGTGAAAAAAATACAAGCACTTGGTATTCCGGTTAAAAACCAAACCGTGCTGCTGCGCGGCGTAAACGACAACGCCGCCACACTTGGTGCACTGCTAAAAAAACTGGTGGCCCATGGCATCCACCCGTATTACCTGTTCCAGTGCCGCCCCGTGGCCGGCGTAAAAAACCAGTTTCAAGTGCCCTTGCACGAAGCATCCCGCATTGTGCAAGACGCCAAAAACAGCCAAAACGGCCTTGGAAAATCGTTCCGCTTCTGCCTGTCGCACCACAGCGGAAAACTTGAAATTTTGGGCATGCACAACGATGCCATGTTGTTCCAATACCACGAAGCACGCCAGCCGGAACACCTTGGCCGCCTTGTTTCGCGCACCCTTGCACCGGGGCAAACCTGGCTTGAGGAAGAAGTGCTTCTGTAGCTGGTTCCTTTTTAAGGGCAAGACCTTGGAACCCCTTTCTTGAAAGTAAAGGGGTTCCAAACCTCCCCAAAAAACTTTTTATAAAAACACGTTTAGCGAACGTGTTTTTGGCCGGGCAGCGTTTTTTCGTGTAAAAAACCGCACGAAGAATGTTTGAAAGGTGCCCTTCCAAACGGATTTCTTTGCGATTTGGCATGCGAAAAAGTGAACAGTGTGGTGTGTATAATCCACCGTATGGGGAGATACATTGTAACGAAACAGGCGGAGAAACCTCCGCCTGTTTTACTGTCAAAAAACACCACCCTTCGGCTTTTGGGCTGAATTTGCCCGCTGCCCGTGGGCTGAAGACCTTGGGGCGCCGCCCCAAACCCCGCCTGCTTTTCGAGAAAAGCAGG
>CAYJIH010000056.1:0-7795 GCA_964370195.1 uncultured Oscillospiraceae bacterium
TCCCACCCAATTTGGCCTAAAAATCTTGAATTCCATAAAGGAGTTCGGCAATTTTCAGGCCAAATTGGACAAGAAAATTGCTCAAAATATGCTCGATTCAACTATTGTCGACACCACCTAGTTTGTGAGTTTGTAAATCGTATACATATTTTTTGTTTGGTTCAGATTTTGTCGCTTTTGGAAATAAACTTTCGTTTAGTAGGATGTATTATAAAAACACGAGCCTTCTACTCGGTATGGGTTTTACAATACAAATAGCAATTGGTCGTGTGGTCGTTCACCATTCCGGTGGCTTGCATAAACGCATAAACCGTTGTTGGGCCTAAAAACTTAAATCCCATTTTTTTAAGGTCTTTACTCAATCGGCTCGAAATTTCTGTGGTGGCAGGCACGTCTTCTATAGAAGCAAAATGGCCGATAATGGGTGTGTTGTTAACGTAGCGCCAAACAAATGCATCAAAACTGCCATATTGTTTTTGGATTTCTAAAAATAGGCCCGCGTTGTGAATGGCGGCAACAATTTTCCCTCTGTGACGAACAATGCCCTCGTTTTGCAGCAATTCCTCTATCTTTTCATCGGTGTATTTTGCCACAATAGCAGGGTCAAACCCATCAAAGGCCTCCCTAAATGCTTCGCGCTTTTTAAGGATGGTAATCCACATCAAACCCGCTTGGAACGCTTCCAGCGTTAGCATTTCAAATAATTTTTTGTCGTCATGAACGGGTTTTCCCCATTCGTTGTCGTGATATTCTTGATAAATTGTGGAGTTATCGAGCCATGCACACCTTGTTTTGTTCTCCATGATGCCTCCTATGGGTAGACGCTGCTGAATTTATTTTTAATAGCATACCATATTTACGCAGAAAAAATCCACACACAAGGTTAAAAATTGAAGAGGGTTTGTGCCATTTGTTTTTAGGATACACCGTGCATACGATAAAACTGAACACGAAATAGAAGCCCGATTTTATAACACGGAAAACGAAGTGGGCGAATCCTTTCGAATGAGACCGGCAAAAGGGCAACCTTGAAACGAAAAATGTAAAATCCTTTAGCATCGATGTTTTAAAGGTTGTAAAGGCCATCGGCTTGTATGTGATGAAAACAAATGATAACACGTAATTACCGGCCGCTCGTCCGTCACCAATGTGTCTTTTATACCATAATAAAGGCGGTAGGGGAAAACACACTAAAAATGGGCGACACCGAAAGAGTGTGCCCTGCATCGGCTTCTTTTGTGGCGCATCAAATTTGAAAAACGCGTGGTTTCAAACAAAAAAGCCCCTTCCCGTAAGCCGCTGTTTGGCTTATAGGAAAGGGGCTTTTGCATTGTGTTTTTAAAACGAAGCGTTTCTATTTACGAAGCGGCATGTTTTGGCTCGTCGTCTTCTTTTACAAATTTTTTGCGAGAAAGAATGGTCAACACCATTTGCACGGCAAAGATAAGGAACATAAGCAAGGTCCATTCATCCATAAGGGTCATGGGAAGGGTCATATCCTCGGTAAGAATGAACACGATGATGGAAACAACACCAACCGGGATGCTTAAAAGCCTTGCAAGGCCTTTGCGTTTTAAGCGGGCAGGGGTTTCGTCTTCTTCATTGTTTCTCGTTTCTTCACGCTCGCTAGCTTGCTCTTCTTCGTTCTTTTTGCGCACAAAGTACCCGATAAGCAGGGCGGCAGAACCAAGAGCTGTTGCAACGGTGAGAAGCAAGTTCAAAAGTGCCCAGCTTGCCCCAAAACCGGCAAGGGGAATTTCTGCATCGCCAATATCAATGGAGGTATCTTGCAATGCGGCGGCCAGTGGCACAAAGGCCTCGGGCAATTCCAGAACCAGGCCACCCGGCAATTCAACGGCAAAATCGGCGGCTACCGGTGCGGCCGGTGCGTCTGCTGCCGGTGTTTCAGCCGGTGTGGTGGCGGCGGGTGCTGCTGTGTCTTGCGGAATTTGTGGTAAGCTGCTGGAGGCGTCTGCCTCGGGTGCAGGTGCTTCGCTAGCCGGGGTTTCTTCGGCAGGATCCTCCGCCGGGTCATCAATGGGGTCATCGATGGGGGCGTCCGGTGTGGTTGGCGTTACGGACGGCAGCAACACAAAGGGAGGCTCGTCGCTTTCTATGGCAAGTTCCGGCTCGCCCAAATCGTTTCGGCTTTTGGGCTCGTCGTTTTCGTTGTACGTTAAGGTGTGTTCTTCGTTTGTGGGATGGCTTCCAAGGGCAATGTCGGCACTGCTTGTTTTCACAAAGAACTTCACACGCAGAAGCTCTCTGTCTATGTTGCCCATGTTTACCACAATTTGCTCGCGCGTTTCACCGTTGTAGTCAATGGTTTCTACAAGATACTCATTTACATCGGGCGTGTCCCCTTGTGCGGGCGTTAAGGTAATGGCCTCGCCGTTGCCTCTTTGCAAGGTAACGGGGTGTTCGTCGTCAATTAAAAGGGCGAATTCATCGGTAATTACATCGGTGATGATGGCGTCAGTCATTTCGGTAAGCAGCTCGCTGTCGCCAAAGATGGTGTCGGCAATGTTGCTAAGGCTGTCGATGTTGTTCTCTTGCGCCCAGCCAATGCTGTTGTGGCTGCCGCCCGTTTGCGTAGACAGGGCAATGAGGCTGTCGGCGTTGCTGCCAACACCAATGCCGATGGTGTAGATGGTGGGGCTGAAAGAGGCCAGCGCGCTTTGCCCGTTGGCGGCCTGCACGATGGGATTGGTTTGGTCGCTAGAAGCTGCAATGGACACAGAATGGTGCGTAATACCGTTATAATCGCGTGTCCATGCTCTTGTTAAATTGCTTGCATTCGAATAGCCGGCAAGTGCTTCGGGGCGGCCATCGGAAACGAACAGAACCACCAATTCGCGGTCGGTTTCGCCTCTGGAATCGGCAAAAACACGCGCTTGCTCTAAGGCGATGGTGTAGTTTGTGCCGTCGCCGGATGGATTTTCTACGGCACCAATAGGGGCGTCGCCGTAATCTTGTATGATATTGCCGTCTGCATCTCTAAAATAGTGGCAACCACTGGGCGATGTTTCCACAAAACGGCTGTCGAAATCGGCCCAATTGTTTTGGAAGTTAAAGCTGTTGACGGTGTTGCCGGAAAACTGCACCAATGCCACACGGTTGTTTGCGCTGTTTTCGTCACTCATCAGCCCTTGGGCTAAGTTGTTTACAGCCTGCACGGCGGCTGTCCAGTTTAAAATGCCACTGTTGATATAACCACTGTTCATGCTGGTGGATTTATCCATCACAATCACAATGTCGGTGTCGTACGTTTGCGGCTGCATGATGAAATCGAACTGGATGCTGCCAATGCCTTCTTCGTAATTTTCCCAGGCGGCGTCTTTGTGCCCGTATAAGCTGCCGCTTTCGTTGTCTAGCGTTTGCAAATATTCGCTGTCAATGGGCTCGTAAAGAACCGAGGCGGGCAAGTTGCCTGTGGCGGCAAGGTCGCTTGCGGGGTAGGCCAAGGGCTGGTATGTTTGGCCGTTTGCCATAATCGTGGGCGTGCCGGTGGAAACAATGTCGTCGTATTTTGCATACAGGTGGAAAGTGAGAACGCCCTCTTCGTCTGCCGTTGCAGCAGCTGCATCAAAAGAGTATGCTGTGTTGGCCGGAAGAACGGTTTTGTCTTTCACGTCCATGGTTTCGCTCCAGCCAAGGAAATTGGAGAAGCCCACGGCAGGCTCTGGCACGCCGGCGGCGGCAAATGCGTCTGCACTCACGGTTACAGCCGTTATATTGCCCTCTTCATCGCGTTCTAGTTCCGGCGTTAACGTGGTGTATTCTGTAGAGATGTCTCGGATATAGGTATTGGTGCTTTCTGCGTTGTCGTAGCGCAGTAGTTTGTTGTTTAAAACGTTCAAAACCACTTGGTAAACGGCTTCTTCTTCGTCTTCTTCTGAACCAAGAAGTGAGAATGTGCTTGCCTCTAAGGCACTGTTGTCTTCTTCTAAATTGCTGTTGTCTTCCACTTGTGAGGTGCTGGTATCTTCCTCGGGCATGCTGGAATTTTCCGGCAGGGTGCTGGAGCTTGTGGCAAGGGGGCCGCCGGCTTCCTCTAAGGCAGTTGTTGCTTCATCCACGCGCGCCTGTGCGGCGGCTGTTTCTTCAACGGCGCTTTCATACGCTTCTTGGGCGATTGGCAATGTCGTTTCAGCGTCTGCTTTTACTTGCTCGGCAGAAAGTAAATCGGCATTGGCGGTTTGCAGTGCCGTTTGTGCCGTGGCGGCTTGTTGTGCCAGTGCTTCATCGTCCGGAGTTGCCGCAGCGGCGGCAGTGGCAACGTCGGCGGCTGCTTGCGCGGTGGCTTGCATGGTTTGCGCAATGGCAAGCCCACTTTCTGTGGCGGCAACGTTTGTTCGTGCGGCCTCAAGCGTTTGCAGCGCTTGCTCTTCGTTTTGCTGTGCCAACGTCAATTCTTCATTTGCTTCGCGCAGGGCTTCTTCCAGTCGCGTAATTTCGTCTATTTCCTCTTGCGTAAAATTGGCCAAAGGCATGCTTTGGTCGTCTATACTTACCTGCAAATATTCATTGCTTGGCAAAGATACCACCACCGCGGTTAACAACAGCACCGCCGCGAGGCCACATAGAATTCGTTTTTGTATCGTCGATAATTTTTTCACGTTCGTGCTCCCCTTATATTTCTAAATAATAAATAGCAAAATGTTTCTGTTGTGCCGCTACAAAAACGCGAAAAGATGATTTTTTTGTATATGCAGTAAAAACTTAACTTACTATACCATATATGGGTTACACACAGGTTACATAGAGACGTTTTTTTAAGGAAAATGAGTGGTTTTTTAAAAGAAGTCAATAATTTACTATCGGTGAAATTTTGTGGTGTATTGTTTTTGCGTGGTTTTGTTTGGTGACGATAAAAATGAGTGTGTTGATTTTTCTGAAGAACAGATGCTGCTTTTGTACAAATTCAGTGGTATTCATTACTTATGGTGAATTGTATCGTAGAATTATGATTGCACCAAAAGAATTGGCGGCAAAGTTAATGACCAATGTTTTGCCTATATGTTCAATGAATTGATTTTGGATATTTTTACAACAGATATGTTATAATAAATTTAAATTTACTTGAAATAAATTGGCAAAAATGAAATGAGGAGAATATTATGTCTGCAATATGGGGTTGCATTGATTTTTCCGGAAATAAGATAATGGAAAATACGAGTGAAAATATGGAAAAAATGTTCCACAGCTTTAAAATTGACCATTTCTCAAATATCGTGCAAAACAATGCTATGATGGGCTGCGGACTACAACATATAAAAATATGGAGCAAAAATGAAGTTTTGCCAAAATATGATGAGGCGAAGGGGTTATTATTTACTGTTGATGGTGTTGTAGATAATAGAGATGAGATGATAGTGGCACTTGATATCGACAACCCACATTGCCCAGATGGAAATATCATTTTTGCTGCCTTTGAAAAATGGGGAGCCATGATGACAAAGCATCTGTATGGAAGCTATTCTTATGCTGCCTATAATATTAAAGAGAATGAGTTATTTTTAGGTGGAGATCATGTTGCAACCAGGGCGCTTTATTATCAAATTGTTGGCTCAAAAGTATATTTTTCTACAAGGATAGATGCGATTTTGAATGCAAGCGATGAAAAAGAAATCAACGAAGAATGGATTGCACTATTTATGGGCGTACAATCTTTAAATATACTCACAAATCCTGTAGATACCCCATTTAAAGGTGTTAAACGAGTAGAGGCTTTTCACTATAATCATTTTACAAAAGATGGAATGGAAAAAATTAAATATTGGGAATATGATGATATAAAACAACTCAAATTGAATAGTGACGAAGAATATAAACAGCATTTCTTATCTCTTTTTGAAAAATGTGTAAATGAAACTCTTGCAGGAATAGAAGGAGAGCCGGCCATCATGTTGTCTGGTGGCTTTGATTCCACTGTTATTGGGGCACTTGCTGCAAAAACAATGGAAAAAGAAGGGAAAAACCTCTACGGATACACACATGTACCAATCAGTAAAGCAGCGGCAAAGGTACCGATTATGTATCGTACCGGAGATGAATCGGATATTATTTTACACTATTGTAAGATGTACCCAAATATAAAGCCGAATTTTATGTCCACACCAGAATGTGATGGGTTCACCGATATGAAAGAAATTATAAAATTATATGAATCACCGTATAAATCACATTCAAATATAGCATGGGTAAATGCCATATATAATAAAGCCGGGATGAATGGACACAAGATTTTACTAAATGGTCAAACTGGCAATGCAACCCTTTCATGGGGGACGATGAGCGAATATTTAAAAGACTGCATAGCCAGAAAAAGATTTATTAAATTAATAACGGTTGCAAATAAATACTGCAAGAAAATGAATTATAGCAGAAAATTATATTTTGTTTACCTAATGAACATGCTTAAAGATAACAGAAAAATAGATGGTAAAAATTATTTGGAACAAAGTGTATTAGATAAAGATATGGCAAAAAATGTGGGTATCCAGAATAAGGATAAAAGACTTAGTCCTAAAAGTGGGTTGATGAGTATTAAACATTCAATGAAATTTGAAGCACAGAGAAAAGAGGCAATCAATCCCATCGCATTTGCACATATTGCCGATGCTGAAACTGCTTTTTCTTTAAAAAATGGAATAATTGTAAGAGATCCTACGCGGGATATTAGGATATTTGAGTTTTGCAGTGCCATCCCGATGGGTTGCTTTGTAAATGACCAATGCCAAACAAGAAGAATGGCGCGGTATTATTGTAAAAATCTTTTGCCAGATTTGTTTTTTAAGGAAACGGCATTGATTGGTGTACAAAGCGCAGATTGGTTTGAGAGACTAGAACCAAAATGGCCAGAAATTTATGCGGATATTAAAAGAGTTTTGGATTTGCCACAAGTATCTAAATACGTAAAAAAAGAATATAAAGAGCATCAAGTTGCCAAATTGAAAACACTAGAAAAAAGTGCACAATTTAATGCCGATTTATTAACTTTGGGCTCCATATATCTAGTGGGGTTATTTATCGAGCAACATGAGTTATACTAACCAAACTACACATATCTTGCTTTATAATAGATTTTGAGTCAATTTTTGTGAATTTAATTACCAAAAATATAGTATCCCGCAGTATCTATAGAATATGTCCTCTTTTAAAATATAAAGTGCTTTTTTAAAAACACGACATTATCCCCGATTCTTATTTGTATTTATCATAACTTTTGGTTTTTATGCAATGTATTTCCCACCAATCCTCTGGAAATTCTTGCAAATTTGTTAGATTTATTGACCTGAATAAAATTATATGCTATGCTACACGAAGTGAAATACGAGGGAGGTGAAACATATGAAAAAAACATGGAATGTACCATCGATCGAAGTTGTTGAATTGGCCAACACAGAGTATTCTACTTGCCCATCAACAAGAGCTGACAACACATTTGGTGGCTATGAAGAGCACAACCAAGTATGCAGCTAATTTGAAAACAAGTATAATTATAAATTTTAGATAGTACTATCTTAATATGTTTAATTGTGCAAAAGTTTGCTTGTAGAGGTTTTAAAACCACTACAAGTTTTTTTGTTTTTCTTTAGGGTAATTAGACGTTAAAGAAGCCTTAACACATTGTAACTTTGGATATGAACAAAGGGGAAATGAAAATATGTTGATTGGCAGCATTTTGAGCACAATGTTATAGATGACTTTATAGCGTGTCAACTTACAGTTCCATTTTGCACATCATTCTCCATGGGGAGACTTTGCAGCTTTACTACCTAGCTTGTGCCTA
>CAYJIH010000057.1:0-7705 GCA_964370195.1 uncultured Oscillospiraceae bacterium
TATTAAAAATA
This sequence comes from uncultured Oscillospiraceae bacterium, assembly GCA_964370195.1. Lineage (GTDB taxonomy): Bacteria > Bacillota > Clostridia > Oscillospirales > Ruminococcaceae > JAAYCI01. Next base: position 12 of record CAYJIH010000057.1, read on the forward strand.
TTCGGGCACCCTTGCAATGCTATAGGATATATACTAGATATTCTATATTTTCATGCAACAGCATTATATATTTTAACAAATGCAATGGCCTTTGTCAATATCTAATGCAAAATAATACCATGGCAACTTGCGAAAAAGCAAAATGTGCACGGCGGGTGCATGGCAGCAAAATAGCGCCCTATTATTAAAAAGTAAATGTGTCTTGGTTTTTTGTGTCCTTGGCGCAACATACCGAACATCGCTTAAAACGCCACAAAATCCGCCTTTTGGCAAATGCTCGCTTCGGTAAGCCCCGAATAAACCAGACGAGGGCGGCGACTTCTTTCTGGGCTTATACAAGTAAACTATAAATCAGTTGGCGCCCTCCCGCTTCAGTATCAGCAGTGTGTTGTTCATCCCTAAAGAGCGCGTATAGTGCACGCTTTTGGCAATGCTTCGCAGCACAGAGATATTGTCGAAACTGGGTTCTTCCCCTTGCGTTGGTGGCGGTGTTGCATCAAAGGGTTTGCCGTTGTCTCTAAAGCTCAGTACAATTTCTTTTTCCTCAATGCGACACAAAAAATCGATGGCATGCGGTGTGTCTTTTTCGTTAAATTGTGCAATGCACATCACCGTCTCTTCCGCCATCAGCCCAATTAAATTGGCCTGTTTTTCCGAAAGGCCTTTTTGTTTGCAAAACACAATTAAATTTTCCGATACCAAAACGGCATGCCCTGCTTCACTTTGCAAGGTGATATCATACACAGCCATATTTTCAGGTTGCTTTTCAAACAAAAGAATGCTCTCGTAACGGCTTTTGTATCGTGTTTGTGTTATTTTGCACATAAGCAATGTGGCGAGTATGGTTACAATTTCCGTAAGCACATAGGCAATCCACACCCCTTCCAGTGCCAGCACCCGCGAAAGCAGATAGGCAAGCGGCACAATTAGCAACAGCCCGCGTAAAAGCCGCTTTTCTTTAAATATCCTCTGTCGTTTTTAATATAAGCGAGCCACGCAAGCTTTTGTCAATGGCAGACGTTGCTTCAGCGCATCCTTGCCAAATTCCAAAAGCTGCCCTGTTTCTCTTTTTCGTCTCCTACAGCCCACCTAAAAGCAGACTGAACGCAATTAAAACCAAAACAATACCACCCAAAATTTCGGCTTTGCTGTTCAGCTTGGTTCCTATTTTTTCGCCAAGGATTACCGCCCCAAAACACATTGCCAGGGTGATTGCTGAGATAAGACATACTGCCATGAGTATAAATTCGATGGGTTGGCCGCCAAGAGTTACCCCTACCGTTAGTGCATCGATGCTTGTTGAAACCGCTTGCACAAGGATAATCTTTATTGTAAGGCGCTTTCCATCAACCGCTTGCGCTTCTTCTCCATCTTTTGGTTTAAGGGCATCAGCAAGCATTTTGATGCCCACAAGACATAGTAAGACGAACGCGATGATATGATTGTATCGAAACAATGTATCAGGCAATAGTCCAATTCCAAAATATCCTATAAGTGGCATTACCCCTTGAAATATTGCAAATGGCAATGCTATTTCGAATGATTTTGCTATGTTTGGTCTATAGATCAGGCCACTTGTTGTGCAAACACAACAGGCGTCTATCGCAAGGCCTATTGATAGTAAAACGATACCTATAAGGGACATGATACCTTTCCTTTCCACAATTACTTACCAGAATATATTTATGCTATAGCGCAGTTTCGCGCCTTTTTTTCTTCGTCTATCCCTTTGGTTTGCGCACGTTATTGTTTGCTCGCTATTGTATCATAGCGCAAATAAACACCAGAGCACAGCCGATTTCTCCGCCGGGCTCTTAAGGGGTATCATTTCATTTTTTAGCTTTTGTCCTATTTTATATATTTATTATACCACAAAATAAAAATGAATTACACAAGCGCCACGATTGCGAAATTTTTAACAAGTGCAGGTGAAAAGTGCAAACGAACGCAGCAATACGAAACACCATCTAAGGGGTGTACTATGTTTATAATGGAAATTTTTGATTTTTATATAAAGCTCCTGGTTTTTGCAAAGGCGCCTTTGCCACACCATAAAAGAGGGAACTTTTTCCTTTGAAAAAGTTCCCTCTTTTATGCACATTTTTTTGAAGCATTCGTTTATAACCCGGCAGACACCTTGGCAGCAAAAAGCCTTTTAATAAAACCAAGAAAAAGGCGGCGTTTTTTTGAAGTCAACTTTGCAAGCCGCCCCATTTTGGTCTGCCATAACATCGTATGCAAACCCATTTTACAAGCCGAACAGCGCGCGCCTACAAGCCAAGGCCATCAAGCTGATCTGCAATGGTATCCACACACTTTTTATATTCCTTAACATTTTTTCCCAGTTGGTTTATCACAAGTGCCCATTGGTCTGTTACAATGTCTATCACCGTGCTTACGATTAAATTATCAAGCCCTACCTCCGGCATCACCATCACACGATATACATTAATTTTGTCTCCGATTTTCCCGGGGTTGATTACCATCTGCGTGTCCTTGTTGATTGGAGCAAAAACAATAAGCGTTGCTGCCCCGTGTTTTGCAAGGACAGGTTTGCCCAGTGGAAATTGTACATCTTTAATTGCCTCGTAAAGCTCTTGCGTGGTGTACTCGTTTTTAAAAACCACTTTTTTCATGTTTAAGAACGCCATCTTTCGCCACCTTTCTTTGTACGCACTGTGTTTTTTTGCCTCTGTGTACTATTCAATATATCCCATTTATACAGCCGTGTCAATCCATTAAAAGGGTTCTGTTTTGTGCCGGCGGCAGGCTTTGCACTTACTGAAATTTCTTGCAAATGGGCATTGGTAAAACCATTTGTCCCCCATTAAAACAGCTTGCGAAGCGCGTTTTTATAAACACAAAAAGCCTTTCAATCTTTTTGTATCCTATTTAACAATATTACTTTATAGTAGTTTTGCCACGAAAAATGGTTTTGTTTATCAAGATTAGGTATAAAAATTCTGTAAATTTATAAATACAATAAATTTACACTTGACAAAAGGGGCTGTAAACGATATATTAGAAATAGTTAGCGTGCGCTAACTATTCTGCCATGAAATTGCATTTGTGGCAGTTTATTTAAAAGCACAGGTTAGCTATCGCTAACGCATGGAAAGTGAGAGTTAAGAGTATGAGCGTTGTTATTGTGGGCGGAAACGAATGTATGGAAAGACGGTATATAGATACCTGCAAGCAATATGGGTGCAAAGCCAAGGTTTTTACAAAGATGAAAGGTGATGTTAGAAGCAAATTTGGCTCGCCCGATATGATCATACTGTTTACGAACACGGTTTCCCACAAACTGGTTGCCTGTGCAAACTGCGAAGCAAAACGATGCAATGCAAAAGTAGAGCGCTGCCACTCCAGTTCGCTTTCTGCACTTAAAAATATCCTAGAGGCAATGTAGTATGGTAAACGAAAAAACATTGATTGTGCATGGCTCACTTACCTTATCTTCTTTAAAAACGGCCAGTTTGTTTACAATTAAATTTACTAATAAGGCCGATTTAATGGATAATATTACGTTTTGGAACAAAAAGTTCTTTTTGTGTGGCGTAAAGCTGGAATTGTTAAAAACCTGCACAAACTCCGCGCTGGTTTATATGTATAGAGAAGATATGCTAATAAACGATATGAGTGACCCACAAGCAATTGCCATCTTATCACAATATGGATACAAAAACCTTAGTGTACAAAAGGCAATTCAAAGGCTTTCTGAAAGGCTTTCCACCTACGAGGAATTCCCTCATGAAATTGGTTTGTTTTTAGGGTATCCCCCAAAAGATGTGGAGGGTTTTATCTGCAACAAAGGGCAAAATTGCAACCTTTGTAAATACTGGAAAGTATATGGCAACGAGGATGCCGCCTTGCAAAAATTTGCAAAGTACGACAAGTGCAAAGAAGTTTATAAACGGTTATGGCACAACGGATGCGATATTTTAAAGTTGACTGTGAAAAAACAAGCAGTCGCTTAAATATACAACAACATTTCACTTGAAGGAGAATTGATTATGAGTAAAGTTGCAGTGGTTTATTGGAGCGGAACCGGAAACACCGAAGCTATGGCTAATTTTGTGGCCGAGGGTGCCAAAAGCAAAGGCGCTGAAACAGAAGTTTTTACAGCAGATAGCTTTACAAAAGACATGGTAGCAGGGTATGATAGTATTGCTTTTGGTTGCCCTTCGATGGGTGCTGAAGTTTTGGAAGAATCCGAGTTTCAGCCAATGTGGGATGATGTGAAAGACAGCTTGGCCGATAAAAACGTGCTTCTTTTTGGCTCTTACGGCTGGGGAGACGGCGAATGGATGAGAAACTGGGAAGAAGAAACCACCGCTAAATCCGTAGAAACATATATGTGCAACGAAGCACCGGACGGGGACGCTGAGGCTGCTTGCAAAGCGTGCGGAGAGAAACTTGCATAAATGCTGAGGCGATTGCCTTGGGATAATCGTGTGTTAATAACGTAGGGTGGCAAAAAAATGCTGTGCACTTGAAAAAGTGAAATGATGTAAAGGCATGTATACACAATACGGCTTGGCAATGGCATTTCACACCGAATGGTGTAACCGGGGCTTTATTGCCACCTTAAAATCCTGAGATGATACATCTCGGGATTATTTTGCTATCAGGGGGTGTCTATGCGATTAGAAACAAAAGTAATTTTAAATGTATCTAGGCGGCTTTTGCTTGATAACACCAAAACCGAAAAACAAATTGCGAAAATTCTTTACATATCCGAAACCACTTTTCGGCAGCTATACCTAAAAAATTTTAGTGTGCCACCCAAACGGTACATAAGAAATGTAAAACTTAAAAAGGCAAAAACGTTACTTCGAATCTCAAATAAAAACATTAGTGAAATTGCGTACGATATCGGGTATATCAATGTAAGTAAGTTTACAGAAGCGTTTAAAAATATGTATGGCACCACCCCTTCACAGTATCGCAAAAACTGTTGTAACGGCAAAAATGCGGTTTCAGAGTAGAACCCTTCTTTTAAAAAGAATTATAATGATAGGAATACTATTAGGAGGGATCATCTATGTTAGATTTTATAACCAAACAACATAAACTAATTTTTGCAGCAGGCGCAGCCACAGGTGTTGCTATTTTCGGCTTGCTTAAAACAAAAAAAGCACGTGATATAGCAGTAAAAAGCGTTGCAGGTGGCATTTTGTTTAAAGATAAGGTTCTTGAAACAGCTGCCAATATTAAAGAAGAAGCCGACGATGTTGTTTGCGATGCAAAAACAGTGGCGCAAAAAGCTTGCACCGAGGCAGACGAATGTGGCGAAGATTGCGATTGCGATTGCAAGTAACTGGCAAAGGAGCATTGTATGAAGTATCACATAATATGTGATAAGCCCACAAGACTTCGAATTCGCTTTGGAAAATATATCATAACAAAGGAGCAGGCTTACGGTTTATCCGAACTGCTCCTTTCTTTAACTGATGTAATCAATGTAAAAGTTAATGAGATAAATGGTTCGGTGCTTATCGAATATACAAATAAAAATACCCGCGAGATCATTTTAGGGAAACTTTCCGCTTTAAAACTTAGCGAGATAAACGATGGTGTTCCCACAGAGGATGAGCGTGCCACAATATTAGAAAATGCACTGAAGAAAAGAATTGCAAAACACATCCTCTTTCATTTTGCAAGGCATTACTTTTTGCCCTCCTTGCCACACAAAATTTACACGCTTTATCGCGCTGTTCCCTACATCGTAAACGGGCTTCGTGCGTTATCTTCTAAAAAAATAAATGTGGAAGTTTTGGATGGCACCGCCATCAGCGCGTCTTTGCTTTCTAAAAGCTACAAAACCGCTTCGTCTACGATGTTCTTACTGGGCCTTTCGGATTTGCTTTTAGAATATTCAAACTTAAGGGCAAAACACGCTTTGGCCCAAAGCCTTACGCTCAATGTTGATAAGGTGTGGCTTATTAAAAATGGTGTGGAAGTTGAAGTGCACCACAGCGATGTTGCCATTGGCGATACAATTCGCATCCGCAAAGGAAGCCTGATCCCCATGGATGGCGTTGTTTCTGCCGGTGATGCCCTTCTAAACGAGGCCACCATGACAGGCGAGCCGATTGCTGTTCATAAAACAGTGGGCAGCACCGTTTTTGCAGGCACCGTAATGGAAGACGGCGAAATAGACATGGAGGTTTTAAACCTTCAAAGTGAGTCTCGGATATCGAAAATCATAAACCTCATTGACACCGGCGAAAAAGAAAAGGCACTTGTGCAAGGGCGTGCAGAGCGGCTTGCCGACGACATTGTCCCTGTAAGTTTTGGTTTGTTTTTTGCAACGTTGCTTTTAACCGGAAGCATTACAAGGGCGTTATCGGTGCTTATGGTCGATTTTTCTTGTGCCATCAAACTTACAACACCCATCACCATTATTTCGGCGCTTAAAGAAAGTGTAAACCACGACATTTTGGTAAAGGGCGGGAAGTATCTTGAAGTTTTATCGAAAGTGGATACGGTTGTTTTTGACAAAACAGGAACCCTTACAAACGCGGTGCCGAAAGTTTCAAAAATAATACCCATTGCCAATAACTACACAGAAAACGAAGTGCTAAAAATTGCCGCTTGCCTAGAAGAGCATTTTCCACATAGTGTTGCCGCTTCCATTGTAAGCGAAGCTAAGTTAAGAGGGCTTCATCACCCGGAAAAGCACGGAAAAGTGGAGTATATTGTGGCGCACGGAATTGCAAGCATATACAAGGGCAAGCACTCGGTTATCGGCAGCAGACATTTTGTTTTTGAAGACGAAAAGGTGCCTTATCCGAAAGAAAAAGAGCAGTGGATTACCGAAGAAATTGGAAACAATACCGCTGTATATCTTGCGGTTGATACGGAGCTGATTGGCATCATTTGCATAAACGACCCCCCAAGGTCCGATGCGAAATTCACCATTGATATGCTAAAACAAGAAGGCATAAACGATGTGTTTATGATTACGGGAGATGGCGAAAGTAATGCAAAACACATCAGCAACCTTCTTGGAATTCGTAAGTATTATGCCTCTGTTTTGCCGGACGGAAAAGCAGAAATCATTGAAAAACTGAAGGCAGAAGGGCGCACCATACTCATGGTTGGTGATGGGATAAACGACACACCGGCACTCAGTGTTGCCGATGTATCGCTTACGCTTAACGGCTCGTCTGATATTGCGCGAGAAGTTGCAGACATCTCTGTACTGTCGCACGAGCTTACGAAAGTTGTAGAGGCACGGCGCCTTGCCAAAAAACTGATGCAAAAAATTTACAGACAATACGGAATCATCGTTTCGTTTAATACATCTCTTATCATACTTGGTATTTTTGGTGCAATTACCGCAGGTACCTCTGCTTGGTTGCACAATGCTTCTACCATTGCACTAACATTAACATCGGCGAAGTCTATGATTCATAAAGAAGATGAAGTAAATTTTTTGGAGGAAGATAAAGATGAAACACCATAAATTTTGGGCTTATCTTGCTGTTTTTGCAATGATTATGTGTATTTACACGGGTTATAAACACAAATAATGTAAGAAACACGGAGGGCTGTGACGATTGTCACAGCCCTCCGACCGTCAAAAAACACTGCCCTTCGGCTTTTGGGTTGAATTCGCCTGCAAGCCCGCGCACGTAAAACCTTGGGGCGCTGCCCCAAACCCCGCCTGCTTTTCGAGAAAAGCAGGG
>CAYJIH010000058.1:0-7612 GCA_964370195.1 uncultured Oscillospiraceae bacterium
TCTATAAAAGTAAGCTTAGATTTTACAGAAATACGGGATTATGGAGATATGAGTTCAGCCCGCTAAAAATAAGGCCCCTTTCCCCGCCGGCAGCTTTATTGACCGAACAAGACAAACCCACATAATCCGAACACCGTCTTCAAAATTGGAGATGTGTTCGGATTTTACGTTTTCTTCTGTAAATTTTCCGATATAAAATATGCCGGTAGATGACCCTGTGTCAGCTGCCGGCTTTTTCTATGCTGTTTTGTCGGGTTTATTGGCGGATTCTTTCTCCTTTTTCTTCTTCTCGAAAGCCTTTTGACCTTTCGTGTTTGCAAAATATGCCTCGATTTTGGCAAAAAGAGAACTGCAAGTTTTTCTATCACTTCGTGCAGAATAAAGGTTTTGCCGCGATGGTTGCAAGCGGGTTCCCACACACCAAAAAACGGGTTTTTTTCTACATTGTATCCATAATAAGTGAGAAACCATCCTGTTTTATACTTTTTTGGCCGATGTTATACAGATTTAAATACATATAGCTGAGATGTAAAGTCGCCTTTATCTGTGCCAGAGGTATAGGTGCCTTTGTAATTTTCTCCTTGAATCAACCCGGTGAACTCTGTTTCGCATAAAAGCCCCATATGCATGAGCTCGTCGCCATAGTATTGGTTTCCGTTTTGTATGCAATTGTATTGTGTGTGTGCATCCAGCCCCACCAGACGTATTTTCTTTAGGGAAGGATTGGGTGTGGCCAGCAGCTTGTAGTAGGCGAGAATGGCTTGTTTTTTATCTTTTGAAACCACCATCCAGCTGTATAGGTTGCCGCCGCCTTGTAAACGATAAAAATCCCCAAATTGAATGAGCTCACGGTGGCTTTTGAAAAACGAAATTTGTGCGCATACTTCTCGTTTTTCTTCTTCGCTTAGTTTTCCTACATCCAATTCATATCCAAATGTGCCAAAATACGCAACATCCGCACGCATTTTTAGGCTGGTTTCGCGCAACACTTGGTGGTTGGGAACGGCCGCAACGTGGCTACCCATAGAAATGAGAGGATAGGCAAAACTGGTGCCATATTGTATGGGCAGCCGCTCGGCGGCATCGGTATCATCGCTTGTCCAAGCTTGCGGTGCATAATACAGCATCCCTGCATCAAAACGCCCACCACCGCTGGCGCAAGACTCAAACAAAATGTTCGGATATCGGCTTGTCAACCGTTCATACAGGTCATATACGCCTAAGATATACCGATGGAAAAACTCTTTCTGCCTTTCTTTCGGCAAAGAAGCAGAGTATGCCTCGGTGATGTTGCGGTTCATATCCCATTTGATGTAGCTGATTTTAGCGTTGTCCAATGTTTTACACATCAGGGTAAAAATGTAATCCACCACTTCTTTTCTTGCATAATCAAGCACAAATTGGTTGCGCCCATATGATTTATTACGTTGTGGCGTGTGCACCACCCAGTCGGGATGTGTGTTGTATAGTTTGCTCATTTCGTTCACCATTTCAGGCTCGAACCAAAGGCCAAACGAAAGCCCCAGTGCTTCTATTTTTTCAGAAAGGCCGGCAATTCCGTTTGGCAATTTCACCAAGTCAACCTGCCAGTCTCCCAGAGAAGTGCTGTCGTTGTTTCGACGGTCAAACCATCCGTCGTCCAGCACAAACAGCTCAACCCCAAGCTCTTTTGCTTGCTTTGCCATGCGCAAGAGGCTGTCTTCGGTAAAGTTGAAATACATTGCTTCCCAGCTATTGAGCAAAACAGGGCGCACACGGTCTTTCCATTTTCCACGCATGAGGTGTTTTCGGTACAAGGCATGGTATACACGGCTCATACCACTCAGGCCCTCGTCGCTATACACCATCACCACTTCCGGTGTTTGAAAAGCTTCTCCTTGTGCAAGGGTCCATTCAAATTCAAACGGGTGAATGCCCATACTAACGCGGGTTACATCGTAACTGTCCACTTGCGCTTGGGCCAAAAAGTTGCCACTGTACACAAGGTTAAAACCATACACTTCGCCACTGTTTTCGGTGGTGCAAGGCCGTTTAAGCGCCAAAAACGGGTTGTGTGTAGCACTGCTTGCGCCTCGTGTGCTGGAAATGGACTGAATGCCTTGCTGCAAAGCACGGCTTGTTACATGGCGTTCTCTGCTCCAGGCGCCATCCAGCTGAATCATCTCGTAATCAGAATCGTATAAGTCGAGGTTCATGGAAAGGGCACGGGTGATGCGAAGCGTTTGTGTGCCGGTGTTTAAAAACTGCACACTGCGAACCAGCGCGCTCATCTGTTTGAAAATGTGATAGTGAAGCACAAGCGAACAGCCAATTTGTTCGTCTTTTAAAGTGATGGATAGACTCATCACGTCGTCTTCCTGCCCATGCGTGTGCGGCAAACCTTGCATGGCGGGTTTGCCTTTTTCTATTTTGTGCGAATCATAGGTGAAGTTGGTAATTCTGCTTCCATTTTCTTGGTCAATTTGATAAGCGGGGTCACGAAAATCACCTGTGCCGTATGCCGGATACTCTTGTTTAAGCAGCTCTAAGGAGAAATCTAAGTCGCCTTGATAGGCACACGGGGCCAAGATACACGCACGCAAAGCCAATAAATGATCGAAATCGGGTCTGTCTTGAATGGCTTTTCCAAAATAGAGCTGCCCGAGTTGATTATTTTTCAGTATTTTAAAAAGATAGCTAATATGCTCGTTATAAAGATGGAATGTTTTGCTTTGCTCGTTGAATACAATGTTCATATTTTCCTCCCATCAAGGCGCAAGGGATGTTTGTATCGTCCAATTATGTTTTGTTAAACTTTTTTTCCAGTGCCAAGGCTGCAATGGCACACACGACAGCGATTGCCACCACAACAATCCCGGTGAGGGCATTCAATCCGTTTTCGTGTGCCAGGCCAATTTTTGAAAAAACAACATACATGCTTAACATGACGAAAATAACAAAACCACTGAAGCGAAAACGGTTTTTCCAAGGTTCCACATTGACAACATTTTTATTTTCCAGCACAAAGTCTTCCTTTTGAGGGGCTATTTTCCCAATGATGTACATAATGAGACAAGAGACCGCAAACAAAATGGCCGAAATGTGCAAATAGTGCATGCCGGTGTCCCATATCAACTGTGTAAAGGCATATACGGCCACAAAAAATGTGATGGCTACTTTCGCGGCAATGGGCGGCACACGCTTTGTCATATACCCCATAAAGATGATGGTGAAGATGGGGACATTGAAAAATCCGTTGATAATTTGCAGATAATCAAACAATCCCGCCGGGGCATACATGATGAACGGAGCGCCTATCATGGCTAAGACGGCAACCACGGTGCCAAAAATCTTTCCTTTTTTCACAAGCTGTGCATCCGTGTGGTTTTTGCCCCATTTCGGTTTGTACACATTGATGGCAAACAAGGTGGAGGCACTGTTGAGAACACTGTTGAATGTGCTGAGAATGGCGCCCATCATGGCGGCTGCAAAAAAACCAACAAGGGGCGCAGGCAACACCGTATTGACCAAAATGGGGTAAATTGTATCGGAATCTTCTATGGTGCCACCGAAAATTTGGAAGGCCATGATGCCCGGGATAATTACAAGGAAAGGCGTTAGCACCTTCAAAAGGCCGGCATAGATAATACCCTTTTGGCCTTCTTTTAAGTTTTCGGCACCAAGGCCACGCTGGATGATGGATTGGTCGGTGCCCCAGTAATATAAGTTCACAAGCAAAAGGCCTGTGAACACCGTACCGAAAGGAAGGGGATCACTTGTGGAGCCAATGGCGTTGAGTTTTTCCGGTGTGCTGGTTAAAAACAATTGAAAGCCGTCTGAAATGTTGCCACTGCCAAGATAGATAAGGGCGAAAACTGGCACGAGCAGTCCACCGATGATGAGTGCAACACCATTGATGGAATCGGAAACAGCTACCGCTTTTAGCCCACCGGCCACTGCATATAAAGTGCCAATGATGCCGATTACCCAAACAAGCAACCAAACATTTTGCGCTTCTGTAATGCCCAAAATGGCAGACATGTCAAAAATTTCACCCATGGCCACAGCGCCAGAGTATAAAGTGATGGGCAATAAATTTACGATATAGCTAATTAAGAATAAAATTGTAACAAACTGGCGTGTGCTGGCGTCAAAACGGGCTTCAATAAATTCGGGGATGGTTGTGATGCCCTGTTTTAAGTAGCGAGGCAATAAAAACAATGCAATAAGTACCAAGGTAATGCCAGAGCCCACTTCCCAGCCCATCACACTCATATTTGCATCATATGCCTGTGCCGACATACCAATAAAACTTACCGCACTGAGGTTTGTAAGCAGCAAGGATCCGGCGATTACTTTTGCCTTTAAACTGCGGCCACCTAAAAAATAACCATCGCTTGTGCTTAAATTTTCTCCTCGCGTTTTATAAAACGTGATGACAGCCACTACGATTGAAAATAATGCAAAAAAACCAATTACCATGATATTCATCTTTGATCCCTTCTCTTTCGTTCTGTTTTTTGTAACGACAAAATCTCTTGTGGTATGGCGGCTGGGGTGGTTGAACAAGTTCTATGAACGCGCGTTTATTTTTGTCGAAAAAATTTGCCATGAAGTATGGGCGAATTTTTTCGATATTACAAAAAAGCTTGTACACTTTTTCTTTCTATGAGCGTGACGTCGCAAATCGTGTGTTTCGGCTCTTTGCTTTGCCCAAATAGAGACTGCACACTTTTGGCTGCAATATCTTCTAAATTTGCCGAAACAGTTGTCAATTGTAAATCCAACCACTGAGACTGCTTTAAGTCATCAAAACCAATTAAAGAGATGTCTTTGGCCACTTGCAATCCACTTTCTTTTATGGCACGTGCAACGCCAAGTGCCATGATGTCATTTGCTGAAAAAATAGCTGTTGGTTGGTTGGTTTTCAAAAAATCCAACATGTTTTTGTAAGCGGTTTTTTCTCGAAAATCTCCCGGTATTATCCAGTTATTCCGTTTTTGAATGCCGGCGTCTTTTAGCGCACTGATATAGCCGTTTTGTCGTTCAATAGAGGACAGACGACTGTCGCCAGTGATGTGGGCAATGTTTCGGTGCCCCTTGTCGATAAGGTGTTTTGTGGCCAAATATCCACCTTTAAAATTGTCTGTATTTACAATTTTAAACTGGTTTTTCTTATCATCTTCCGGCAGCAATTGGTCAATCAGCACAACATTATTTTGTTTTTGTGCAAGTGATTCCAATTCTTTTGTGCGGTATGGAAAACCAACAAAAATACCTCCATACAACATTCGATTTGTAAAATAGTTCTCTATTTGCTTGCATTCATCAAGGTCTGTAATCACATCTACTAAGGTAAGGTAGCCCATCTTTTTGCAATTTGCAATTACGGATGCCAAAAGTTCCATGTTGTAAGGCGAGCGAATGCCAAGCCAAGGGGTGTTTTGCGTTTCTATGGAGATGTCGGCAATGAAAATGCCGATAATATGGTTTGTTTTTCCTGCTAAAACACGCGCCGACACATTGGGTGTGTATCCATATTCATCGATGATTTTTTGTACTTTTTGCCGTGTTTTTGGCGGAACATTTGGATAGCGGTTAACAACCCGAGATACTGTGCTTCTGGAAACATGTGCCAGCCGAGCAATTTCGGAACTGTTCATTGAATCACCTCCATAAACACGTGTTTAATTGTGATTTCAGTGTATATGACAACCGTGTCCAAAGTCAATGAAAATTCGCTATATGGAGAAAATTCATATGTTTTAACAGTTTTTGCACTGCATTTTTGGTACTATTTCTTCCGTAATGGGGAATGCTTAGTATATTTTCACGCCGCCCACTTGGCGAACAGATAAATTGTGGCATGAGCCTGCACCCAAAACAGATTCGATTCTTGCTTGGAACTCTTCCAAATGCTGCATTGGCACAAAGGCTTGTACCGTGCCCGCAAAACCGCCTCCATGCACACGGAAAGCACCTTCACCTTGCAAAAATTCTTGGCACAGGGAGAGTGCAACAGCCACACGTTGATTTTTGGTTTCACCTGCAGCATATATGTTTTGTAGATACATATAAGAAGAAAAACCGGATTCGGTGACAAGCTTTAGAAATTGAGTGTAATTTTTCTCTTGCAATGCAATCGCTTCCAGTTTGGCACGTTCGTTCTCGTTTTGGAAATGAAGAGCTCTTAAGAATGCGCGGTCTCCAACCTCTTTACATACAAGCGCTGCAGCGCCCAATAAATCTTGTTTTGAAAATTCGCGCATATATTTTTTGCCAAAAACAGCTGAAACTTGCGCCATTTCTTCGGTGATTTTTGCATATTCATCTGTTAAGTCGGCATGGTCGGCGCCGGAATTGATAATGCAAATAGAATGCCCCATATTGGCTACAGAAAAATCAATTTTCTCAATTTGAGGATTTTCGAAATCTTGAAAATCAATGGCAACGACACTTCCAACCGATGAGGCCATTTGATCCATAAGGCCACTGGGCTTGCCAAAATAGACGTTTTCAGCATATTGGCCGATTTTGGCAATGTCAATATCTGCAAGTTCGCTGTTACAATAAAGCTCATTCAGTGCGGTGCCTAAAAACACTTCAAAAGCAGCTGAAGAGCTTAGCCCGGATCCACTTAATACATTGGATGTGCAAAAAACATCCATTCCACTTAAAGAATATCCATATTCATGGATTTTATGGTATATGCCTCGAATCAGTGCTGCTGTGGTGTTTTTTTCGTGCCCAAAGATGGTGAGATCGGAAATATCAACCTGAATAAGCCCATATCCTTGTGAGTACAGCCGAACGAGGGAACGATCCGTTTTCGAGACGATGCCCAGCACATCTAAATCAATGCCGGCAGCAAGCACATAGCCTTTTTGATGGTCTGTATGGTTTCCGCCTATTTCAATCCGCCCAGGAGCAGAAAATAGGTGCAGATTATCCTGTTTACCAAACTGTGCATAAAACCATCTTGCACCTCTAAAATACGTGTATCATAAAATTGTTTTCGGTTCTCGTATTGTGGGTATATGGTTTTTAAGATGTTCGCCTCAGCAATCATATTCATTCTCCTCACGAAATAAACGCGCGTTTATTTTCTTAAATCATACACTACATGGCAACTAAAGTTCAATTATTTTTTTAAAAAAAAGTATATTTTGGTAAATTCTACAGTTTTATATGTTAAGATTCGGTGATTATGCCTGATGAAATGTAAATTAATCTTCTAAAAGATTAAATGTGTAAGGGGACAAAGGTATAGAATATGAGCAAGGCACACCTGCGGTAAAAAGAAGCTGTTGCTTTATGAACGCCGCAGAAAAATTCGGCTCAAGGGACATTAGAAATTTACGAAATCCGATAAAGCTTACACAAAATACCTTTGCAAATGTCACGGGGGTGTTTATAAAAACGGTAGAAACCTGGGAGCGAGGAACAGATACACCAATGGGATCGGCCGGAAGAATGCTCGCCATGTTTCAAAAGGACATTGAAACACCACAGAAATAGGGGCTTTTTGAGATACAAGTTCAGTCCGCTAACAATAAAGCCTCTTTCCCCACCGGCCGTTTTTTTGACCGAACGCGGGGAAAGAAAGAAAACGTATTTTTGAATAAAGAATTGG
>CAYJIH010000059.1:0-7195 GCA_964370195.1 uncultured Oscillospiraceae bacterium
TTGCTTGTAAACGTGCATCACGTAAAATCACTGCAGGCCGAATTTAGCGGTAATTATCTTGTTCATTTACACAACGGCACACGGCTGGTTGCCTCTCGTTTTTACATGAAAGATTTTAGAAATACCATTATGGAGGGTTAATACCATGAAATTATTACAACACATTGGCATAGGGCTTTCGATTGGGTTTGTTTTTACAACGTTTTTTTCCATTTTTTTTATTGGCTTTAACACAATAACCATACAATTTTTAGCATGGCTCATTGCCTCTGCTTTATATGGCGCGTCCGCCTTATTGTTTCAAATTAAATCCATAAATCTTCTTTTGTGTAGCATTTTGCATTATGCCATTTGTTTGGCCATTACAGCCGTTAATATTTATCTTTTTTATACAGATTATTTTGTATCTGCACTGCTTAGTTTTACGCTCTCCTATATCATGCTTTATATTATAATGTGGCTTATTGAGCGGCGTAAAATTTCGGCACTGAACGAAAAATTAAATAAAAAAATGTAAAAATTTGGGCTGTTGTCAAAACTCTGTATTGACAAATGGCATTCTTATATTATAATAAAGATAATTTGGAACAGAACGATATCGTGAAATCTCTTCACTTTATTGATTGCACCCTTTGCGTGCAACTTTTATAAGCTGGCAACTTAATTGCCTGTTGGGTTCATTCGCCCGAAGTGTACTATAGGTGCATACTTGTAAAACGGTCAATAAGAGTGGTAAAAGTGGTTTCTGCTATATAAACTCTGTCATAGCGCAAGATAGACTGGCTTATGGGATGCACCTTTTTATAGGTGTATCCCTTTTATTATGGCACCCCTGCAAACGAACGGAGGAACCTTTTGATGACAGACAAATTGCATTTATATGGTTTTAACAACTTAACAAAGTCTTTAAGCTTTAATATTTACGACATTTGCTATGCAAAAACGGCAAGAGAGCAACAAGACTATATTAAATACATCAACGAGCAATACAATTCGGAACGACTGACGGATATTTTAACAAAACTAACGGATATGATTGGCGCCACCGTTTTAAATATTTCGCGCCAAGATTATGAGCCGCAAGGCGCATCTGTAACCTTTTTAATTGCCGAAGAAAGCATGTATAAAAAACGCAGTGGTGAAACCATGGTGGCCCATTTAGACAAAAGCCATGTAACGGTGCACACCTACCCAGAATATCATCCGGAAACTTCCATTGCCACATTTCGCGTAGATATTGATGTTGCGACTTGCGGTAAAATCACACCTTTATCTACTTTGGATTTTCTTGTGGGCAGTTTTGATTCTGACATCATCACGCTCGACTACCGTGTGCGTGGTTTTACGCGGGACATCAACGGAAAAAAATTGTATATGGATCATAAAATCACCTCAATACAAGATTACATTTCGCAAAGTACAATAGAAAAATACGATTCGATGGATATCAATGTGTATCAATCTAATATTTTCCACACAAAAATGTTAATTAAAGATTTGGATTTGCAAAACTATTTATTCAATTCCGACATTTACGAAATTCCCCCCAAAACAAGGCTGGATATTACAAATTCCCTGCGCCGGGAAATGATAGAGATATACAGTGGCATGAATATTTACGCACCATAAGTGGGGCGCGGTAAGGAGATGTGTGTGAACAATCAAACAAGTGCACCGATTTTAGAGGCCATGGAAGAGTTGCGACAAAGCCGCATGGTGCCCTTTGATGTGCCGGGCCATAAACGTGGTAAAGGCAACCCGGAATTAACCGAATTTTTGGGCCAGCGATGCATGAGTGTTGACGTCAACTCCATGAAATGCCTAGACAACCTATGTCATCCTACCGGGGTGATACAAGAAGCGGAGGCACTTGCTGCCGAAGCCTTTCGTGCTGCGCATGCCTTTTTTATGGTGGGTGGCACCACTTCGTCTGTTCAGGCAATGATTTTGGCCACCGTCAACGTAGGCGATGAACTGATTTTGCCACGCAACGTGCATCAAAGTGTTATCAATGCACTGGTGCTGTGTGGTGCAGTGCCGGTGTACATTAACCCACAAACCGATAAAAAGCTGGGCATTGCCCTTGGCATGTCCTTGCAAGACGTAGAAAACGCCATTAAGGCACATCCAAAGGCAAAGGCTGTGCTTGTTAATAACCCCACGTATTACGGCGTGTGCTCGCATTTGCAGGCTATTGTCGATTTGGCCCATGCGCATGGAATGAAGGTGCTGGTGGACGAAGCACATGGCACACATTTTTATTTTGGCAACAACATGCCATTGGCCGCTATGGATGCCGGCGCCGATATGGCCAGTGTGAGTATGCATAAATCCGGTGGCTCGCTTACACAAAGTTCTCTTTTGCTGTGTGGAAAGCATGTCAACGCAAATTATGTACGTCAAATTATCAATTTAACACAAACAACAAGCGGCAATTATCTTTTGCTCGTTAGCCTTGATATCTCTAGGCGCAACCTTGCTTTAAATGGCAAAGCAATTTTCGATAAAGTGCTTGGGTTTTCTGAATATGCACGCTCGGAAATCAATGAAATTGGCGATTATTATGCCTTTTCGAAAGAGATGATTAACGGGGACAGTGTGTTTGATTTTGACAGCACGAAATTGTCTGTAAACACATTGGAACTTGGCCTTGCGGGCATTGAAGTATACGATATCTTGCGCGACGAGTACAACATTCAAATTGAATTTGGTGATCTTGGAAATATTTTGGCCTACATTTCGGTGGGGGACAAACGGAAAAATTTAGAGCGGTTCATCAGTGCACTTTCGGAAATTCGCAGGCTGTATAAAAAAGACAAAACGGGCCTTTTGGATAGCGAGTATATAAGCCCCAAAGTGCGTATGTCGCCGCAAACGGCTTTTCACGCCGAAAAAGAAGCCCTGCCCATAGAATGCTGTGAACATAAAATTTCTTGCGAATTTGTTATTTGCTATCCGCCGGGCATCCCCGTGCTTGCGCCGGGGGAGGAAGTGACGGCTGAAGTGATTGAATATATTGCGTATGCGAAAGAAAAGGGCTGTAAATTAACCGGCCCCGAAAGCCTCGACATCACCCATTTAAATGTGCTAAAGGAGACTGTGTGATGGAAGATTTATGGTTTAGCGAATACCATTCAGACAATGTGCGTTTTTCGATTAAAGTAGTGAGGCAACTGCATTACGAAATAAGCGATTATCAGCAAATTTCGGTGTATGAATCGAAAGAATTTGGCCGGTTCTTAACGCTGGATGGCGCGATTATGCTTACGGAAAAAGACGAATTTATCTATCATGAGATGATGGTGCATGTGCCCATGGCGGTAAACCCTGCCATACGCAATGTGCTTGTGATTGGTGCCGGTGATGGCGGTGTGCTGCGGGAACTGGCAAATTACAGCGGCATTGAGCATATTGATGTGGTGGAAATTGACGAGCGCGTGATTGAAGTGAGCAAGCAATACTTGCAAAAAACAGCGTGTGGCTTTGAAAACCCAAAAGCGCACATTCATATTGCCGATGGCCTAAAATTTATCCGCCACACCGAAAATAAATACGACCTTATTTTGGTGGATTCCACCGATCCCCTTGGCCCTGGCGAAGTGTTGTTTACAAAAGAATTTTACGGAAACTGCCACAAAGCACTTACAGATTGTGGCATTATGGTAAACCAGCACGAAAGCCCATTTTACCAAAACGATGCCAAAGAGATGATGCATGCACACAAACGAATTTACAGCACGTTTCCCGTTTCGAAGGTGTATCAAGCACACATCCCCACGTATCCATCCGGCCACTGGCTGTTTGGGTTTGCTTCAAAGGGCATCCATCCAACAAAAGACCTTGACAAAAATGCGTGGAGAGACCTTGCCATCCCCACACGATACTATACGGAAAATTTGCATAAAGGCGCCTTTTGTTTGCCAAGATATGTGGAGGAACTTTTAGAAAAACATGAATAAAAACATACAAACATTTATTGGGTGCGATGCTGGCTATGAAGAGGCCGAAGTTGTACTGTTTGGTGTTCCGTTCGACGGCACCACCTCTTTTCGCCCGGGCACGCGTTTTGGCCCGTCGGCCATTCGAAGCGAAAGTTTTGGCATCGAAACGTATTCGCCTTATGCAGACAAAGATCTTTTAGAGAGGCGTGTGTTTGATGGCGGTGATTTGGATTTACCATTTGGCAACCCACAAAAGGTGCTGGAGATGACAACCGCATACACAAAACAAATTTTAGACGATGGTAAAATTCCGTTTATGCTGGGTGGAGAGCATCTCATCACGCTGGGTAGCATGCGCGCTGTTGCTCAAAAATATCCCGATGTGCAGGTGCTTCATTTTGACGCCCATACAGACTTGCGCGATGAATACCTTGGCGAAACGCTTACACACGCCGGCGTTATTAAGCAAGTGTGGCACCTTTTAGGGGATGGAAAAATCCATCAATTCGGTATCCGCAGTGGTGAAAAACACGAATTTGAATTTGCACGCGCACACACCCATTTACATAAATTCGATTTGAGCGGATTTGAGGAAACCATTGCACAATTAAAGGGGAAACCGGTGTATGTTACGCTTGATTTAGATGTGCTGGATCCTTCTTGTTTTTGGGGCACCGGCACACCGGAGGCTGGTGGCGTGACATTTAAAGAATTGTTAAACGCAATTTTACAATTACATAAACTAAATGTGGTAGGCTGTGATGTAAATGAGCTTGCCCCACATTACGACCAAAGCGGTGCTTCCACAGCGCTTGCTTGCAAAATAACACGAGAAATTTTATTGCAGTTAAAGGAGAACTAATATGGGAAAATGTATGATTATCGGCTGTGGCGGTGTGGCACGAGTGGCCATTTTTAAATGCTGCCAAAATAGCGATGTGTTTGAAGAAATTATTATTGCCAGCCGCACTGTGTCAAAATGCGAAGAGGTAAAGGCAGAGCTTTCTGGCAAAACAAAAACCATTATTCACACGGCGCAAGTGGATGCCGACAATGTAGATGAACTGGTGGCTTTAATAGAGCAATATAGCCCGGATGTGGTGCTAAATCTTGCTTTGCCGTATCAAGATTTAAGCATTATGGATGCCTGCCTTGCCACAAAAACCCACTACATCGACACAGCCAACTACGAGCCAAAAGATACAGCTAAATTTGAATACAAATGGCAGTGGGCGTATCGCGAGCGTTTTGAAAAAGCCGGCATTTGCGCCTTGCTAGGCAGTGGTTTCGACCCTGGTGTTACCAGCATTTTTGCAGCCCATGCACTAAAACATGAGTTTGACGAAATCAACTACATTGATATTTTAGATTGTAACGGTGGCGACCATGGCTACCCATTTGCCACAAACTTTAACCCGGAAATCAACATTCGCGAAGTAAGCGCAAATGGAAGCTACTGGGAAAACGGTGCTTGGGTAGAAACTGCGCCCATGGAAATTAAACGCGAATATAACTTTAAAGAAGTGGGCCAAAAAGACATGTACCTGCTTCACCACGAGGAAATCGAAAGCCTTGCGCTCAACATTCCCGGCATCAAGCGCATTCGTTTCTTTATGACATTTGGCCAAAGTTATTTAACACACTTAACATGCCTTGAAAATGTGGGCATGACCGCTATTGAGCCCATTATTTATGAAGGAAAAGAAATTATTCCCTTGCAGTTCTTAAAAGCTGTATTGCCAGATCCTTCCAGCCTTGGCCCTCGAACAAAAGGCAAAACAAATATCGGTTGCATTTTCCGCGGGAAAAAAGACGGCCAAGACAAAACATACTACCTGTACAACGTATGCGACCACGAGGAATGCTATAAAGAGGTGGGCTCGCAAGCGGTATCTTACACCACGGGTGTGCCTGCCATGATTGGTGCTATGTTGGTGATGAATGGCACGTGGAATAAGCCCGGTGTATACAATGTGGAAGAGTTTGATCCGGATCCGTTTATGGATGCTTTAAACAAATGGGGCCTGCCCTGGCAGGAAGACCGCAACCCTGTTTTGGTAGACTGATGGAACAGGCGTTGTATGCAGTTAAAACCCCTGCGTATGTGATTGACGAAACCCGTTTGATACAAAATTTGGAAGTTTTGCAGACGGTGGCACAGCGCAGCGGTGCCAAGATTTTGCTTGCACAAAAGGCATTTTCTTCCTATGCTTGCTATCCGCTTATTGGACGTTATATTTCGGGAACCACTGCCAGCGGGCTGTATGAAGCAAAACTTGGTTTTGAAGAAATGAATAAGGAAAACCATGTGTTTTCGGCCGCTTATTTAGA
This sequence comes from uncultured Oscillospiraceae bacterium, assembly GCA_964370195.1. Classification (GTDB taxonomy): domain Bacteria; phylum Bacillota; class Clostridia; order Oscillospirales; family Ruminococcaceae; genus JAAYCI01. Next base: position 6,273 of record CAYJIH010000059.1, read on the forward strand.
ACACGAATTTGACGAAATACTGCAAATATGCGACCATATCGTGTTTAATTCCTTTAACGAGTGGGAAAAATACCGAGAGAAGGCTCTTGCCTCTGGCAAAAGTTTTGGCCTGCGCGTAAACCCAGAGCATTCCACACAAGACCAGGGCATTTACGACCCCTGTGCTGTCGGCTCGCGCCTTGGTATACCGCGAAAGCAATTTCGTGAAGATTTATTATGTGGTATTGATGGCTTGCATTTTCACACCTTGTGCGAGCAAAACAGCGACGCCCTTATCGAAACAGTGCAAGCCTTTGAAGCATCGTTTGGCCAATTTTTGCCACGCATGAAATGGGTTAATTTTGGCGGTGGGCATCACATCACAAAAGAAACTTACGACAAAGACGCTTTAATTGAATGCATAAAGGACTTTAAAGCCCGCCACAATGTGGAGGTATACTTAGAGCCGGGCGAGGCCATTGCACTCAATGCCGGCTATTTGGTAAGCACCATTTTGGATATTGTGGAAAATGATTTGCATGTGTGTATCATGGATACTTCGGCTGCGTGCCATATGCCGGACGTTTTAGAAATGCCGTACACCCCCCCGCTATACCAAAGTGGCAAGCCAAACGAGAAGCCGCATACGTATCGTCTTGGTGGCCCCACCTGCCTTGCCGGTGATATCATTGGAGATTATTCGTTTGATACCCCGCTGCGCATTGGTGATAAGCTTATTTTTGAGGATATGGCCATTTACTCTATGGTAAAAAACAACACTTTCAATGGCATGGCACTGCCCGATATCTGCCTTTTGCGCACGAATGGTGAAGTGGAAATTTTAAAAACCTTTGGATATAATGATTTTAAAATGCGTTTATAAGCATTGGCAGGGCACATAGTGGAAGTGCTTGCGGAACAATTTAAAAAACAAAAAACGCCGG
>CAYJIH010000060.1:0-7119 GCA_964370195.1 uncultured Oscillospiraceae bacterium
GTGTTTTCGGTGCTCTTTTCAAGGGTTTTGCGCAAAGCGCCGGACGAATGTAGGGCATAATACCCAAGCGGCACTTTTGCAAGATGCTCTACCATGCTTTTCCGCAGTTTGGAAACAAGGTTGAACGAGGTGATGTGCGAAAACATCAGCCCAAGACAATACAATGTGAATGCTGAAGAAGCAATAAAAAGCAGCCCAATGCCATATTCGCCAAAAGAAACCACATTGGAACTTTCGGCAAAAAACAAAATAGAATCGGCCGCCCTGTACAAATAAATATACGTACCGATGGTGACGATGCCGGATAAAGCACTGAACAGCCACGACAGCATCATTGTGTATTTAAAATTCCCGGCATGGGCCATCAGGCGAGACAACACTGATTTTTTCTTGGTAAGGCGTTTTTTGCCTCGCTTGTCTCCCTTGATATTTTCAAAATAGGCCAGCACACGCTTACACCCCGCATCGTCCAAGGGGTAATCTTCGCACACTGCACCTTTTTCAAGGCGAATCACCCTGTCGCAGCATTCGAGCAGAAATTCCACATCATGGGTGATAACAAGCGAACACAAAGCCTCTTTGCCCGCACTTTTGATTTGCTCGCAGGTATTTTGCATATGCTCATAATCTTGCCCGCTTGTGGGCTCGTCATAAACCAAAATTTCCTTGCCGGCACACAGGGCCCCGGCGATGGCAACACGCTGTTTTTGGCCCCCGGAAAGCGACTGTGGGTGCCGTTTTTCAAGGCTGTCTAGCGACAATTTCTTTAGCACCTCGGGAATGTGCTTGTGCATATCGCTTGGCACATTCAATTCCACTTCGTCCAAAACACTTTCGGTGAACAGCTGATGGTTCACGTCCTGCATCACCATATAACTCTTTTGAATCCTCTTTTTGCGGCCAAAAGGTTTCTTTTCTAAAAGAAGTTTTTCCTTTCCTTTTTGCAAACCCACCACGGCCTTTGCGAAGGTGGATTTCCCTGCCCCATTTTCTCCAATAACGGCCACAATCGAGTGCTTTGCAAGCGAAAGCTCGTCCACATTCAACACCACGGTGTTATCGTAGCAAACTTGCAGCTCTTCCACGTGGACGCCATTCTCGTCATCGTTTAAAACCAGGTTGTTTTTTTCCATATTTTCGCACAAACAGGAGTGTTGCAAACTGCGCAGGCCCAGCGCCTTGCGCTCTTCATTTGGCAAAGCCAGCATTTCTTTGGCGCTAAACTCTCTTGTAATGCGCCCATCCTCCATATACATATATCGTGTAGCAAGGCCGGTGAGGTAGTGCAGGCGATGCTCTGCAATGATGACCGTTTTATTTTGCGACACCAATATTTCAATGGCAGAGCGCAAAAGCTCAATGGCGCGTCTGTCTAGGTTGGACGATGGTTCATCAAAAACAAACACATCCGGTTTCACCATATACACAGAAGCGCAGGCAATGCGCTGTTTTTCGCCGCCGGATAGCTCAAAAATACTGCGGTTCAAAAGTTCTTCCAAATCAAACACATCCACAGCTTCCTGCATGCGCCGCTGGGTTTCTTCTTTTGGCAAAGCAATATTTTCGCAACCAAACACAAGCTCGCCCGTTGTGTCCACATTAAAAAACTGGCTTCTTGGATTTTGGAACACACTGCCCACGGTTTTTGCCGTTTGTTCCAGCGGTTGCTTTGTAATATTTTGCCCCGAAACCGTTACTTCCCCTGTGAGAGTGCCCTCATAAAAATGGGGAATGAGCCCATTGATCAGCCGTGTCACCGAAGTTTTTCCGCATCCGCTTTTGCCGCAAAACACCACCACTTCTCCTGCATTGATTTGAAAACCAACATTTTTTAAGCAGTTTACCTCTTCACCATCTTTCGGGTAGGCAAAACTGACATTTTTCACTTCTATCATGGCATCACCCCGTTTAGCGACAAAATTTTAGAGAGTGCCAATGCCGCCGGAAACCCAAGGGCCACCACATAATCGGCCGCTTTGAATTTCACGTCAGTCATCGGTGTACGTTTGATTCCTTTGGCAAGGCCACGGCTCATGGAGGCAGCCGCAAGCTCCTCAGCAATGTGGGAAGTGGACATCATCAGCGGAATGAGCACATATTCCAAGTTCTCCATGGGGCGGCGCACCACCGCCGAAAACGAGGTTCCAATGCCACGAAATTTCATAGCCTGGCGAATGCTTGTCCACTCTTCTTTCAACGTGGGCACAAAGCGAAACACCACGGCAAAAGGAATGACAAAGCCATCCGGGATGTGAATTTTGCGCAAGGCGGCAATGCTATCGCTCACCGTGGTGGTTTTCATAAGAAGATATAGTGCCAGCACAACAGGGAAAAATTTAAGCACCATCGCCGAAACACCAAACACAAAGGCCACCACAAAGCCGGAAACAAGCGGAAGCACAAGCAGAGACAACAGCGTGAGCAACACATACACCACCGAAAACTTAAAAACCAGTTTGCTTTGCCCCAGCAAAAGCGCAAAAATAGAAATAGCAACATAGATTGCTATTTCTGTGAACAAGTTATATTGAATGGTGACGATGCTGCCACAATAGGCAATGAGAAGCAGTTTTGTTCTGGGGTCTAGCTGAAAAACACGTGTTTTTTCTTTCATAGCCGTTCCTTAATTGATGCCGACTTTATCAAAATGCTTTTTCATCACCTTTTGGCCAAACTTCGCCCCAAGGAAACCGCCCACAATGGCCATGCCGATAAAAGCAAACACAATCCAGCTGGGTGTTAATGCATCCATGGTTTGGGCATAGGCCTCGCCGTAGTAAGCCACGGTGGATGCCAAAAATGTCTCTCTCGACAAAATCAAGGTCCAAAAAGGCCCCATGTTGGTAAGTGCAAACACAACATAGCTCAGTGTGTACATCTTTTTCGATTGATATTTACCGGCTCTTGCAATCAGTTCCACTGCAATGGTGATGGCAATGCCCCAAACATAGGCAAACCAAACGGCAATCATGTTGGAAAACAGCGTAACCACAACCCCCAAAACAAGCAAGGCCCCAAATTTTGGCACTTTGGAAACATAAAGGCTATACACGGGCCCCAGCACAACAGAAAGAATGAACGGTGCAAAAATATACACGATGGGCACAAAACCCACGGCCATTACCACAATCATCATCACCGCAATATACAGGGCAATAAATGCACCTGATATAATTAGGTCTTTGGTCTTCATCTTGCTTTTTGTTTTTTCCATAAAGCACCCCTTGTGATTTTATTCAGTTAGCGTTCGCTACCTTTTGTTAGCAACAGCTAACCACCACTTAGTTTACACGCTTGTTTTTCGTTTGTCAACTCATCGTCGCCTTAAAAAAGCCCGAAGCATCTCATCAAAGATGGCAATCAACACCTACCCCTTGTGGATTTAAAAATCTCCCAAAAACACAAGCCACCTTCTGATATGTCGTGGAAATAATGAATTTCTTGAAAGGGCATACCCCTCTTCAAACCGATTGAGCAACCATTCGGAATAATGATTTACAATATCCGATCTACCGCTTATATTTACAATCATTTTTCACCTATTACCGTATCTATATTACCCAAAATACTCATTTGAATCTGCCGGGGCTTCTGTTCTGTTTTTGTCGGTGTATTCTCGCACTACTTTTGTTACAGATATTTTATAGTTTTCGAACAATTTGTTTTTCCCCTCCAATTGGCTCATTCTATGCTCTGCTTCGGTTCGCCATGCTTTCATGGCTTCTTCGCTTTCCCATACATTCATAGACAAAATTTTACGCTCATCTGCTAAACTTTGAAACCTTTCGGCAGATATAAAACCATCACAGCCGGAAAACAGGGGTTTTAACATCGCGGCAAGTTCTAAATATCTTGCTTTGCCTTCCTTCGTGGGTGTCACTTCAAAAAGCACAATAAACTTGCTCATTTGTTTTCGCCCTCCATTTTAAGCAAATATTCTTTCATCGTCAGCCCACCTGCATAGCCAACCAATTTCCCCGATGTTCCAATCACTCTATGGCAAGGCACAATTACAGTGATCGGATTTTTATTATTCGCCATCCCAATAGCACGGCTGGCTTTTGGGTTTCCCACGGCCATGGCAATCTCTTTATAGCTTCTTGTTTCGCCATAAGGAATATCACAAAGGGCAGACCACACCTTCTTTTGAAAATCCGTACCGTTCATTTGATACGGCACGTCAAACCGCTTTCTTTTACCATCAAAGTATTCTAAAAGCTGGGTGTACACTGTATCCGTCAATTCGGTTTTTGTGCCGAAATCGGTAATATTTTCATCATGGAGCTTTTTTAAATATACAAGATGTTCATTTTCATGTTTTATCATAAAATAACCCATTTTGGTTTCATAAATTGCAAAATCTTTCATTCTCTTTTCCCTTTCCTATAAGCCGCCGGCGACACATTCGCCCTTTCTTTAAAGAATTTATAAAAGGCAGACAAGCTGCCAAACCCTACCGAATGCGCTATGTCTATTACTTCATTATCGGTTTGTTCTAAAAGCCTAATCGCTTCTTGATACCTTAAATCATTCACATATCCACTGGGTGTTACACCATATTCTTCTTTAAAAACCTCCACCATTCGCTTGCGCGAAAGGCCAATTTTATCCATTTCATTGTTTAAGTCGCAAACTTCACAGAACATAGCATCAATAAGATTTTTAAGTTTTTCGGCTATATCTTTCATCGGTTTATAATCCAGTAAATCACTTCTGCATCTTTTGCAAGGTCTATACCCCGCTTTCACCGCCTCCTCTGCTGTTTTGTAAAACTGTATATTTTCCACTTTCGGTGCTTTGGATTTGCACGAAGGCCTGCAATATATGCCGGTTGATTTTACCGCATAAAAAAACACGCTATCATAACTTTCATCATTTTGTATCACCGCATCATACATTTCATTGAAAGCCAGATCCAATGATTCCTCCATAACACACCTACTTTCTTTTCATCGTTTGAATGAGCTCTTTTGTGGCTTTATCTACTTTTAATGACTCTTTGATTTTCTGCAATGCCTTGTTAAAGGTCTCATCATCTAAATTGTTCTCTTTAAGATAATCCATTGTTTCGGTTGGAAAATGTACAAAACACACTTGTAAACACCACGCAACCGCCATTTTCACATAATAATCCTCATGCGTAATCACATCACAGATAAAAAATACATCCTCAAGATATTGTTCTTCGATAAAGTGGAATAACAGCATAACCACAGCAAATCGTATTTCATATGCCTCATTTGACTGATGGTATCGCTGTAAAAATTTCCACACGCGCTCTTTATGCAAGCGCACAATTTTAAGCTCATTACAAAAACTATCACATAACGACCAATTTGTAATTTTCGGAACAAACAGCGCCATCTGCTCTAAGGTAACTTCCATATCTTCCTTCATGTTTCCGATAATGAGCGCTTTTAACATTGTTTCCTCAAAATAGAGATCCTCTGCATAATCAAGAAATTCTATCGGATTGTCTTTAACAATATTTTTTGCTATTTTTCGCAGCTGAGGGATTCGCACACCGATAAGATTATCGCAGCCGGGGATGAGCGAGCTTGCAAATTCTCTAAATTTTTCATCGCTAAGAGCAAATAATTCTTTTCTAATTTCTGTTTCTCTTTCGTACATAAGTGCCACCACCTATTCATACCTATATTTTAAAAGTAGTCAATGTTTGTATTGGCTTGTTTTTTAATCGGTTTTCTATTTTTCGGATCATCCAGCTCCGAAATAGCTCCTGCTGCAATCGCCCATAAATACACGCTTGCCGTTGTGCCATAGGGCGAATATCGCTTTCGATATCGCTCAAACATTGTCTTCGTCACTTCTTTATGACGATACAGCATACGTAGCCCTCTGTGGATGGCAATGTCCCCATAACTAAAAACATCATCACGCTGCAAAGCACTTGCAAGCAGCATTTCTGCTGTCCAAACACCAATGCCCTTTACTGTGCATAATTTCTCAATCACCTGTGCATCCGTGCACTCATACAGTTCATCAAGATTCAATTCCCCACACGACACTTTCTCAGCAAACTCTTTTATATATTCTGCTTTCTTGAACGTTGTGCCAAAAGACTGCAATTCCTCCATTGTTCTGCGACATATGTTCTCTGCTGTAATTTCAAAAAGTTCATTTTTCATTCGTAAAAACACAGTTTCTCTTGCTTGCCTTGATACTTGTTGCCCCAATATCGCCCTGATAATGGCTGTAAATATATCTGCATCAATTGGCCTTTTAAGCATTCCGATTTTTTCTATTGCTTCGCAAAGCCGCTTATCTTTTTTCTTCAAGTAATTCAGTTCTTTTTCTCCATATTCAAAATACATTTTGCTACCTCGCTAATTGAACCTCTTTTTATTATACAGAAAAATGGAACGTTTTCTTCCTGAAATTGCGTATTTAATTTTAAAACCATACATTGTGCTTTATCGAAAAGCTTAAACCTCTTTTTATTTCTTTATGTCTACGCCCTAGTCCAGCCCCTCTAAACCACGGTTAACCGTTCAAAATCTAGCACGTATAAAAATGAACAAAAAAAGAAAGCACAGGCGCCATTGGCACTGTACCTTCTTTTTGTTATGCAGCTTTGTGCTGGAAATATAGGAAATTTTCAGTGTGGTTTTTAGACGAAAAAGTATATGATGAATGATCAAAGAACTTCGGACATTTCACCCTCAAAATTTTCAGGCATCCTGTCTTCAAAATTTTCGGGCATTTCACCGCCCATGCCACCGGGCACACCACCCATACTGCCAAAGCCCGTGGCTTCAACAGCATTTCCATTTTCATCTACAATCGTTCCACCAGTCATGGTAACAACGCCATCTACATCAAGTGGTGCATTCATCGCATCAGAGCCCGCAGTCGCCGTAATCACAATGTCCCCACCGGTTTGGGTAAAGGTTCCGTTCGAGTCGATACCATCTCCGCCTTGGCCATAAAAAATTTCGATGTTCCCTCCGGATATGGTAACGCTGCCGCTGCTGTCATTCGCGTTGATGCCGTCATCATTTGTGTTTATAGAAATTTGGCCGCCACCGATATACACAGAAACACCCTCAATGCCTTCAAAACAGTTTTCTATGGTGATCGTTCCATCTTGAATGTTTG
>CAYJIH010000061.1:0-2197 GCA_964370195.1 uncultured Oscillospiraceae bacterium
CAGTTGCGCAAATTTTCCAAATTTTCGAAACATTTTTTTCATTCATAACTCACCTATAATCCGTTGATAAATAATTCCTGTTTACTGATAATAATTTCCAAATTTCCGTTTCTTGTTCGAAGCGTGTCCACAAACTCTTTTTCCATACACGCATCTTTCAGCTCAATTTCATAACTGAGTTTAAAAAGGCTTCCCATGTTGGTGGTTTTTGCAGAAATCAGTTTTGACTTTTTTGTGAATTTCTCAAACACGTCATCAAATACATTGGTGTAATTTAAATTTTCGGGAATGGTGATTTGCATCGTGCGTCTTCCGTTTTCTTTTTCTTCGCCAAAATTTGTGGTGTTTAAAACAAATGCAAAAAGACATGTGATAAGCGAGAACACTACGGCAAAACCAATGTACCCCATGCCGATGGTAAGCCCTGTGCACATCGTTGTGAAAATAGCAATAATTTCTTTTGCCGTGCCGGGCATCGAGCGAAAACGCACCAAACTAAAGGCACCGGCAACTGCAACCCCGGCGCCAATATTTCCATTTACCATAATGATTACCATTGTAACAGCCATTGGTAAAAGCGCCAGTGTTACCACAAACCCTTTCGAGCTTCTTTCTTTAAAAGAATAAACCTTCGCCATAAAAACACCTAAGAGGATGGAAGACCCCATGCAAATCAAAAAATCCTCTAAAGTAATGCTCATATTCGTTGTGCCCTCAAAAATCCCTGTAAACAGTTCGCCAAGCATTGGATATCCCCCTAAACAAGTGTGCAAATTTGATGAAAAGTGTGTTTGATAAGCAGTGCCGCATTTTTAAAAGATTGTTCTGTAAAGCCTGTTTTTGTTCAAAAAATGATGCAGAAAAACCGCTAATGATAAGCAGGTATTTAAGTTCATCGCGTTTAAAAACTGTTTCCATTCTCTGGCTTTCCTTTTAGCGCATTGGCTTACAGTGCATAACCAGTATAAAATTCGAACTTTAAACTTACTTTAAAATGTAAAACATCTTGCATCTTTATAAGGTTCCTCGATAAGTTAAACTTTATAGCAAAATAGTATTTATTTTACTGCTTCGCTGTTTTTTCTTTCTAGCGAAGCCTGTATTCAGCCGGGCTCATCCAATGTTTTAAATAAGTGTTCTTTTTTTGTAGTTTTAAAATCCATCTTTCCCCTGTTGTTCCTGTGTTTTGAACACGTACGTTATACGTGTAAATTCAACTTTACGATTTCGGCAAAATATGGTATATTAAATATATAGCATCCACCCAGAACAAAAGGACATTTTTATGAAAAAATTATTGATGTTATGTTTTATCAGCCTGTATATTTTAAGTTTCAGTGCCTGTGGTACATCCTCGGTCGCCCTTGTTGAAAACGGCTTGCAAAGCCTGATTCATCAGCTGGCAGAAGAACCATCCGCCGCAACTGATATAAAACACAGGCAAGACAATTTTGAACAAAATGGACAAACGGATACCGTTTCTGAGAGCGGCAAAGAGGATGAACTGCCCACAAATATTGCCACCAACAACAATATCCTTTTGGTAAACAGCAGTGACGAACCCATTTGGTATGCCTATTTTGCTGTGGAAGGCAGCGATGTTTTTGGCGAGGATTTGCTTGAAAATCAAGTTTTAATTGCCACCGAGGAGCTTCCCCTTGAGATGCCGCGGGGAGACGGAACGTATCGTTTGCGGCTACAAAACGAGGCCGGCAGTATTTATGAATTCGACAATTTGCCACTTTCTAGTGGGGAAACCTTGGTGTTTACCACCGAAAACGGCCCAAATCTTACACAATATCAAGAAAATAGTGAGCCAACCCACACATTTGAGGCAGATTATATAAACATCGTAAATGCAAATGGCATACAAGGCTCTTCCATCACCATAAACAACGCTCTACCCGAAATGGTGTATCGCCTGTATATGAGCCGCAGTGATGATACGAGCTGGGGCGACGACCTTTTGGGTGCAGATATTTTGCCTGCGGGTAGCACGCTTCCCCTTGCGGCAGAAAATGCAGTAAGCTACGATTTAAACATAGAATTTGAAGACGGCAGTGCCGCCGAATTTTACCACATTATCTTATACACAGACGACACACTTTCTTTGCACGAGCAAAACGGCGGGTATGTGGTAACCGTTGTTAATGCCAACGGCGACTTTACAGGCGAATACTATGACGCAACCACCGGC
>CAYJIH010000061.1:2297-7045 GCA_964370195.1 uncultured Oscillospiraceae bacterium
CCACCGGCTCTTATGACACCCAGTATTACGGCTCTACCTGATAGAAAACAACACGGCCATGGCATGGCCAAAGTATAAGCGAACAAGTTAAAACACCCCTTACCGCATGCCGCGGTAAGGGGCACTTTATTGATTTTTTTGAACACAACGCAACTGCCCCTCTTTTCGGTTCAAAACCATGTTCGTAACGCTCACTTAAAACATCGTTATTTGCCATCGCCGGCTTTGCCCCCAAACAAAAAAATGAAGCACTTTATGACACTTTGGACTATTTAAGAGTGATAATGATACAAATTTCACCGCCGGAAAAACCAGAAAATAGGCTTTGCAAGAGTTTCAATGCCAAAGTGGGGAATGAATTTTTGAATGATGAATTGTTTAAAAGCATGGTTGAGGCGAAAGTTTTAATAAAACGACGAATCCAATATTACAATAAAATCAGCCTGCACAATAGGCTTGCCGGCAGGCCACCGGCACCTAAAACCTTCATGGCTGCCACGGCGCGACTTTACTATGTTTCATTGACAATTCAAGTAAAGTATGTTAGTCTAAACAAAATTTAATAAGTTAAACCGTTGAAGCGGAGATAAAAATAAGAAAAGAACTCACAGAGAGTTGGGGATGGTGTGAGCCCAGCAGTTACTGCTTATTAAATGGACCGCCGAGGGCTTGGTTAAAAGGAGAAATCCCCAGTATCCCAAGACGTGTAGACTTACGTAAGTAGTCGGAAATGTGTTGGCATTTCGCTAAGTGTACAGGGTTTCTCCCTGTAAATTAAGGTGGTATCGCGGGTATTTTATATTCTCGTCCTTAACAGATTGATTTCTGTTAAGGACTTTTTTGTTTTTGTACAAAAAACTATATTGATGGAGGAGTTGCAATGACTTATTATCCAAACTTAAAGCAAGTGAAAGAAATACTAAAAGACACAGATTACAAATCGATTCCAATCACCTTGTCTCTTGAAATGAATATACAAACCATAGACATCTATAAAAAATTAAAACACATCAGCAAAAACGTGTTTATTTTAGAATCTTGTGAGGACAGGGAAAATCTTGGAAGGTACAGTTTTTTAGGATATGACCCTATTTTGGAGATCACAGCAAAAGACAGCTGTGTCCATATAAAATCCGGGCTAACCTTTGAAATTAAGGACAGTGCGCCACACAAATATATCAGACAAATTTTAGAGGAGTATAAGAGCCCAAAAATTGAGGGGCTACCGCCTTTTACAGGCGGGCTTGTTGGCTACTTCTCCTACGACTTTATTAAATACAGCATCCCTAAACTCAAATTAAATGCAAATGATGACGAAAACTTTAACGATGTAGATTTAATGCTATTTAATAAAATTATTGCTGTTGATAATGTAGAAAATAAGCTTATTTTTATTGCAAATATCAAAACGGATGAACTTGAAAATAATTATAATAAAGCCGTAAGCGAAATTCGAAATATGATTGCACTTATGCATTCCGGCGAACTTGCAAAAGAGGAAAAAGGCACACTGCTATCCGAGTTTAAGGCTACTTTTAGCAAAGAAGTGTTCTGCGAAATGGTTGAAAAAGCAAAAAATTACATCTATGAAGGTGATATTTTCCAGGTAGTGCTCTCGAACAGGCTTAGCGCCGATTTTAAAGGAAGTCTTATTGACGTTTACGAAAAATTAAGGAAGCAAAACCCTTCCCCCTATATGTTTTATTTCTCGAGTAATGACATCGAAATGGCCGGAGCCTCTCCTGAAACTTTGGTTAAAGTTTTTAACAAAAAAGTAATGACCTACCCACTGGCAGGTACAAAACCAAGAGGCAAAACAATAGAACATGATACAGCTCTTGAAAAAGAACTACTCACTGATGAAAAAGAACGTGCCGAACATAATATGCTTGTGGATTTGGGTAGAAACGACATTGGTAAAATTAGCGAGTTTGGAACAGTTGCTGTTGAAGAGTATATGAAAATACTCAAATTTTCTACCGTTATGCATATCGGTTCCACCGTTACAGGTACTGTTAAAAGCGATAAAGATTCCCTAGATGCCGTTGATGCCATTCTTCCGGCAGGCACATTATCCGGTGCGCCTAAAATTCGTGCTATGGAAATAATTGACGAGCTTGAAAATGAAAAACGTGGAATTTATGGCGGTGCAATAGGATATTTGGATTTTAGTGGAAATATAGATACGTGTATTGCAATAAGGCTTGCCTTTAAGAAAAACGGAAAAGTTTTTGTCCGCTCTGGCGCTGGAATTGTAATGGATTCTAATCCGGCAAGCGAATATGAAGAATGCATAAATAAGGCAAAATCCGTGGTATCTGTATTGGAGGGGCAAAAATGATTTTAATTATTGATAACTACGACAGCTTTTCGTACAATTTGTATCAAATCGTGGGCGAAATTAACCCCGATGTAAAAGTTATAAAAAATGATGAACTGACGGTTGAGCAAATACATGAATTGGCTCCCTCTCATATCATTTTATCTCCTGGGCCTAAAAGACCTAAAGATGCAGGCATTTGCCTTGAAGTTATAAAAAAACTCCACACAAACTATCCTATACTTGGCGTTTGTTTAGGGCATCAATCAATTTGCGAATCATTCGGGGCGACCATTGGCTATGCAAAAGAGGTTATGCATGGGAAGCAATCTAAAATCCTCCCTAATAATAGCACTTTATTTAAAGGCATAGAAGGTGAGATTTTGGTGGCAAGATACCATTCCTTAGCCGCGCTAGAAAACACTATGCCAAGGGAATTGTCGATAACAGCGATCACAGCTGATGGTGAAATCATGGCAGTTGAACACATAAAACACCCCATCTTTGGTGTGCAGTTTCACCCAGAATCAATACTCACGCCGGATGGAATAACGATAATCAGAAATTTTTTAGAGGTTACAAACAAAAGCTGTTGACGAAATTGACTTCGTCAACAGCCCCAAACCGAACTTCCTCATTTTTTAATAAAGCAACATACTGTTTGTAAGTGCTTCGATGCCATCGGCCGTAGGTTTGCTAGATTATTTTGCTCTGACGGCAGGCTTCTTCTATCGTTTCCCATTGCTCCATTTACAGCTCGTTTACCTTATCTTTATTAACTTTGTATCGGATATAACTTTTAAGGGCAAGCCAATGCAATGATGATCCTTTTTCTATCGCCTTCCGCAAGCGCCTCCACAAAATTCGCAACAGCCACTTGCGTTTGGTGTTGTTGTTGCACTGCAATTAGGGCAGGTTATTGCCACTTTCGGTGCATTTGCCATGGCCACTTCTTCACGGTGCTGCTCTCTAAGCCCCATCAAAGTGCTTTTTATCTCCTCTGCATCACGCTCTGCCTCTTTATACGCCGCACACAAACGGCTGTCTATATCATCATCATTCAGCTTAAATTTTATATCATCAAACCATGGTGAATTGATATAAATGGTAACATCAAAATCGTAAGATTTTTTATATCGCGGCGGGTTATAACTTTCCCGCTTTCCCGGCTCATCATTTTTATAAATTTCATGTTTATGCTCATCAATATCAACATCACAGCCGGTCACCTGCGAAAAATCAATAATATCTGGGTTATTGTCTTTCCACTTTCTTGTGCGTGAAAATAGCCACTTTTGATTGTCTTCATCAATGCAAATCAAATTTCTGCCACCGATTACTTTTGTTGGGTTGAATTGCGCAACTTTTTGCTCGTTTTCTTCACGATACGCCAGTTGCTCTTTAATTTCATCAACAGTAGAGTTTCTTCTATCGTCAAAAAATGGCGAAAGTTTACCGGCACAATCTTTACAAAGATTACCGTCCTCTAATTTTCTGTTTCCCAAAAGCCCGATTTTGTCGCCGCAAACATCGCAATACTTTTTATCAAATAATCCCATAATCATTTTCCTTTCTCTATGGTTGTTTTATCCCCAATGGTCGTCTTGTTTTCAAATTTTTCTTATCATTCATAATCGATGTTGTTGATGGACATGGATTTGTAGGTAAATTCGCCGTCCTCATTTCTTTCAAAGGTAATGTTTAGCAAAGACGTCTCCGACTCTACCGAAATCCATTGATACGACACAATATCCTCCGTCTGGTTTGTGATGTTTCCGTCGACACCGTTGAAATAGCGGGATAAAACATCCTCGTACGTCAGTGAAAATTTCTCATCAATGGTAAGCTCTTGGAAATCCAGATAAACCTGCCGCAGTTCGTCTATGGTAAGGCTTGCCTGCGGTGCCGCCGGCTGCGATGCGCTTGCCTCGGGCGCAGGTGCTGTATCGTTTTCTGTTGCATCAACTGCGCCGCCGCCAATGCTTGCCGATGCCCCACCGTCCACAATTTGTGCAATTGCAAAATCAATGATAAAACTCTCCCCATTATAGTCGTAGTTGTACGTTGCGGTGAGCACACCATTTGTAAGAGAGGGCACATACCAGGTGTTGTCCTCTTCTTTTAACGGTGCATCACCGTAAAGCCATGCATATTCATCCACAATGGGGAAGAAGGAATAATCATGCAGTTCAATATTGAACGACATTAAGTCGCCTTCATTGCCACTGTCTACGGGTCCGTTTACATACAGTTCAAAGTAATTGCCGTATTCATCCGAGCCTATATACCCCCATGCTTCGTATTCGCCGGAAATATCATCGTTTCCTACATAGTCGCTTATGGTTACAATGCCGTACCAATCCGATGGGTTTGAAAGTGTTTCCACCGGCATGGTCTCTTCGGCGCCATAGCCGGGCGCCACATAGCC
>CAYJIH010000062.1:0-7040 GCA_964370195.1 uncultured Oscillospiraceae bacterium
TGCCCCTGCTTTTCTCGAAAAGCGGGCGGGGTTTGGGGCGGCGCCCCAAGGTCTTCAGCGCGCGGGCAGCAGGCACAAAAGGCCGCCATCAAACGCCTGTTTAGGAGGCCGCTTCGTCCGATTGTTGTGAGTATGTCACATTAATTGCTTCTGTAGGAAAGCCAACGGTGTTGGCAAACACTTCGCCGTTTTCCACTGTAAAATAACCTGTTTTTGAGCTTGCCGTGTTGCCTTGGCTATCTTCCATAACAAACCGCAAGGCATAGTCGCCATCGTCAAGTGGTGTTTCATAAAACGCTGTATCAGCCGTCACCGTAACGGCAGTGCCCGTCCAAAACGAAAGGCCGCTGCTGTTGTCCATCGGCGCGCCCATCAATAGCGGGGTAACCACATCGCCTTCTTGCAGCTGTATAAGCTCGCGGCTGGCGGCGCCACTTTCATCCGAAGGCGCTCGCAAACCTTCTATAAAAAATGTTTCTTCGTCAAAATCATACACAACTTCCATGCTGTATTCTTCGTCATTCAAAAGAACAGGCACAGAATAGTAGTTGTATCGATCGTTGTAATGAGACAGCTCCATAAAACAAACAGAGCCGTCTAAACTGCCCCACACACCGCGGAAGTTATCCTCAAACACGCCGGTTTCCCAGTTTGCCACAATGTCGTCGTCTAAACCCAGCAAAGCAATATAGCCTTCGTCTGCGTCAAAAAAGAGCAATTCGTACCGAATGGTAGACAAAATATCCTGCGCACTTTCGCCTAAATCTAGGGTGATATAGCCTTCCTCGTTCATCGTAAGAGGGGCGCCGCTCCAGCCGGCCGTGAGAACGTTTTCAAGCTCCGGCAAACTGCTGATGTCCATTTCCTCTAAATAGGCCATGCCCTCTTCGGAAACAGCACCTGTTAGGGAATATTCGTAGAAGTAGGCCATCGCCCTAGAGGGGCTTAGCTCGGCAAATGTAGCAATATCGTCTACAGTGCCACTATAGGGGTAAAAGGCTGCCAGCCCGGAAGAATTTTCGTGGTAAGCACCGCGCGTATTGTATGCCACACACGCCTGCAGTGCCTGTTGTATTTGTTCGTTTTCTTCGGGGAAAAGGTCGGCCGTTTTAGCGGCAAAATCCCCTAGGTCTACCATGTCTGTGTACCCTTGCCAGCGTGTGTTGCCACCATAATTTTCTACCTCGCGCGACACTTGCCCAATGTGGTTCACCAATGCAGGGTCGCTGGCAGCTGTTTCCAAAGCACGCCGGCCATAGGCATCGTACGCATCCAAAAGGGCGGGTACTTCGCCTAAATCGGTGACAGAAAGCGTGCACGAATCCACCGCTTCCGGCCACATTCCCGCCTCAACACCCAGCATGTAGCTATCGCAAATACGAATGGAAAGATCCAAGGGGTCGATGGAGGGCGTTTCGGCGAAGGCGCTCATCCAGCCTTCGTATTCCCAACCAACGCCCGGCTCCACATCTTCAGAGGCCACCATGTATTGGGCGATGCCCGAAAAAGTGGCCGCGGTGTCGATTGTGGCCATCAAACAGGCGTCAAAACCGATGATGTCAAGCGGTGGGTTTTCGCTGTTTTCGTCAAACACGGCAGTAAATGCCTCGTGCATTTCCGCTAAGGAAAGCGCGTCCTTTTCAAATTGGTCGTCAAACGCCGCGCCGCGCAAAGAGCCACCGCCGTGGTTCCAAATAATGGCCATCGTGCGCTTGGCCGGATACTGCTCGGCGCCAAAGCGGAGAAAATCCTCTAAGGTTTGCGCGTCGCCCATGTTTTGTATTTCTTGCTCTTCCAGCAAGGTTAGCTCTCCGTTTTCTGCCAGAAAACGCTGCGATTTTTCCGGGTCAATGTCGTCTCGATGCCAACTGTCGCTGCCACCGGTTTGAATAACCACCTTTACGTTTTGTGGTAGCGCTACAGCCAGCATTTCCTCTAAATCCGCTGTGGCGGCCCCAAAGTCGCTTTCTAAATTGCTGCCGCACAAATACCAATAAATGGCCCATTCATCCTCGGCGTGTGCAGCTGCTGCAGCTTCGCTTGGTGCGCTTTCGCTTTGCGCGGGCGCTGTGCATGCAACAAGAGAAAATAGGAACAAAGCAATAAGAACGATGGAACAAATCCTTTTCATAGAAAACTCCCCTCAATTATCATGGCAAACCTTTTGCCGGTGCGCTTGCTGTGCCGGTGTGCCTGCCACTATAAAACACTATAATTGTATCATATCATATATTATTTTATGTGTAAATTCGCCACCGTTTTGTGCTTCCACTTGTCAAATGGTTCAAATTTTTGTATAATTTCTGTAGTTTTGCTTTTACAATTCGTAATTTGCAATATAGTTTTTTGAAATAAAGGGAGAGTATCATGAAAAAAAGTTTGAGTTTAATTTTTGCACTAACACTTCTTGTGGCATTGGTGGCCGGCTGTGGAGGAACAGCTGACGAAAGCGCACCGGCTGCAAGCGCTGCAACATCCGGCTCGTCTGCACAAGACGGCGACGCGGCTGCTGCTTTCACCACCGCAGAAGAAGGGGTGCTTACCATGGCCACGAATGCGTCGTTCCCTCCATACGAGTTTTATGAGGGCGAAGAAATTGTGGGCATCGACGTAGAAATTGCCCGTGCCATTGCCGAAAAACTGGGCCTAGAGCTTGTGGTTACAGATATGGAGTTCGACTCTATCATTCCGGCCATTCAATCGGGCCGTGCGGATATTGGCATGGCCGGCATGACCGTAACACCGGAGCGTGCAGAGGAAGTGGCCTTTACAGAAAGCTATGCCACAGGCGTGCAAGCCATCATTGTGCCGGAAGGCTCTGAAATCACATCGGCAGACGATTTGCTTGCAGGTGGCTACACCATTGGTGTGCAGCGCAACACCACAGGCGACTTATACACCACATGGGATTTGGAAGATGAGGGCCTTGCCACCATCGACCGTTACAGCCGTGGTGCAGATGCGGTTATGGCGTTAAGCACCGGCCGTGTGGATTGTGTGGTTATTGACAACGAGCCTGCCAAAAACTTTGTGGCAAACACCGAAGGGTTGGTGCTTTTAGAAACAGAGTATGTGCAGGAAGAGTATGCAGCTGCAATGCAAATCGACAACAGCGAATTGTACGACGCTGTAAATGCTGCCCTGCAAGAGCTGATTGAAGACGGCACCACAGCTGCCATCATCGAGCAATACATCCCAAGCACAGAAGAAGCCATGGACGACTCCATGGTAGAAAGCACTGCTTCGGAAGTGTCGTCGGAAGCGGCTTCTTCTATGGCAAGCAGCTCCATGGCAGAGGATAGCTCTGCCGCATAAGCTTGGTATATGTGCAACACCATTTCGTACTTTTTTTAACACACTGCAGAGAGGGGCGATATCGGCCCCTCTCTTTATCTAAATAAAAAGGGGGAATGCTTCTTGTCTCAATCAGTTGAGGAAGCTTTTTTATCATCAGCACCCACGTGGATGCTGGACAGCCCCGAGTGGCTTTATTCATTTTTTTACGACTTTTTCAAGGCGTTCATTTACGACGACCGCTACCTGCTGATGCTAACCGGCCTTGGCAACACATTGCAACTCACGTTCTTTTCGCTCATTTTGGGCATCATTTTGGGCATTGTGGTGGCGCTGGTGCGTGTAAGCTGGGACACAACGGGTAAAACATTGCACGAGGCCAGAAAAAGTGGGGCTTCTTCGTATTTTCGTTGGTTCTTTTTGGCGCTTGCCAATGGCATATGCAAGGTGTATTTAACGGTCATTCGCGGAACACCGGTGATGATTCAAATTTTAATCATCTTTTTTGTGTTTTTAAGCAGTGCCGATAAGATGGTTGTGGGCACGCTGGCCTTTGGCATCAACTCCGGCGCTTACGTGGCAGAAATCATCCGTTCGGGCATTATGTCGGTAGACAAAGGGCAAACCGAAGCGGGCCGCAGCCTTGGTTTTGGGTATATTTCTACCATGCGGTTCATTGTGGTTCCACAAGCGTTTAAAACGGTGTTGCCTGCCTTGGCAAACGAGTTTATTGTGCTGCTGAAGGAAACGGCTGTGGCCGGCTACATTGGCATGACAGACCTTACGTATGCGGCCAACACCATTGCGGGTACCAGTTTTTCGTATTTTTACCCGTTGTTCGGTGCCGCGTTAATTTATCTTGCTATGGTTATGTTCTTCACTTGGATTGTGGGCAAGCTGGAGAGGAGGATGAGAAACAGTGAGCGCTGAGGTATTGATTGAAGTAAAAGAGCTTAAAATGCACTTTAAAAACGGAACGATCCGCGCGCTTGACGGCATCAACGAAACGGTGCGCAAGGGAGAAGTGGTGGTAATCATCGGGCCTTCCGGCTCGGGCAAATCCACATTTCTGCGTTGTCTCAACCTTTTAGAAGTGCCCACAGACGGCACGATTTATTTTGAGGGAACAAACATCACAGACCCCGCGTGCAACATCAATTTGCATCGTCAAAAAATGGGGATGGTGTTTCAGCACTTTAATTTGTTCCCCCACATGACCGTTTTACAAAATATGACGTTGGCACCAATAAAATTGCTAAAACAATCGCCAAGCGAAGCCGCCGAAAAAGCGTTGGCCTTGCTAAAGCGCGTTGGGTTGGAAGAGCGCGCCAATGCATACCCAAGCCAGCTGTCGGGCGGGCAAAAACAACGTGTGGCCATTGTGCGCGCCCTTTGTATGAACCCGGATGTGATGCTGTTCGACGAACCTACCTCCGCTTTAGATCCGGAAATGGTGGGCGAAGTGCTGGAAGTAATTCAAACATTGGCAAAAGACGGCATGACCATGGTGGTTGTGACGCACGAGATGGGTTTTGCCAGAGAAGTGGGCAGCCGCATTTTGTTTATGGATGAAGGAAAAGTGCTGGAAGAAGGCGATCCAAAGGCATTTTTCGAACAGCCAAAAGAGGCACGCGCGATTGAGTTTTTATCAAAAGTGCTGTAGAACCGCCGTAAAATAGAAAGGCCTTGCAAAACCAACGTGCTTGTTTTTGCAAGGTTTTAATTTTTTGTATATCCTTGTTTTTACAGCAAAAAGTGATTGACAAGAAACAAGTTCTCTATTATAATAGATAGTGCTGAATTTATCAGTTAATCACCGGGTGTAGCGCAGTTGGTAGCGCACTTGACTGGGGGTCAAGGGGCCGTGAGTTCAAGTCTCGCCACTCGGACCAGCTTGACGCTGGACCCAATTCCCTTGGGTTCAGCGTCATTCTTTCTATTATGAGATAAAGAAAGGTGTTTTTTATGTCAAAAAAATCAATACTCTCGCTTGTGGTTCTTGTGGCTGTTTTATTTTCCTTTTCGGCTTGTAAAATTACAACAGCACCACCAAGCATTGGCCCGGATGTGCGCGGCTTTTACGATGGAAGCATTGTGCCGGAAGACGCAGTGGATGTGACGATGGATACATCCATGGGTGAGATTGAATTGCGCTTGTTCCCAACAGAAGCGCCAAAAGCAGTGGAAAACTTTACAACGCTGGCAAGTGAAGGCTATTACGATGGGCTCACTTTTCATCGCGTTTTGAAAGATTTTATGATTCAAGGTGGTGACCCACAAGGCGACGGAACGGGTGGCGAAAGCATGTGGGGCGAAGGGTTTGAAACGGAATTCAGTGGCAAATTGTACCACTTTTACGGCGCCATTTCTATGGCAAACTCCGGCGAAGAAAATTCGAACGGAAGCCAATTCTTTATTGTTGAGTCGAGCGAAGTGAGCGCAGAGCAAATGGACATGGTAGAGGGCTGGCCCCAAGAAGCGCTGGACCTGTATGACGAAGTGGGCGGCTCTGTGCATTTAGATGGGCAGCACCCTGTGTTTGGATACGTTACCGAGGGCATGGATGTGGTGGAAGCCATTTCTGAAGTGGAAGTGGACGAAAGCGGCATGCCAGTGGAAGAAGTGCTCATCAACAGCATCACCGTGCACGACGCTGACGCATAAACCACAGCGATGCCGGCTTGCCCTGTAAAACACACAGGGCAGCATTGCTTTCGCTGTGCCACAGGTGGTGTGCTGCATGCCGCTTGTGGCTGCACCGCAGCGCAGAACAAAAGGAGATGTGGCCGTGAACGCATTGGCAAATGTGCTTGGGAAATTGTCGAAATTGCGCAAGGTAGAGCTGGCGTGTTACCTTGTTTTATCTGTGTTATCTTTTGTGGCGGCACTCGCTTTCGAGCAAGTGTCGCTTTTGTTGAATGTTTTGCTTGTGCTTTTCTGTATGGTTGCTTTGGTAAAGCTTGTGCGGCGCATTCGAAATTACGGCAATATTTTACAAAAAAGACGCCTAAAAACACGAAAAGAGGCACGGCTACAGTATTTTTCGTCGGTCTCTTCGCAAAAAAACCATGTGCTTTATGTTCGGGTTATCTTGTGTTTTTGGCTTGTGTTCTTATTGGGATGTTTTACGGCAAACCGCGTGCTGGAGGTGCCGCCATTTGTATTTCTTGCCGGTATTTTCTTTCTGTACGCGCTGGATATTGTGTTTTACTCGGCGTTTTGTCTTCTAAATTACATGGCCAACCGCTTGTTTCGCACCGAAATCAGTTGTTGTTACCTCTGCCCCGTTCGTGGCTGGGATTTGCTGATGCTTAATTTGCCGCTGTTGTTCATTTGGCCACACGCGTTGCCTGCGGTAAAACCATTGCTCGTTTTTGTTCTTGTTTTGTCGGTATTGGGCTTTTTCTTGTGGGAATACGGGAAGTTTTTTGTGTTGCCGGCCACAGATGCTTTGCCGCTTAAAACGCCCCGTGCAAGCCAGCAGAACACGCCGTGCGCCCATTGCAAGCGCAGCTGTGGCGAAGAGTACAACGGGCGCCGCAGTTGCATGCGCCTTTACACGCGCAAAAAGAAATCGCTTTAAAAAGTGTGCTGCTTAAAAAAAATACATATTTTGTTTGACAGAAGCGGATTTTTCTGATATACTACTTGTTAGCGCAGTGTTGTAATATACATTGTGCCAACAAGGCTACATGCGGATGTGGCGGAATTGGCAGACGCGCTAGACTTAGGATCTAGTGTTTATG
>CAYJIH010000063.1:0-6948 GCA_964370195.1 uncultured Oscillospiraceae bacterium
ACTTACAGAGAGTCAGGGGTGGTGTAATCCTGATAGCAACTGCTTATTAAATGGACCGCTGAGGGCTTGGTCAAAAGGAGAAATCCCCAGTATTCCAAGACGTGATGGCTTACGTAAGTAGCCGGAAATGTGCTAGCATTTCGCAGAGTGTGCAGGGTTTATCCCTGTAAATCAAGGTGGTACCACGGGTATAGTTTATTCTCGTCCTTGACAGATTTATTTCTGTCAAGGATTTTTTGTTTTTCATTATAGGAGGCAATGATGCGCATTTTAGAAAAACACAAAACCCACCCTACTTTCAGGATTTTATTTCATCCTAAAAAACATATTGACGCCATATAAAAAACAATCATCAATTATTTTAGAGAGGTAACCCATGATCAAAGAAGCAATATTCAAACTACTCAGCAAAGAAGATTTAACATCTGAATTGGCATACGATGTTATGGACGAAATTATGAGCGGACAAACAACAGATGTTCAAATGGGTTCCTATTTAACAGCACTTGCCATGAAAGGCGAAACAATTGATGAAATTGTAGCATCTGCACGAAGTATGCGTACACATGCTACAAAACTTTTAAACGACAAAGATGCCCTTGAAATTGTAGGCACTGGTGGTGATAAATCAAATTCATTTAATATTTCAACCACTTCGGCCCTTGTGTTGGCAAGTGCAGGTGTTCCTGTTGCAAAACATGGCAACAGGGCGGCCTCAAGCAAGTGTGGCTCTGCTGACGTTTTGGAGGCCTTGGGTGTAAAAATCAACATTTCACCAGAAAAAAGCATGCAATCACTGGACGAGGTAGGAATTTGCTTTCTATTCGCCCCACTGTATCACAGTGCAATGAAAAATGTTGCTCCTGTTCGAAAAGAACTGGGAATTAGAACTATTTTCAACATTTTAGGCCCACTTTCTAACCCACTTGGGGCAAGTATGCAGCTTATGGGGGTCTATGATGAAACACTGGTCGAGCCACTTGCCGAGGTTTTAACACAACTTGGGGTTAAACGTGCAATGGTTGTTTATGGCACGGATGGCCTAGATGAAATTTCCATTTCTGCACCCACAAAAGTTTGTGAGATACGCAATGGTTGGTACAAAACTTACGAAATCAACCCGGTGGATTATGGATTTTGTATGTATGATAAAACAAACCTTCTTGGTGGCACTGCGCAAGAAAATGCTGAAATCACCAGAAAAATTTTAAGCGGAGAACGTGGCGCAAAGCGTGATGCCGTTGTTTTAAACTCGGCGGCGGCACTGTATATTTCAAGAGATGATTTAACTTTAAAAGAAGCAATTTGTGAAATAGAAAAAATATTAGATAGTGGAAAAGCTATGGAAAAACTAGAAGAGTTTATTAAATTTTCAAATAGTTAGGAGTGAGTTTCTTTGATTTTAGATGAACTTGCACAATTTGCAAAAACCAGGGTTTTAGAAGATCAGAAAAAAACAAGTTTAGATGAGATGAAATCTTTGGCTTTAAGCTGCCCAAAAGGTGATTTCAGGTTCGAAAACACGCTTAAGTCACACACCCCAAGCCTTATCTGCGAAGTTAAAAAAGCTTCGCCGTCAAAAGGAGTAATATCAAAAGATTTCCCCTATGTAGATATCGCAATCGACTATGAAAACAGTGGCGCCAACTGTGTGTCTGTATTAACAGAACCCAAGTGGTTTTTAGGTAGCGATGACATTTTTAAGCAGATTAGAAATAACATTTCACTGCCGATGCTTAGAAAAGATTTTACTGTGGATGAGTATCAAATTTACCAAGCAAAAGTGATGGGGGCCGATGCAGTATTGCTTATTGTCTCCATTTTAAACAAACAGCAAATCGAACATTATTTGGAAATATGTAACAATTTGGGTCTATCCGCACTTGTAGAAACGCATGATGAAGCAGAAATTGAGATCGCCATCGATGCAGGGGCACGAATCATTGGGGTAAACAACCGAAATCTAAAAGACTTTACGGTGAATTTGAACAATGCAGCAAATCTTAAAAAATTCGTTTCAAATAACATCATCTATGTTGCAGAAAGTGGAATTTCAACACCCAGCGACGGCATAAATCTTGTAAAAAATGGTGCGAATGCGCTTTTAATTGGCGAAGCATTGATGCGTTCTGATGATAAAAAAAGCTTCATTCAGGCGATTAGGAATTATGAGTATGAGTAAAATTAAAATTTGTGGCCTTTTTCGCGAAATAGATATTCAATATGTAAATGAAACAAAACCTGACTTTGCGGGCTTTATTATGGATTTTCCGAAAAGCCATAGAAGCATTGACTATAACACAGCAAAAACCTTAATTTCACAGCTAAACAGCAGTATAAAATCTGTATGTGTGTTTGTAAACAAACCCATTGAGTATATAGAAACATTCACCGGCATTTGTGATGTGGTTCAGCTTCACGGAACAGAAGACCACGATTTTATACATCACTTGCGGGCGAAGATGCCTGATGTGGAAATTTGGAAAGCTTTCAAAATCAAATGTTTAGCTGATTTAAAAAACGCAAAAGCTTGCACGGCTGATATGGTTTTGCTGGATAACGGAATGGGGACCGGAGAAGTTTTTGACTGGAGTTTAATAGAAAACTTTGATAAGAATTTTATTTTAGCGGGTGGTTTAACCGCCGAAAATTTAAAAAATGCAATCGATCAATTTAATCCATATGCAGTTGATTTAAGTAGTAGTGTTGAAACGGAAAAATATAAAGATTATGAAAAAATTAAAGAAATAATTTCCATAGCTAGGAGCATAAAAAAATGACTAATACAAAATTTGGTGTTCACGGTGGTAGATATATACCGGAAACTTTAATGAATGCTGTCATTGAGCTTGAAAAAGCCTATGATTTTTATAAAAATGACACTGCATTTAATGAAGAGCTTACTAAATTGTTGAATGAATATGCCGGCAGGCCCTCTAGGTTGTATTTTGCGGAAAAATTGACCCAAAAATTGGGTGGTGCAAAAATATATTTAAAACGCGAAGATTTAAACCACACCGGTGCACATAAAATCAATAATGTATTGGGCCAAGTTCTTTTATCGCACAAGATGGGCAAAAAACGAGTGATTGCGGAAACGGGAGCAGGGCAACACGGCGTTGCAACAGCAACGGCAGCGGCACTTTTAGGTTTGGAATGTGAGATTTTTATGGGAAAAGAAGACTGCATAAGGCAGTCGTTAAATGTATATAAAATGGAACTGCTCGGTGCAAAGGTAAACCCTGTAACTTCCGGCACTGCTACACTTAAAGATGCCGTTTCTGAAACAATGAGAGAATGGACTTCTAGAATTTCTGATACACATTATGTGCTAGGTTCTGTAATGGGCCCACATCCGTTCCCAACCATTGTCAGGGATTTCCAAGCCGTCATTTCAAAGGAAATAAAAGAGCAATGCCTTGAAAAAGAAGGCAAGCTGCCTACGGCTATCATCGCTTGTATCGGCGGCGGCTCAAATGCAATTGGCGCTTTTTACAATTTTATCGATAATGAAAACGTACGACTCGTCGGCTGTGAAGCGGCCGGCAAGGGCGTCACCACCCCTGATACAGCCGCCACCATAGCAACCGGAAAGCTTGGGATTTTTCATGGCATGAAAAGTTATTTTTGCCAAAATGAATATGGGCAAATAGCACCTGTTTATTCCATCTCAGCCGGGCTTGACTACCCCGGAATTGGCCCTGAACATGCAAATTTGCATGATATTGGACGTGTGGAATATGTGGCCGTTACAGACAATGAAGCTGTGGAAGCTTTTGAGTTTTTGTCGAAAACGGAGGGGATTATTCCTGCCATTGAAAGTGCACATGCAGTTGCACATGCACTGAAAATTGTGCCAAAAATGAACAATGAGGAAGTGGTTATCATCAACCTTTCCGGCAGAGGCGACAAAGATTGCCTGTCAATTGCAAGATACAGAGGATTGGAGATACACGAATGAGCAAGATAGCAAATGCTTTTAACAATAAGAAAGCCTTTATTCCTTTTATCACCTGTGGCGACCCTAACTTGAGCACAACAAAAAAAATGATTTATGCCCTTGAAAAAGAAGGGGCAAGCATCATTGAGCTTGGTATCCCATTTTCCGATCCAACCGCAGAGGGTATTGTAATTCAATCAGCAAATATGCGCGCACTAAGCAATTCCATCACCACAGATAACATTTTTGACATGGTAGCTACACTTGATGTGAAAGTGCCACTTGTTTTCATGACATATGCAAATATTGTTTACTCCTACGGAATCGAAAGCTTTGCATTAAAATGCAAAGAAATTGGCATGAGCGGTGTGATTTTACCAGACATTCCTTTTGAAGAAAAAGAAGAATTCAGTTCAGTTTTCTCTCAATATGGCATCGATTTTATTTCACTTATCGCCCCAACTTCAAGTGATAGAATCAAGCAAATTGCAGGCAGTGCCAATGGGTTTATTTACCTTGTGTCCTCCCTTGGCGTAACAGGGGTACGCCAAAATATCACAACAGATATCGACGCTATGGTAAAACAGGTTCGAGAAGTTACAGATTTGCCTATAGCCATTGGTTTTGGCATTTCAACCCCAGAGCAAGCAAAGGAAATGTCTGATAAAGCAGATGGAATTATTGTGGGTTCTGCCATTGTGCGCATCATAGAGCAATACGGTGAAGATTCTTGTGAAAAAGTTGCGAGCTTTTCCAAAAGCATTGTTTCTGTCTTTGAACCAAAATAACACGATAATAGCCCATATTGTCTTTGAAGCTTCAACACTTACAACAGGCTTACAAGGTTATAGCAATGAAAACAATCACAGGCTAGCCCGGTATGCGCGTCCTTTCCGATTTATACTTACCCATTCTTCCAATAAGCTCTACCGCAAGAGCAAGCCTTTTATCTTCATTTTTTCCATAGTACGCTCTTTTTATTATGATTTTGTACGCATTTAGCACCTACTGTTCGTTACAACGAACAGTAAGTGCTTTTATGTGGTTCTTTCTGTTTATAAGTCCTGTTTTATATTCAATGTTACCACAGGAAAAACGAATGCAGCAAACTGTTTTATCTTCTGTATTCCCTCTTGACAAATAAAAGAAAAGGTAGTAATATAACTATATCATGATTTAGTTATATAGGTGGTGTTTTTATGGAAGAACTGTGTTGCAAAGCCCCTGAAAGTGTTAAAAAATTGATTGCCGATGAGGAAATTTCAGAGAATTTATCATTTTTCTTTAAAACCTTCAGCGAGCCCATTCGTGTCAAAATTCTGCTTGCCATGTTACACGGGGAAATCTGTGTCAAAGATTTAGCCCTGCTTCTTGATGTTTCTCAACCGCGAGTTTCCAACCAACTCAAATTGCTAAAACTGAATAACATCGTGAAGTTTAGAAAGGATAAAAACAAAATATACTACAGTTTAGATGACGAGCATATTCATGATATCATCAGCATCGGGCTTCGCCATTTAGACCATAGATAGGAGGATACAATGGAATATTTTACGAATTTATGGGAATTATTTGTCGATATGTCTTTTTACATTGTAATCGGGCTTCTTTTCACCGGTTTTTTGCACGCCTTTGTAAATAAAGACGCTATTTTAAAGCACATTGGAAAAAACAACACCGCCTCTGTGGTAAAAGCTTCTGTTCTTGGTGTTCCCTTGCCACTGTGTTCTTGTGGTGTTGTGCCTACTGCCTTGTATTTGGGAAAAAGCGGAGCTTCAAAAGGTGCCGTTGTTAGTTTTTTAACCTCTACACCACAAACCGGTGTAGACAGCTTGATTGCCACCTACGGTCTGATGGGGCCCTTATTTGCTGTGTTTCGTGCAGTTGCAGCCTTTCTCTCCGGCATTGTTTCCGGTGTGGTTACAAACTTGTTGTGTAAAAAGGACACAAACAATTTCCAAAGCGATAAAGCCACTTGTGCTTCTAGCAAAGAGAGCACAACAGAAAAATCCTGTTGCTGTTCCAATACAGAATGCCACAGCAAGGCCGAAAAAATCCCCTTTTTCTCTAAAGTAAAATCAGCCTTTACCTATGCCTTTGGTGAATTTTTAGACGAAATCGCTGTTCACTTTGTAATAGGGCTTCTCATCGCCGCTTTGATAAGCACAATTATCCCAGACAATTGGCTTGCCAACCTTACAACCCCCCTATTCACCATGCTTCTTATGCTTCTCATCGGCATTCCAATGTACATTTGTTCTACCGCTTCCATCCCCATTGCCCTTTCTCTAATCATGAAGGGAATTTCCCCCGGTGCCGCTTTTGTATTTTTATTTGCAGGCCCAGTGACGAACATTGCCTCTTTAGCCATTTTATCAAAAACTTTAGGCAAAAAAGTACTTATCATCTATCTGTCTTGTGTGGCTGTTTGCTCTATTGTCTTTGGCTTTATACTGGATGGCATCATTGCAGGCCTTGGTTATACCGGTATCACTTCTTTCACCAACACTTCCGATGAGCATGGATTGCCTTTATACATGGTAGTAATTGCCATCGGCTTTGGTATTTTGGTTCTAAGAAGTTTATTGAAAAAATGGACACACAAACCCAAAAATAAATCTTGCTGTTCTCATTCCCATGACTAAATTATGTACCAAGAAACTTTACATTTTACCCGGACAATAATAAACACCACATCCATTGCCTTGCTAAAACGGTCTTTTCTGTTGTAGCCCGCTTCTCTAGCGGTGCTCTCCACCGGAAATCACTTTTAAACAACCCCAGCACTTTTTACACTTTAAGCAACCCCCTATCTATAAATGAGACCCTGCAATTTCATTAAACATGAATTGCAGGGTCTTTTATGCACCTTTGTTTGTATGTCAAGCTCATCAACCAGTGACACGCCAAACTTCTTTGAAAAATTGGCACAACATATAAGCCATACAAACAATTACAGCCTGCCTATTTCTTATTCTGTTGGCCATTTCGTTCGTGGGCATTTTTTT
>CAYJIH010000064.1:0-6903 GCA_964370195.1 uncultured Oscillospiraceae bacterium
TGCTGCTACTGGAGCTGGTGAACGGACTCGAACCCCTGACCTGCTGATTACAAATCAGCTGCTCTACCAACTGAGCTACACCAGCCTACTGCGCACTGTGCAAAGGAAATATCCGATGCATGCTTAGCAGAAATAGTATAGCAAATTTTAAAGCGTTTGTAAAGGGGAAAACTCAAGTTTTTTTAAAATAATTTTAAAATAAAAATAATTTAGGATATTTATAAAGTGTCTATTGTGCGGCTGGCGATAACAAACAGCAGAATTTTATAAAAAATATATATGATTCAACATTGTTTTTTGTTTTGCTGTCGGGTACATTTTATGTGGGCTGAGCCTCTTTTGACAAATTAAAAATGCTCGACTCGCCGGTGTTTGCGAAGTTCGTATCGCTTTTCGCCATCAGACCAGGCACGTTTTTCTTCCTCGGTGTTCAGTGCAACGGGCGGCACTTGTTGTGGCAGCCCATTTTGGTCTAAAGAAACCAAAACCAAAAATGCCTGATTGATTAGCTTGTATTCGCCGTTAGGGCGCTCGGCATAGGTATCTACGGTAACTTCCATGGACGTATTTCCAATGTGGCTAATACGGCCTTTTAGCACAACAATGTCGTTTAAAAAGGCAGGTGCTTTAAACTGCAGGTTATCTACAGAAGCTGTGATTACTTCTCCGCCAGCATGCCGTAAGGCCACCATGCCGGCCACTTCATCAATCCAGTTCAT
This sequence comes from uncultured Oscillospiraceae bacterium, assembly GCA_964370195.1. GTDB lineage: Bacteria > Bacillota > Clostridia > Oscillospirales > Ruminococcaceae > JAAYCI01. The sequence goes on from CAYJIH010000064.1 coordinate 720, forward strand.
CAACATGCCACCAAATAAGCGCCGTTGCCCATTTAAGTGTGGATAGCTAATTAAATGTGCTTGCTCTGTAAAAGAATCTTCGATTCGCTTCATAAAGCCTCCCGTTGCAAAAAAGGCAGTAGAAATGCCATAACATTCCCACCGCCCTTTTATAAAGTTTATATCATTTTTGTTATTTTGCTTTTCCTTGGTTTGCCACACCGGCCATTTTGGCCTCGATGGCAGCTTGGTCGCCAAGGTAGAATTTCTTTTGTACATTCAGCTCATCATCAAATTCATACACAAGCGGTACACCGGTTGGGATGTTTACGCCGATGATGTCTTCGTCAGACAATTTGTCGAATTTTTTTACAAGGGCACGCAGGGAGTTTCCGTGTGCTGTAATCAAAACGCGTTTGCCGGCTTTCATTTGGGGCAAAATGGTGTTTTCGAAATAAGGCCATGCGCGGTCGATTGTGGTATCCAGGCTTTCTGTTAGTGGAAGCTGAGAAGGGTCGATGCCACGATACTGCTCTTGTGTGCGCGGGTTGCGCTCGTCTGTTTCTTCAAGTGCCAGCGGTGGCACATCAAAACTACGACGCCACACAAGCACTTGATCTTCGCCATATTTTGCGGCTGTTTCTGCTTTATTTAAGCCTTGCAGTGCACCGTAGTGACGCTCGTTTAAGTGCCAGTTTTTTTCCACAGGCAACCAAGAGCGATCCATTTGGTCTAAAATAAGGTCTAATGTGTGAATAGCACGGCGCAGGTAGGAAGTGTAGCATAAATCAAAGTCGTAGCCTTCTTCTTTTAGCAAACGGCCACCTTCAGCTGCTTCTGCACGTCCTTTTTCCGACAGAGGTACATCTGTCCAGCCTGTAAATAAGTTCAGCCGGTTCCATTCGCTTTCGCCGTGGCGTACCAAAACTAATTTCATCATAGTAAACCCCTTTTTCTGTTATGTTGTTTTGTACGGTGATTGATGGTATACAATAACCATTACTAAATACAATATATAGTATACCACTCGTGCACTTTGCTGGCAATTGCAAAACATGGATTTTACTATGTTCTTTTACAATTTTGGCAGAAACACATGGTTTTTTTCCATGGATTGCCGGAATAACTTTGGTAAAAATGCCGAAAATTTCCCAAACATCCGGCGAAGGGCGCTATTACGCCATATGGCGAATTTCATACAAAATCTGGTGATTATTTTCGCCTTGACACACTATATATTGTGTGATAAAGTAAATTAACAAATGTTGGGTATTTAAGCGATCTTAGTAAATTTTGAAATAGCGATTCACATTGTGCATCGCCTTTTTTATAGCGGGAGGATTTTGGAACACATGCAGAAAATTGGGGTACGCACGATCAAGAAAAGGGATGGTCGTGTTGTTATATATGACGAAACGAAAATCGCCAATGCCATTTTGAAAGCATTGGCAGCCGTTGGGGAAGACGATGCCGTTATAGCTGCCCGTTTAGCAAACGAAGTGGGTGAGGCGATGGCAGAAAACCACCAAGGCGAAAGTTACCGCATTGAAGACATACAAGATGAGGCCGAAAAAGCATTGATGCGCAGTGGCTATGAAATGGCCGCAAAAAAGTACATTTTGTACCGTGCTCAGCGCACGCATGTGCGAGAAAGCAATACAACACTGATGCGTGCTTGTGATGAAATTACAAATGCAGATGCGCGCCTGTCTAACTTGAAGCGAGACAACGCCAATGTGGACGGGAACACATCAATGGGAAGCATGTTGCAAATTGGCTCGGTTGCAGCCAAAGCGTACAACACGGCCCATTTATTAACGCCAAAACAGGCGCGCGCCCACAACGAGGGCGATTTTCATATTCATGATTTTGATTTTTATTCCCTTACCACAACGTGCTGCCAAATTGACATTGTTAAAATGTTCGAAAACGGGTTTTCTACCGGGCATGGTTATTTGCGCGAGCCACAGGATATTCAAAGTTATGCTGCACTGGCTTGCATTGCCATTCAGTCGAACCAAAACGACCAACACGGCGGCCAAAGCATTCCCAATTTTGATTTCGGCCTTGCAAAAGGCGTGCGTAAAACATACAAACGCGTTTTTTGCGAAAATCTAAGCAAGGCACTGCAACTGCTTGCACCGCAGGCCGGCTTTGATAAAGAGGCAACATTTGCGCTTTGTGCCGAGGCAGAACAGGCAAGTGGTAGCTGCCCGAAGCTGGAAGAGGATGCAGCATTTTCTGCCGAGCTACAGGCACGGCTGAGCGAAAAAGTGGGGCCGGACATCACAAAAACGGCCTTGGCCTTCACGCAGGAGCAAACTCTTGTTGAAACAAACCGTCGTTGTTTTCAGGCAATGGAAGCGCTGGTGCATAACTTAAATTCCATGCATTCGCGTGCGGGGGCACAAACGCCGTTTTCTTCCATCAATTACGGAACAGATACAAGCCCAGAGGGGCGTATGATTATTCGCAATGTGTTGCTGGCTACGGAAAAGGGTCTAGGGCACGGCGAAACCCCCATTTTCCCCATTCAAATTTTCAAACTGAAAGCCGGCGTGAACTACAACGAAGAGGATCCAAACTATGATTTGTTTGAACTTGCTTGCCGCTGCAGTGCAAAGCGCCTATTCCCAAACTTTACAAATTTAGACGCACCTTTCAACGCGCAATATTACAAACCGGGGCATCCGGAAACAGAAGTGGCTACCATGGGTTGCCGCACCAGGGTGATGGGCAACGTGCACGACCCAGAGCGTCAAATTGCATTTGGGCGCGGAAACTTGAGTTTTACATCCATCAACTTGCCACGCCTTGCCATTGAGGCAAACAAAGATGAACAGCAGTTTTTTGCAAGTTTAGACAACATGCTAAACCTTACGGCCGAACAGCTTTTGGATCGCTATGAAGTGCAAGCAAAGAAAAAAGTGCGCAACTTCCCGTTTTTAATGGGGCAAGGCGTGTGGTTGGATGCGGATAAACTTGGCCCAGACAGCGAGATTAGAGAGATTTTAAAACATGGCACACTGTCTATTGGGTTTATTGGGCTGGCCGAAACATTGGTAGCATTGTTTGGCCAACATCATGGAGACAGTGATGAAATGCAAAAGAAAGGGCTGGAAATTGTGCAACACATGCATAATTTCTGCCAAAAGAAAAGCCAAGAAACCGGCATGAACTTTACGTTGCTCGCCACACCGGCAGAAGGACTTTCCGGGCGGTTTTTACGCATCGACAAAAAGCGCTATGGTAAAATCCCCGGCGTTACAGACCGCGATTTTTACACGAACTCGTTCCACATTCCCGTATACCACACCATAGGCACATACGAGAAAATTCAAAAAGAGGCACCATATCATGCATTAACACCGGCAGGTCACATCACGTATGTGGAACTGGATGGAGATACTGCACAAAACTTAGAAGCGTTTATCGCAGTGGTGCGTTGCATGCACGATGCAGGCATAGGCTATGGCTCCATCAACCATCCCGTAGATAGAGACCCTGTGTGTGGCTATGTGGGAATTATCCACGATGTGTGCCCACGTTGCGGCCGAAAAGATGGGGAAGAAATTCCGATGGAACGCTTGGAAGAGCTGAAAAGACAGTATCCATGCATTACAGAATTTGCCGGCATTGAATAAATATAGCAAAGACATTCTTTTACTTAAAAAATAAATAACAATATACATGAAACAGAATAAAAGGAGGCACTACCATGTCAAATATGCAACCAAACCAACCAGGAAAAGGTGTTGGCTTTGAAAGAATTCGCCGCATCACAGGTTATTTAGTGGGCACGATGGACAAATGGAATGATGCAAAAAAAGCGGAAGAGCAAGAACGCATAAAACACGATTTGTCGTGTTAAGTGCAAACGAATGAAAACAGAAACAAATGGAGGCCACCCTTTAAAGGGTGCCTCCTTGATTTTAGCAAAACATGGTTTTGTGGGAGATTCGATTGTAGATGGGCCGGGCTTGCGCTGTGTGTTGTTCTGCCAAGGATGTCCTCATGCTTGCCCCGGTTGCCACAACCCGGAAACACACCCGTTTGAAGGCGGCATCGAAACAGATTTAGAAGAGTTGTTTTTGCGGATACAAGGGTATCCACTGTGCCGTGCTGTTACGTTTTCCGGAGGGGAGCCCTTTTCTCAAGCAGCACCTTTATACCAATTGGCCAAGGCGCTGAAAAATGCCGGCTACGAACTTGCGGCTTATACAGGATATACATTTGAAGCACTGGAAAACAGTGGAACCACAGACCAAAAAAAATTACTTTCTTTACTGGATACCTTAATTGATGGCCCCTTTATCGAAGCAGAAAAAAACTTGACGTTGCGCTTTCGCGGCAGCGAAAACCAACGGGTGCTTCAGGTGAAAAAAAGCCTAAAAGCCGGTTGTGCCATTTGGGAAACTGCCCCACGATGGCTGGGAAGTGCCAAGGAGTAAGCCCACGCATATACGTGGGCTTTGGGTTGTTTATTATTGCCGGTGGGGCAACGGGTGTTGAAAAAGCCAATGCGAAATACCACAATGGATAGGCGTGGCTTTTTTATTCAATCAGGCCCGGGTCTGGATACAGGCGGAACAAGGCTTTCCCGATGATGTTATCATATGGCACATACGTGTTTTCCCAATAGCGAGAATCCCAAGATTCATTGCGATTGTCACCTAGCATAAAGTAATGTCCTTGTGGCACCTCATATGGGCCAAAATCATCGGCAATTGTTTCGAAATGGATTGGTTCTGCCAGCGGTTCGCTTGCGCCGTTTATATAAATTTCACCGTCTTTTATTTCCACCGTTTCTCCCGGCAGGCCAATGATCCGTTTTATATAATACACCGATTCATCGTCTGGGTAGCGAAAAATGATAATGTCATGCCGCTGTGGGTCTTGAAACAAATATGCCGGGCGCAGGCCGATAATGCGATCGTTAATTAAAATGGTGGGTTGCATGCTTCCTGTGGGCACTTCGGCATTCACAATGAGCACCTGTGTGATAAACAAAGCCAATAAAAGCCCCACCAAAAGGGCCACAATCCACTCGCGCACTTCTCGAAAAACAGCCCGATATTTTTTAGGGGGACGGCTTTCTTCCATGTATAAGCTCCTCTACATCAACTGTTGTTTAAAGTATAACATTCGCACGCATTTTCCGCAAGAAATAGAATTCGACATAAAACAGGTTTAAAACAAAATGCACCATAGGAGGGATTCAAATGCAAGACGGCGGCAAGGTAATTGCATTGTTAATTGATGCAGAAAATGTATCGCCCAAATATATCAAGGTAATTTTGGACGAGCTTAGTTTGCACGGGACACCGGCGTATAAACGCATTTACGGAGATTGGACGAGCGTTGAAATGTCAGGCTGGAAAAAGCAGTTGCTCGAAAACAATTTAACACCTATACAACAGTTTAGCTATACACAAGGAAAAAATGCCTCCGACTCTGCGATGATTATTGACGCCATGGACATTTTATATAGCCGTAATTGCGACGGGTTTTGCATTGTGTCCTCAGATTCTGATTTCACACGCCTGGCTTCTCGGCTGCGCGAAAGTAGAATGGTGGTTATTGGAATGGGCGAAAGCAAAACACCGGCGGCGTTTAAGGCGGCCTGTGATATTTTTAAATACCTAGATGTGCTTCGTAAATCACAAAACCAAATAACACAAGAAACGGGAGCTGAAGAGCCGGCAGAAAAACCGGCCGATAAAAAGCCTGCCAAAGCCCAAAAGGCAAAAACAAAAGACTTGCATGAAGCGGCAGAGGCACCCGGCTATGCCGAATTTTCTGAAGAGATGGGCGGTTTTGTGCCACTGGAGGAGATTGTAAGGCGTATTCAAAACATCATTGACGTGGAAAGTGATGAGGATGGCTGGATGTTTTTGGGGCAGGTGGGCAACTTGCTTGGGCGCTCTTATCCGGATTTTGACACGCGCAACTATGGGTTCTCTAAATTATATAAATTGATAGAATACACCCATGCATTTGAAATGCACTATCACGAAATCCCAAGTGGGGGCAAAAACCTAATGGTGGCAAATAAAGGATAAAACAATCCCCATGCTTTGTTCTAAAGCATGGGGATTGTAGCGTGTCAAAAAAGTTGTTGCACCAAGCAGAAGAAAGACCTTGGGGCGGCGCCCCAAACCCCACCACTTTGAAAAGTGGACAAACTTTTTTCTAAAGGACACGC
>CAYJIH010000065.1:0-6807 GCA_964370195.1 uncultured Oscillospiraceae bacterium
AATTTTGAGCCATATCCTTTTGAATGAATTTCATCATTTACTGCAATGTAAAACACAAACAAAGTATCTTCAGATTCTATTGTAAATAAAATACCTACAAATAAATCATTCTCATAATAAACCGTATAATTATAATTTTTCTTTACTGTCAAAAGCCTTATAAGCCACATCGGCATCAGCTCTTCTTTTGGGAAAACTCGTTTCATAAATTGACAAAGCTCATTATAATTGGCGAGTTTTCTTGATAATTTTTTTCCTGTTAAATTCATATAATACTACTTTCTTTTCGTTAATATTGATAGCGTGCCTTATTCTTTTTATAGAAATAAAAGGATACCATAATGGCTAAAAATTCTGCAACCGGCACAGCCAGCCATACTCCATTAAGATTTAATATTTGAGGCAAAATTAAAAGCGCTAGTACAATAAACACTAAACTTCTTAAAACCGAAATGGTAGCCGATACCTTTCCGTTCGATAGTGATGTAAACATTGCCGAGAAGAAGATATTGAAGCCCATAAATAGATAAGCAGGCAGAAAAAGCAAAAGCCCGTTTCTTGCCATTTCGAATGTTTCACTTTCACTTGAAATAAAGATCCCCACCGCCTCATTGGAAAACACAAGCGTCAATGATATAACAAGTATTGAAGCCACGGAAACAATCTTCATGCTCTGCATTATAACCTTGTGTAATCCTATATGGTTTTGCTCCCCATATTTAAAAGCAATGATAGAGGCCACCCCTAAAGTATAGCCCGTATAAATAGCGTTTTGGAACATTTGTATATATAAAATTACGCTAATCGCCGCAACGCCGGCCTCTCCTGCCATACTCATTAAGATAAAATTAAACATCAGTGTTGTAATGGATGTAGCAAGCGAGCCTACAAGCTCTGATGAGCCGTTGAACATGCTTTGGCCGAGCGTTCGTATGCTGAGTTTTGGTTTTACAAAATGAAGGGCACATTTTCTGCTAAAAACAAAATAAAAGAACCCGATTACCCCGGGAAGAGCATATCCAATGCCCGTTGCGAGCCCTGCACCTGCAATTCCCATATTTAATAAGTTCGGCGAAATAAGAATGTAGTCAAGAATGATATTTGTAATACCACCAGCCAAACTGAGTATCAACCCAAACATTGGGTGGCCCGCTGTTACCATAAACGACTGAATAAACACCATAAAAAACACCGGAATTAAAAACCCTGCCACACTAAGCATGTAATCTTTTGTAAGAGCATATAGGCTATCGCTCACGTTTAATAAATTAAGGAGTTCATCCGGAAAGACAAAAACAACCGCTGTAAGCAATCCCCCCAGCACGCCCCCAATGATATAGATCACTGCTAAAAATTCCTGCGCTTCTCTTTGTTTTCCTTGTCCTAAAAGTTTTGCAATTACCGCATTACCACCTGTTGCAAACATAAGGCTAACTGCCATTACTATACCAATCAGCGGCATTATTAAGTTTACTGCTGCCAAAGCACTTTCGCCAACATAGGTTGATACAAAAACACCGTCTATAATCGAGTACGTTGACATGAATATCATCATAAGCATACTCGGCATTGTGTATTTTAAAAGCTCGCTCATCGTAAAGTTTTTTGCTAATGGACTATTCACTTTCTTTTCCCTCACTTGCATCTTCAATCATCAAATCGGACAAAAATTCAATCACTTCGCAAAACACGTCTATTTTTTCTTCGCCAAATTTTGCCAAAACTTCACGCTCTATTTCATTTTCATAACTTTCTGTCGTTTCATAATCTTTGGGGCCATCCGGATTTACCGATAAATAAAACACACGCTTATCTGTCTCGCTTTGTGTTCTTAAAATATACCCTTTTTTACACAACTGGTTGATTTTCTCTGTCACCGATGGACGAGTGATTTTTAATAAATCGGCAATTTGTGAAGAGGTATATTCGTTTGGGTGTGCCTCAATGATGTTAAGATAAAGTGTGTCATGGTATGAAAGAACACTCTTTTTATCATAAGAATAAAGACGCTTCAGTTCATACAGTGCTGTGTCGTGTGTTATTTTTTTTAATGCTTTTGTTAGCTTCCCGCTCATTTTCGGCTCCTATTGATTATTTTTAACTAACTACTTTATACTAACTATATTAAACTAACCATCTTGCTTTGTCAAGAGATTTTACAAATTATTTAAAGAGCAACTCCATCGGGGTGCTTGCCACAACAAAAAGTATTCCTGTGGGCGTTTTTTATCTCGTTTATGATATACTGTTATATAAAAAAGTGAACGGAGACCGATTCATGGAATTACAATTCAGAAAGTGTACCACCAAGGATATTGACATCTTATTGCCCTTTTCAAAAGCTTGCTTTTACGAAACTTACATTTCGATGAACACTGCCGAAAATATGGAAAATTATATCAACACCGCATTTTCATACAATTGTCTCAAAAAAGAGTTAGAAAACCCTCACTCTTTCTTTTACGCACTTTTCAGTGGCAGGGAGCTTGTGGGGTACTTAAAATTAAACACCCATGCAGCCCAAAACGATATTCACGACGAAGCCGCTTTGGAGATAGAACGGATTTATGTTTCTAAGGCTCACCACGGAAAAAAACTGGGGCAATATTTGATGGACAAGGCGGTTGAAATTGCAAAAGAGCAAAAGAAAACATATCTCTGGCTTGGGGTTTGGGAAAAAAACACACACGCCATTGGCTTTTACACAAAAAATGGGTTTTACAAAATAAAAGAACATTGGTTCCAAGTCGGTGAAGAGAAGCAGCTGGATTTTGTGTTACAGAAAGACTTATCTGCAGCTGTTTCGCCATGAATTTTTCAAAAAGAAATTTTCATTAAAACCTTTGCTGTTTCGTATTCATTGTTTTTTAGAAAACACCTCACCTTTTCAAGCATTTCCCAAAGCCTCTCATGTTCCCAGTATCCGGCTTCGTTGCCACCCGAACATAAGAACCGATAGCAAAAGCTCTCGCATCACAAAGCCGTTGTTCTTTTACACATAGCTCGGCCATCCATTTTATCAAGACCAATACGAACCGTTCTTTGATGGTTCGCTCTATTTGTTTTACACAACTTGCGCCTCACACAAGCCTTTTACATACAAAAAAAGAGAGCATCAACGGGGTAGCCCTCGATACTCTCTTTCGTAGATAAATGCGTAATTCACTTTGCCGTTTCGTGGCAGTTAAACAATGGCACACGGTAATAAAATCAAACGGACCAAGAAACCGGCTTCCTTGCTAGAAAAGCAAAGTATTTGATTATAGTTAATGAACAACAGGGTGTAGGCGCCCCTTATGATCCGACAAATTACAATGTTTTTACTTATTTGCCCCCATGATCGTCCTCACAAACTCTATGGCAATGGATTTCTCACTTTGAGTCATTTCTTTTTTCTGCTGTGCTTACATCACATCTTTAAGATACAAAGAACCGGACCCCTCAAAAACAATCCTTGTATCATCTTCAAAGTAAAATGTATCATACTGTGTGTCATCCATATCATCCGCCTGCATCATGAATTTATCGTTTTCGGCTGTGTAATGCAGTTGTCCACTGCTCAAGCTTACACCTTCAGAACCATACAATTCATAGCCACCCACACCATCCATCAAAAGGAAGCCAGCCTCCGCGTCACCATTTAAAAACCACGTGCCCTCCGTTTTTATATAAACATCCAAACCACTCTGCTCAGAATGATCTCCAGGATTTGTTGCCATATCGTCTTGATCCGCCGACTCTGCTCTTAAAACCACTGAATTTAAAGAATCGCCGGGTGCGTCCTCACCTGCGCAGGCCGCAAAAGAAACAACCAAAAAAACCGCAGCACAAATAATAAATAACTTTTTCATTTTATTCCCTCCCAAAATATAACCGAAACCATGATTCTCGTTTTTGTTATACATCTACCAAAACCCATTGCATCACCAATAAAACCCACCCCTGCCTTTATCTTGCTTTTTACCTCTCCATAAACTCTCCTGCATCATTTTCTCGCCTTAAAATCCTCATCCAATTGTGTTCGCCACTTTTTGCAAAGCGATTTTGTGTTGCGCACACTACTAATGGCTTCACTCATCATCTTATAGCTTAGCTGTGTGCCGGTGCTGTCGGCATGGTAATTTACAGCGTTGTCGGCAATGATGCCAAATCTATTTGCTTCCAGCACGGCATCCATATTGGCACCTAAAAAAATGTATTCCCACCCGTATCGTTCTCTGGTTTTTGAAATAAGCGATTTCACTTTTGCATAATCGTATTCTCTGCTTGCATTTTCATGGCCATCTGTAGTTACAATCACCATCACTTTTTCAGCTCGCGCCTCTTTGGCTGTATTTTGCGTAGCATTCAGCGTTTTGCCAATGGTGCTGCCCAGTGCATCCAGCAAAGCAGTTGTTCCCCGAACAAAATATTCCTTGCTCGTTATGGGTTTCACCCCTTGCAGGCAGATTCTGTCGTGAAGCAGTTCCACTTTATCATCAAACAACACCGTTGTTACGATGGCCTCGCCCGCTTCCTGCTTTTGTTTTTCCAGCATGGCGTTAAACCCACCAATGGTATCGCTTTCAAGGCCACCCATGGAGCCGCTTCTGTCTAAAATAAATACAAGTTCAACCAAATCTTTTTTCATGTTCCTGTTCTCCTTACATTTTGTTGTACCTTTAGGATAACAGGATTGTAAACGGCCATGGTCGCCACAAAAGCGACAAATTATGCACCCAGCACATTTTGCTCGAAAGCAAACAACGTTTCGTTCACCTCAAAAACATCATAAATTTCGTTTGAAATAAAATATTCTATAATCAAATCAAACTTACTGCTGCGAGAAAGTGCAAATCCGGCGCTTAAAAGCAAATCCTTTGTTTCATCTAGGCTTAATTCGAGGGCGAGGCAAAAGGAAAGCACCGTGGACTTGCTTGGCCTATAGTTTGGGTTGTTTTTTATTTTAGAGAAAAGCTTTCTGTCGATGTTCGCCCTTTTATACACTTCCACATCGGTTTTTTGTTTTATATCGATGAGCTTCAAAAGCCGCCGGGAGAAGGGTTCATCTAGCTCTGTTAAAATATCTTCCAGCAAACATTTCTGCTGTGGCGCATAACAAACATATTCATCTGAAAGCGCAACAATTTCTTCTTCGCAATAATCGGCCTCATCCAAAAGGGAAGTTCTTGTGTATTTATTTGTGGCCTTCTCTATATAATTTTCATCAATATATTGTGTAATATCATGGAATCGTTTTTGGGAAATGCCAAACGATTCTTTATCAAAAACCACAAGGTAAACGGTTATATCGTAGTTTAGCACAAAACTTTCGATGGCTTCTGTGGCAATTGCAAATGCTTTCTCTTTTGGAAACTGATAAGCACCGGTTGAAATAAGGGGAAAAGCAATACTTTCCAGCTTATGTTCCATAGCCAGTTGCAACGCAGACCAATAACAACTTTTCAAAAGGGTCTCTTCCTTATTCTCCCCACCCATCCAAATGGGGCCTACCGTGTGAATTACATATTTACACGGCAACTGATAGCCTTTCGTTATCTTGGCTTTTCCGGTTTCACAACCGCCAAGTTGTTTACATTCTTCTAAAAGTGCTGGGCCTGCGGCCTTGTGGATGGCACCATCTACACCACCGCCGCCCTGCAACGATTTGTTGGCGGCATTCACAATGGCATCCACATTCATTTTGCATATATCATCCCGAACCATGATGAGTGGCATAACCAGCCCTCCTTAATGGTATTCTTTTTACCGTGTTCCCTTCTATAAACGCTTCCTAAAAAATTCAAAATCGACAATAAAATATATTTCATATTATAGCATAGCAAAATATTTTTTAATATAACCAACACAACAAATTTCACCGCTTTCTTTTGGTGGTTCTGCCGTATCATCGTGCTCTATTCTTCAGCCTCCTCACCATCTCAGTGCCATCTGTAAACACAATTTTAGGAAATTGGAATCCATCACACCCATCTTAAAATAATCTGCGAAACAAGCGTTTTGCCGTATTCCATCGCTTGCAAACAATCGTATACATCGCACTTTTCTTCTATTTCTCCTGCTTTTTCCCAAACACCCCACACATCCCCTGTAAAGGTTATTAGGGTCTACTGCTTAGTGCCACAAATATTTCTGCGAAAGGCAAAAACGCCCGACATATTGCATGAAAAAGGCGCAGAAGAAAAGCCGAGAACCTATCGCCGGAAAGCACACAAAGAATATCTTCAGCTTGTCAGAGTACGAAAACCGAACCGAAAAAAGATACGAAAACAAATCAAAAGACAACTTGGATATCTCGGTCGTAACCTGAACACCATAGACAAGATGCTACAGTCTGGCAAAGATCTGTCTCCGCAACTTTTGGAAAGACTGCACACCTTGCAAGAGGTGCACGACCAGCAACAATACATGCACTTCCAAAATACGCATAGCATCGAAAACAGGGTTGTCAGCATCCACCTGCCGTATCTTCGTCCGATTGTGCGTGGCAAGGCAAAGAATCCTGTGGAGTTTGGGGCAAAGTTGGATATCAGCATTGCCGGCGGTTACACACGGCTGGAGACGTACAGTTTTGACGCTTACAACGAAGCTACGTTTTTAATACAAATGATAAGGCAATATCATGAACGTGAAGGCATCTATCCAAAGCGAGTTTTGGCAGATAAAATTTATCGAAATAGAGCAAATTTGGCCTTTTGCAAAGAACATGGCATTCGCCTTTCGGGTCCGACTCTCGGGAGACCCAAAAAAGACGAATTCATGGATAAAAAACAGGATTACGCCGATATTTTTGATCGAGTTGAGGTG
>CAYJIH010000066.1:0-6704 GCA_964370195.1 uncultured Oscillospiraceae bacterium
CCCAATGGGGGAACAAAAAATATATGAATATGAAACATCTTGAGCAAAATTCTGTCGATGAGTTCATAGCCGGTTAACTGCTATTCTATAAATGCTACCATTCTATTTTGCGCATAATTCTTGACAGTACCTTTTGGTGTGATGGAGGATGTTTGTTTTTAGCCTTGTTTTCCCCTCTGTGCCGTGGTTATATATCCATAAACAAAGCCGCCATAAAGGTGAAGGAATGTGGTGTAACAAAAGGATCGAAACCCATCAGTTCTTGCATTTGGTTTTTACGATACAGCAAAGTGTTTCGGTGGATATGCAATTTTTCGGCACAAAGCTTTATGTTAAGCTGGTATTGGAAGAGTGCTCGAGCCGTTGCAATCAGCTCGGTTTCTCGATGCTCGTCGCTATCGCGCAACGGTTGCAACAGCTGGTTGCATAAATCGCGCGCGCCCGCTTGTTGTTTTAAGTGACGCCTTAAATAAAAAAGCATTCCCACTTCTAAAAAGGTGGCCACATGGTTTTCGCCATACACAGTGCGCCCCATAATGGCAATTTCAAACGCTTCTTGGTAAGCATCGGGGATTTCTTTAAAATGAGAAAATCGCTTGCTAACGCCCACAGAAACGGTGGTGGTGTTGCTTGCGCTAAACAATTCAATAATTTTTCGGCTGATGTCTTGCGGTGGACAGGCGGTTTCGGCCAGTAAAATTAAAAGTGTATCGCTGGAAAAATGCAAAATGTTAGAGGGGCATTCGGCACGAATTAGTTGCTCTACCTTTGGATAATACCAGCGCTGGATATAATGGGTTAACTCTTGGTTTTGTTTTGGGTCTCCTTGATAGGCGTTTAAATTAACCACCACAAAATAATGTTTATCGGTTAAATCGATGCCCAGCTCACTGGCGCGCGTAAGTACACGCTCGTCGCTTGTAAAATTCCAAATGAGCAAATCAGAGAAAAAGGTTTGCTGGTGGCGGCGCACCATATCTTGATACGAATGTTTTTTGTTGAGCAATAAAATACATGGCAATGCCAGCGATTCTGCTATTGCCAAAACATCTTCCAGTGTATCGTCTTTTTGGTAGCAAATATGCAAAAACCCAAAAAAGGTGGTTTCTTTTTGGATGTGATAAAGCATACTTTTTTGTCCCTCTTGTGTTAAAAGATGATAACGCACGTTGTCTTTGCCTACTTTTTTCCAATTGACGCACTCATGCAAAAAATGCTGCTCATTCACCTTGTCTATTTCCGATTTATTGGAGTAAATACAGTCTAGCCCCGGGTTAAAAAAAGAAATTTCTCGGCCTACCTTAAAGGCAAACAACTCTAAAATATCTTGCACACGTTTGTCGCTTGTTAGCAAATCGATAAAATCGCTGCGCAAGCTCAGCTCGCCGCGGCTTTGTTTTTCTCTGTCCGATAGTTTGCTTAAAATAGGGTTGATGATATCAACAAATGCCACCTTGGGGTCTGCTGCAATCAGTGGAAAAGACAACTCGTCACACAATTGCACCAAAGAGGGCGACACCTCTTGCAGCACAATCCCCGTGTGACATAGCACAAGGCCGCAGCATTGGTCGTGGTTTAAGGTTTCCACCACAATTTTTTGCATGGCCACATCGTCGCGAATGGCATAAAATGAGGTGATGAACAGCTGGTTTTGTTCTGCCCATTCACTAATTTGTTTTTCGGCCACTTCCAGCACACTTACACTGTTGATGTGCCTTGTTAAGCCGGCACGTCCCGCAAGAATGCGTGCTGTTTTAAGGCCGCCAAAACCCAAAACTTCGCCCACCCGCATGTTTTGTTTCCCCCTTTGGATTTTGGATTATTATACCACATACAACGCCGCCCTACATAGAAAACATAAAAACTTGGCCCAGATAAAAGGCCAAGTTTTATTTGTTGCTTTTACAAAGAAGCCAATCCCTCGTTAAAGCGGCTGCAAAGTTCTTTGTCGTGGAATACAACGTGCAATGGGCGTGTAAATGTCATGCCCTTTACGGCATACACGTTTGAAATGCCCAGCGAATTTGCCAAATATTGCTTTACACCTTGGTCAAAAACACCCAAATCCACTTCTTCTTTTGAAATGGCTTGCAGCAAAGCTGCTGCGTCTGCATAGTATTTTTTGTTTTCGTTTGGCAAGGCGTCAATGTCGGGCCCGTTGGTATATCCCTCTAAAACGCCAAGACGTAAATTCTTGCTTGGTATTTCGCTATAAGACGAAAGGTGCAGCTCTTTTTGGGAAGAAACAAGCTCTGTGGCTGCATTGCGAAGCAAATTTGAAAATTGGTATAATTTTAAGCGTTCCTCTGTGGGTTGCACTTGAAATGCCGCTTGAAAATATCCCTCTTTCAATTTGGCGTCCACAATGGGCCAGTCGTGCAGTTCCACTTCAATATCTATTTCTGCTGCGGCAAATGCAGCACGCACTGTTTCGTAGTCCAAGCCCTGCAAAGCACCATTTTCATCAATGTATTGATAAGGGGGGAAGGGGTCGGCCCCGATCAGAATTTTCGTTCGCATGTGTATGCTCCTTTATTAAAAACGCAGGCACGGCAAGCGAAAAGGGTTCCGTTTGCCGGCCTGCACTTTTTATTTGCCCAGTTTTTTTGCCAGCGCTGCCAGCGTTGGCTCTATATATTCTCCGTCTTTTAAAATCACAACACCATCCAGCTCCACAGTGCTTTTTAGGCAAATGCCATCGATGTGGCTTTTGGCCACGCGTGGCTCGCCACCGCTAAAGCAGGTTCCTTGATGCCCAAAGCCCCACTGTGTGCTGCCCCAAACGCGCTCGTCTTCGGTGGTGCATCCTTCCATTTTTGCTGTTGGCAATACACCATAGCAAACGTGTGCGGCAATATACATGTTGTCGTCCTCTAGGCTTTTGTAGTAGGCACGAAGTTTATCTGCTTGCCAGCCGCCACGAATTTCTTCAATGCGGCCGCCTTTTACGTGATACTCTACCGGTGTTTCAAGGCGCCCCAGTTCGGCATCGCCACCGCCACTGATGGTGCCATCGAAAGCAATTACACCATGAATGGTTTCTTCCACCGGTGCCCAGCCAATTTGGCCAATCATAAAATGGCCACCCGGCTCTGCATAGCTAATTTCATTCGTTACAGGGCGGTTTGGCGAAATTTCAAACGAAACATCGGTGCCGGCTGCGTTGGTGATGCGTGCTGTTTTGGCTTGTTTTGTCATCTTTGCCAGCGTGTCTTGGAACTCTTTTAGCACAGGCACATCTACTTCGCCAAAACAACGCACAATGCGCTCTACCCCAAGGCCGCCCAGCATCACTTGGCGTGTGCGCCCGTTGGTAACGGCGGCATCCCAAATGGGCGAATACAAAAGCCATTGATCGTTAAGTTCAATCCAAACATCTGTTTTGTCAACACAAGCGATTAAAGGCTCTGGCAAATAGGGCATGGTTAAGGCGCCATAGCCTTTTGGTGTGCTGTGCCAGGCCACCATCACTTTTCCTCCTAGCACTTCGGCTGCCTTTGCCAGTTCTTCTGCCACACGAAAATCCGCACAAGAATCGATTGTAATTAAAACACTTTCGCCCGCCTTCACCTGCACCAAATCGTGCATAAGTTTATGCGAAGCACGAGCCAATTCTAAATCTAAATACGTAGGCATAACCATTCTCCTTTAAAGATATTGTTTTATTTTTCAATATATGTTCCCAGTTTTCCGCTGCCTTTTGCACCAACCGTTTTCATGAAAGCAACATACAAAATCATGGCCACAAGCAAGCTGTTGATAGAGGCAATGCCAAAGTTGAAAGACCCAACGAAGCAGGCAATGGCCCACGAGATAAATGCAAGGATGTTCCAATTAAAGTATTTTGTGCCCTCGCCATATTCGTATTTGCGCCCGCTGATAATAAAATAGTCTGCAATGATGATGCCTGCCATAGGCGGTATTCCAATTCCCAGCAGCACCAGCCAGTTTGTAAAGTAATTGGCAAGGCCAAGTGCGCCCAAAATTGTGGCAACAAGGCCGATGGCCAATGTAATCCATTTTTTAGGGATTTTAACAAGGATATTTGCAATGCCAAGAGAGGACGTGTACAAGTTGTTATCGTTTGTGGACCACTGTGCGCCAATAAGCACCAGCAAAGCAGGGAAGCCAAGGCCTAAAGCCAACATGGCAGAGGGCAAATCGCCGGCGCCGGTGGCTAAGTTTGTGATATAGCCGGATAAAATAACAAAAGAGTTTGCCACAAGATAGCCGATAAACGTGCCGATTAAAGCGCTTTTTGCGTCTTTTGCATAACGTGTGATATCTGCCTGTGCAGACGCCCCGGCCGCAAAGGAGCCAACTGCCAGCACAATGCCTGTGCCAATGCCAATGGGGGCCACCGGCTCGATAGCCGATAAAATTTCCCAGCCGCCGGCATAATTTACCGCAGAAGCCATGCCGATAATAGACGTGATGGCAATCAATGGCACCACAACATAGCTAAGAATGGCAAGGCCTTTATAGCCAAAATAGGCTGTGAGTAACATCAGGATGCCGCCCCACAAGGAAGCCATCCAAGGCGTTGTGATGATGCCGGCATTGGGGAACATTACGTTGATGGTGGTACCAAACAGGCCCACTTGCACCGCATACCAGCCGGCCATTGTTAAAGCAAGAACCAAGGCGATGATTTTTGCGCCTTGATAGCCAAAACTGTGACGAGCGAGCATAGAAGTAGACACGCCTTCGCGTGCACCTGCTGTGCCCACAAAGCCGCCATAAATAGCCAAAATTAAGTTGCCCACCACACTGGCAATAATGGCTTGGTTGAACTCAAGGCCTGCTGCCATCGCCGCGCCGGTGAAAAGCCCCGACATAGCAATGCAAAAACCGGAGGTAACAATGGCAACATTAAATACCCCTTTTTTCTGGTTTGGTGGCACACGACATGTTGCGTTGTCGTTGTTTAGTTTGGATGCGGCCATTTCTTGAATTGAATGTTCAGACATAGCTTGGATCCCCCTTTTTAGATGAATGGAACAAATTTCGTATGTTTAGTATAAGGTATTTTAGTTGTTTTGTCATTGTTGTGCGTCACAAAAAATAGTTATACAATTGTGCGTATGCACAAAATGTACCCTTGAAATACGGCTGTAAACCGCATTTCGAGGGATAAAATCGTCATTTTTAACAAACAAATTTGTGCAATCATACAATGGGGAAGGTGTATGGTGGATACAGTGGGTATGGATAAGAAAAGAAAAGCACAATATAAAAAACACAAAGGGTAGAATGAGGTAAAAAAATAGCGGCACGCCGGAAAGGGCCTTTTGCCCCAGCAGCGTGCCGCTATTTTATTGCAATTTCTTCTTTCACCTACGTCGCTTACCTTTCGTAATGGGTGGACGCAATAATGTCGCCCTCTTCATCAATGATACGGCCAAGGTCGCTGTATGTTGCATACGCATAGCCATCGTCTGAAAAGTCATCTGCATGTGTAAACTGAAGCGGAATCACTTCTTCGCCCTCTTCGTTGATATAACCATAATAGCCGCCCCTTGCCACACGTGCAAGGCCGTTTTCGGTAAAGCCATAGGCTCTATCGTACTGGTAGGGAATGCGTATGTTGCCGTCTATATCAATATAGCCCCAAAGGCCGCCTTTTTGTACTGCAATTAAGTCGCTGTCTGTAAATCCAATTACATCCTCATACTGTGGCGCCAGCACGGTGGCACCGTTTTCATCAATCAGGCCCCACATCCCGCTTGCGGATACAAAAGCGTATCCGTCTTCGTTAAAGGACATGGCATCTCCAAATTGTATTGGAATGACCTCTGTACCGTTTTGATTGATATAGCCAAGCAAGTTACCATTTTGAACCATGGCCAGCCCATTTTCGGTGAAGAGATAAACAAAATCATAGATGGGCGGAACAATTTCTTCACCGTCATCGCTTACAAAACCGTACAGGTCGTTCTGTGTAAAGGGGATCATTCCTTCCGGGCCGACCGGGAAAATAAAATCATAGCGCGGTGGCAGAACCAGCTCTAAATCGTCGTTAAAAAATCCGATATAATCGCCTTGTTTCACCACAATGATATCACTGTCTTCATCATTGTAAAGCAAATCGTATTGAGGTTGTATCACAAAATCGCCGTTTGTGTCGATGATGCCAAACCGATCGTTTGTTGCCATTACGCAGGCAATGCCTTCTTCCGTAAAGGGGGCAGCGTTTTCGTACATAGGTGGAATGATAAAACTGCCTGTTTCATCGATATAACCCCACAAATCGCCATGTTTTACAGCCGCCAGGCCAATTTCGGAAAATTCGGTGGCTTCTTTAAAGGTGATGGGCACCACGTAATTTCCCGAAACATCGATGTATCCCCACAAACCATTTTGCCTTACGGCGGCAAGGCCCACCGAAGAAAACGGCTGTGCTTCGTCATATATGGGCGGAATGATTTCAAGCCCATTTTCGTTTACATACCCATACGCGTCGCCGTTGTAAATAATAGCGCGGCCGTTGTTAAACATTGTGTACGCGTCGTCATCGTCGCTAAAAAATTCAATGTCGATTACGTCAAAATATACAAGTGCAAACAAGCCGCCGCCTAAAATTAGACCTACGAGCAACAAAATGGCTACCACAGCCAGCACAACCAGACCTGTTTTTTTCTTTTTCTTAGCAGGAGGAGGTGGGGGCGGGGTTGCCGCCACATTTTGTGGTGGGGTTGTTGCCA
>CAYJIH010000067.1:0-6573 GCA_964370195.1 uncultured Oscillospiraceae bacterium
TCCGATTGAAGCCGAAACACCTCTTCTTGAGGTGACTGCGGGTTGTTCACACAATCAATGTTCTTTTTGCACAATGTATCGGGAAACTCCGTTTAAGGTCTCGCCACTTTCACATGTAGAGGAAGATTTACAAGAGCTTGCAAGCTATAACAGTGCCATAAACCGCATTTTCTTGGTAAATGGCGAACCTTTTGTTTTGGCTGCGAATAAGCTTATTGAGATAGGAAAATTAATTCACAAGTATCTGCCGAATATTGAAACGATAACTTGTTATGCTTCTATTAAAAACCTAAAAAACAAGAGTTTAGAGGAATTAAAAGAACTAAGAGCGCTTGGATACAACGAGCTTCATATAGGGCTTGAGTCTGCTTATGAGCCGGCTGTCACCCAGATGAACAAAGGATTTACAATTAAAGAAGCGTATGAAAATATTGAAAAGCTTGTGAATGCCGGTTTTGATTGGGATGCTATCATCATGACAGGCGTAGCCGGCAAAGGGAATGGCAAAATTCATATCGAAGAAACGGCGAAACTGCTAAACAAATTTCCACCATATTTGGTTTCGCTTATGACCACTTCTGTATCAGCCGGCACTCCGCTTGAAAGAATGGTGGACGAAGGTGAATTCATAGAGTGTACGGAATTTGAAAAAATTGAAGAAGAAAAAATGCTCATCAAACTACTCGATTTTGATGCCTATTTCTTTGGTGGGCACAGTTATAATCTCATACCATTGAATGCTCCCCTTTCTCACAAAGATGAAATTTTGCAGTATATTGATAAGAAACTTACAGAAATTGACCCAAAACTTTTAAACTCATCATACAGGAGAGCGAATATTTAGGAGGGCTTATGAAAACAATTTTACTCACAGGCGCTACCGATGGAATTGGGCTTGAAACAGCCAAGGAATTGGCGGATGATGGACACAAATTGATTCTTCATGGGAGAAGCTATAAAAAACTTGAAAACCTTAAAAATATCCTTTTAGAGATCAATGAAAATGTCGAGATGACTCTGATTAGAGCCGATTTATCCAGTATGTCCGAAGTTCACAATATGGCCGATGAGATTTTAGCCTTAGATGTGAAGCTTGATGTGATAATCAACAATGCAGGCGTTTTTGTTACGGAAAAGCCTAAAACAATAGATAATATCGATGTTCGCTTTGCAGTAAATACGATTGCTCCCTATGTTTTAACAAAAAAACTTTTGCCAATACTAAACACAGGTGCTAGAGTTGTCAATGTATCGTCTGCTGCACAAACAGCCGTTAAGCTAAAATCTTTTGCTGTTAGAAATTCCGATAGTGAAGCATATGCTGAAAGTAAGCTTGCCATTATTATGTGGTCTATGGAACTTGCAAAAGATGTGAATATCATATCTGTTAATCCAAAGTCTTTTTTAGGCAGCAAAATGGTTGAAGAAGCTTACGGCAGACAGGGGTATGATCTGAAAATAGGTGCAGATATTCTAAGCCGAGCGGCATTATCGGATGAATTTGCAAATGCAAATGGTAAATATTTTGATAATGATTATGGGATTTTCACGGATCCTCATCCCTATGCCCTGAATGAAAGCAACCGCAAAGAACTTATAAAAATTCTAGATAGTTTTATATAAAAACCCCATCACCAAGTTTTGCTCGGTAATGGAGTTTCACTTTTATACTCCAGTTATTCCCCGAAAAATACTCGAATTAGGATAGGGAAGGTTTATATTTGCCATCCTCCGAATTTTTATTTTGCAATCTTTATCCCGGTGTGATACAATATTTACTAGGGAATGAAGTTCTCCCTTGGAAATACCCTAAACCGCTATCAAGCTGATGACTTCTGTGATTTTATGTCGCAGGAATTGTCAGTTTTTTTGCGATTATTAGAAGGAAAAAATATGTTGTTATCTTTTGGGTTGTTACTTTTAGTAGGCTTATCTATGGCAAGTATTTGCCAAAAAATTAAATTGCCGAGAATTATAGGAATGCTCTTTAGCGGCATTATACTTGGACCATACGCCTTAGATTGCATTGCGCCAAGTATACTGGACATATCTTCGGATTTAAGGAAGATGGCTTTAATCATTATACTTATTAAGGCGGGGTTGTCGCTGAATATTGGTGATTTAAAAAAAGTGGGTAGGCCTGCTATTCTCATGTCTTTTTTGCCTGCAAGTTTTGAAATGATGGCTTACTTTGTCTTTGCACCCAGGATTCTAAATGTAAGTTACACGGATGCATTGCTTATGGGGGCAGTGCTGGCTGCTGTATCGCCCGCCATAGTGGTTCCTCGTATGATTAACTTGATAGAAAATAAATGTGGTACAGACAAAAATATTCCACAGCTTATTTTGGCAGGAGCTGCTTGTGATGATGTTTTTGTAATTGTACTTTTCACAACCTTTACTACAATGGCTTTGGGGGGCGAAGCGAATGCAATGAATGTTGTCGGTATACCCATTTCTATTGTTTTAGGAATCATGGTTGGTGGGCTTTTGGGCATCGCACTCAGTCGGTTCTTTGAACACGACTACAACCGAAAGGCACCGATACAAAACAGTATAAAAATGGTTGTCATTTTAGCAGTAGCATTGATCATAATAGGGATAGAAGATACAACCGCCATTCCGTTTTCGGGGCTTTTAGCCGTTGTAAGTATGGCTTGTGTGTATAAACTTAAAAGTTCTCCTGCTGTAATCAATGCATTATCTCAAAAATTTGGAAAAATATGGATTGTAGCAGAAATTGTGCTGTTTGTGTTGGTTGGGGCCACAGTCAACCCCTCTTACCTCTTGCAAACCGGCCTGCCTGCGCTTATTATTGTTTTGATTGGACTTGCAATCCGTACCATAGGCGTAGTTTTAAGTTTACTGGGAACAAATTTGAATGTTAAAGAATACCTGTTTTGCGTATTTGCCTATTTGCCGAAAGCTACCGTGCAAGCGGCAATCGGGGCGGTGCCTTTATCGCTCGGTTTGCCAAGCGGGAATATTATTTTATCTGTGGCGGTATTGTCGATTTTAATAACAGCACCTCTCGGGGCAATCGCCATTGATCTTGGCTCCGAAAAGTTGTTGAAAAATTGCGGATAAGCCGCTCATAGAGCCATCGATAGTGCTGAGATTCGTTTGATTTCTCAGATAGCCGTATTCCATTCTTATCAATAATATTCAATTTTATTCTCAAAAAATTCTTCCAACCCCGAAAAGTTCGAACCCTTTTTTGGGCTCAAAACAGGCCCGTTCAGGTTCAAACCCTCTAAATCCAAAATGACAGCTCAAAATCTGTCATAAAAAAACAGCCATTTTTGCCCGAAAATGAGCAACAGAAAAGCTGCCGCTAGGTTTGGGTGGAGGGTTTGAACTCTAGTGGCTATGTTTTCATCAATCATCACATCATTTATTGTCAAAAGAAAAAATGCCAATCTCTCCATCTTACTCATGGATTTTCTGGAAATGGTTCTATTGTAGGAGATTCCCACTGGGTATTGATTTTGTCTATATCGGGTGAATATATTCTAAGCAAAAGGTGGAAATCACCTGCCGGTGCAGGCAACCAGTTTGTTGTATCTTCCGGCGCGTCGGCACACACCGTTATTTCAAGAGAGCCATCTTCGCCATATACGATATCCGAACGATCGTTTATTGTATATCGGTCCAGCTCATTTTCTACAAGGAAATTGTCATCGCCATACATTGTAAGCGACCAAAATCCCTTGTCTAACACCGGCGGAACCTCATCAAAGTAAATCGTATAGCAATGCTGCCCATTTAGCATATCACCGCTTATATCATTCTTTGTTTGAAGGTACAGCGCTACTTCTATCGGGTTTGCGCCAAGTGCAGTCAAGGCTATCCCTGCACGGTATTCGTATTCGGTTAGAAAGTTTCCCACCGGCTCGCCTGCATATGTCCACATCCCAAGTTCTTCACCGTAAGCGTTTACCGCAAGAATCCAGTTTTCAAAGCAGGCTTCTTGCATCTGCGCCCAGGCGGTTTCGAACGCTTGGGTGTCCGTGGTAATTTCTGTACGATCAAAGGTCATGCCTGCACCGATATTCAGAACGGAAAACTCTGATATCACATCGATATCCTCGGGGGCAGGAGGGTTTTGCAGCAATAGTTCATTTGCCAAATTAAAAAACGTTTCTGCATCCATTGCATTTACCCTATCCACGGGCACATACATGTTTTCTTCTTCGAATGTTCCTTTTGGAGGAACATATTCCTGTTCGTATGCACTCAGTGGCACAATAGACATCTGCTCTTGCAGCGCCATAACGTTTTCGATATCTTCTTCACCATCCAGCACGGTTCTGCAAATAAACCAAACTGTGCTTGTGGGCACGTCAATGCGGGTTACACCTTCCGGTGTGTCAATATTCTGTTCGGGCCTTGCTATCATATAAACCCCGCCAGCATCTATTACTTGTGGTGTGTTTGTCCATGCATCCAGCACTTGTGTTTGCATAAAACGGTCCGCCTCGGGCACGGTGTATATCATTGGTTCATCGGAAATGTCCAGCCAAGCCGTTGAATACAGCGTGTCCACATTCGGGGTAACCACACTTTTTGTATCCGCATTTCGAAGTTCCTGCGTGTGCAAAATTTGGTTTATGGGCGCACCCATTGCGCTGGCCTCTTCGGCGTTGGTCTGCGTCACCATCGTCGTATTCATCATCACAAGCGGGTAAAGATATGTGTATGCATCGGACAACAAATCCCATATCCGGGCCTCAGCGTTTGTTTGAGGCTCGGATATTGTCTCTTCCTCTGCGGCAGGTGTGTTCTGCAAAACAGGTGCGGCCGATTCAGCTGTTGCTCTGGACGAGGTGGGCGCACACCCCACAAGCAACACACTCAGAACGCAAACGATGGCGATAAGCTTCTTCACAAGCTTTCCTCCGATTTATCATATCTTTTAAGGCACATTATCTAAGCATATTATCAACCTGACCACATTAATTGTCAAGAACAGGGTACGCTTTGTGGCAGACGGTGGGTTCTTTTTTTGCACACAGACCCCTCAATTTTCTGTTTTGAAAAATATTTGTTCTTTTGTGGAGATTTGTGCTATAATATCTTTTGGTTATATATGTTATAAAGGTGGGAAGAAATAGGCTTTTTCGCCCACTTTTTCGAAAATTTACTTCGCAAACAGGGAGTTTGAAAACATGAGAAAAAACCACCAAAAAATAGGGGCATTGCTACTTGGTCTTGCCATGCTTTTTAGCGTTATGCCACTAAGCGCTTTGGCAAGCGAAGAGACAGGGGGCAATGCACCCACCACGGTAATATCAACGGCCATTACAGCCTTTGCAGATGTGCCGGGGCAAACTCTTGCCGTGGGGGCGGGGCAAAGCCCCACTCTTCCCGAAACGGTGACGGCCACAGTGAGCACTACCACCACCACAAGCACCACAGACATAAGCGGTGCTGTGAGCGAGCAAATCGAAGTGACAAGCACTGAGGAACCGCTGGCGGTCAGCTGGAGTTTGCCGGAGGGAAAAACCTTTTCTGCCGAGGCGGCGGGAAGCTTTACTTACACGGCGGCACTTACAAACGAAAGCCGCACCGTTTCGGCAGCACTGCCCACATTCACTGTAACGGTGGTAACGGCGGCAGAGGACGCAGACACAGAGGATGCGGACGTGGCAGAGAAAACCATCACGGCCATACAAGACCCTCTTGTGATAGAGCTTGCTCTTGACACAGAAACAACAGAAGTGGAACTGATGGCCACCTTCCCCAAAAGCCTTGCTGCCACGGTAGAGGGCGAAGAGGATACTTTAGAAGTGCCTGTAAACGGCTGGACTTTGGTTTTTTCTTCCCACAGCAGTGGCGCTTTTGCCACGGATGAACATGCCGAAATGTTCTATGAGCCCACTTTGGATATTCCCGAAGGCTATGTGGAATCAAGCGAAATCGCACAGCCTGCCCAAACCGTGCAGGTGGGAGAGACACTTTCGCATGCGCCGATGCTTGCAAGTGAAAACCCTACACTGGATGTTTTAGAAGGTTCCATTTATTTGAAAGTGGATGGTGGCAACCTACAATACTCTCGTGATGGTAGCACAGGCTGGACAACCTACACAGGCGCACTCACCATCAAAGGCACAACCACCGAAAATTTTGTGCAGGTGCAAAGCGGTGTGCATGGCATCATCTTAAGCAACCTGAACATAGATGTGTCGGGTAAAAGCAGAGTCTGCGCTTTTGAAATACAAGACGGTGCCACGGCGAATGTTACTTTAGAGGAAACAAACACCTTAAAAAGTGGCAGCAACAAAGCCGGCCTGCAGGTGGAAAGTGGCGCAATGCTGAACATCACGGAGGCTTCTACCGGTGCCCTTACTGTCGAAGGCAAGAATGGTGCGGGCATCGGCGGCGGCAATGTATTCGAAGGTAGCGGCAACAAAGGCGATAGCGGTAACATTACCATTCAGGGCGGCACGGTAACGGCCACGGGCAATAACGGCGGTGCGGGCATCGGCGGCGGCTCCGGTGGCGCAGGCGGCAACATCGTCATTTCGGGCGGCAACGTAACGGCCACGAGCGAAAGCGGCGGTGCGGGCATCG
>CAYJIH010000068.1:0-6545 GCA_964370195.1 uncultured Oscillospiraceae bacterium
CGCCCTCACCATTCTTAGCAAGATAGACCGTCTCCTCACTCGATTCGCAAAGCTCGGACACTTTATTATCGTTGTTGCGAATGGTGGCAGAAGATTTGATGTTCATAGTATAACTCCCCACGCGGGAGCGTGGACTACAATCAATGCAGGGTTCCCCTAGCAAAGTCACTCTTTGGGCGGTGCCTGCCCCGGTGCCGAGGCGCTTTGTTTGAATTTGTACAAACACAATTAAAAGTTAAAAATTTAACTTTTAAAAAAAGACTTAAATACCGACAAAATAGTATATAATAAAACTATATAGAACTCTTCTCTTGGATACACGAAAGGTACGGGGTTATCCGAATGAAACAAACAAACGAAAAGGCAGCATTGCCCCATATATCCGTGTGTTTGCTTGGTGGTTTCAGTGTGCGGCGAGACAATGAAGAACTCTTTCACTCAGATAAACTGCGCACCAACAAAGCTTTGCAGTTGTTGGTGCTGATGCTTAGCCAGCCACAGAACACAGCCAGCACAAACCAAATTGTAAATGCACTTTATAATGGGGACGCGCCGGAAAACCCGGGTGCAGTTTGCAAAAACTTGGTGTATCGTCTACGCAAGATTTTGCAAAAATACAATCTTTGCGAAACCCCCTCAGAAGCATTGGTGTATGAAAACAATACCTACCACTTGCGCTTGTATTGCGTTTGTGATCTTGAGATATTTAACAACTGCTGGAACCAATTGCCACAGCTAGGTAAGCATGACCGTTTTGAAACCTGCAAGCACGCTTTGGCGATATACAAAGGAGTGTTTTTAGGAGGAATGCTTAGCGAGTATTGGGCAAGCAGCTTGCTGGCCTATTTTGAAAACCGATATTTTTCCTTTTTAGACAAAGTGTGGGAATATGCTACAAAACACGGTTGCTATTGGCAAGTGCAAGAGGAATTGTCTTTAGCCTTTGGGTTGTATCCATATGAAGAAAGCGTATATCTTGCCTATATTAAAACCTTATATGCATGCAAACAATACAGCCGTGCCAACTGGGTGTATGACACCGTGTGCAAGCGTTTGCTAAACGATTTGGGGCTGCCACCGCCACAAAGTCTTCTTTTACTTATGGATAGATTAAATTCGGAAAATGAAAATACAGCAGAACACCTTGAAGACGTGCACAAAAGCCTGTGTCATACGCCTACATTTTTAAGCACACAAGAATGTAACCTACATGTATTTTCTCACCTTTATCAGGCCATACTTGGGGGTGTTTTAGCCCCTAAAAGCGAGGTTTGCTTGGTTTTGTGCACCCTGTGTAACGAAAACGAAGATACACATTCTTGCAAAAAACAACACAATAAGGCCAGCGAACACCTGAGAGAAAGCCTATGTGCAAGCCTACAAAAGGGGGATGTATTTGCACAATACAGTGTGGGGCAGTTTGCTGTGTTGCTTCAAAACGGCAAAGAATCTTGTTATGAAACCATGTGTTCTTGTGTTCGTGCTCAATTTTACAAATCAGAAAAACACCGCACCTTCCGCCTTGATTTTCAATACTGCCTTATTCAGCACCTACAAAAACCGTAAGCAACCAAACAATCATAAGTCGCACCGTTTCTCATTACTTGTGTTTTTATCAAAATTCCGCCTATTTTCTCAAACGATTTGTACAAATTTCGGAAAATATGAAAACTTAAATAAAATATCATGTTTTCCCCAAAAATGAGACCACTTTTGAGACCGGATGTCTGTATAATATTGCATACTTGATCGATGGGTTATGGATTGATAAAAATTACATACAAATTAAGTGTTCGTTAGATGACGTAGTTCAATATGGAAAAGCGAGTGAGGGCGATTGATTATGAAAAGACAATTTCAAAAAGAGCGGGCTGCAAAACACGCAGCCCCTGCAACAAACGAAAGAAAACCATGGAAAAGAGTTTTGGCCGGTGGTCTTGCTTTTCTTTTGCTTGCTCCCTTGCTTCAAATGGGGGTTTCTGCACTGGAGGATGGCTCCGGTTCATTATTGGCACTTGAGGCACCAGTTGCAGCCACTGCCAGCAGCCTTGCCACAGGTGATAACAGTACACCTGTCCCAAGCAGCAGCCTTGCCACCGATGATAACAGCACACCTGCCCCAAGCAGCAGCCTTGCCACCGGTGATAGCAGCACACCTGCCCCAAGCAGTAGCCTTGCCACCGGTGATAGCAGCACACCTGCCCCAAGCAGCAGCCTTACCACGGGCGACGGCAGCACACCTGCCAGCAGTAGCCTTACCACGGACAACAGCGTGCCTATGGATAACAGCACCGCTGCCGACGAAGAAAGTGATGATATTTCGGGCGACAATGCGCTTGAAGGCGCACAAATACCCAGCCTTTTCAGCATGGCCGGCGCTTTTACGGCCCTAGCCGATGAAGAGTCGACTTACACCCTTAACTTTAACAGCAACTACAATCGCGTAGATTCCAGCAAGGAAAATGTAATCTACTCAAAAAACTATGCTTACGGTGCACCAGCCATCGCCCCTTCGCTGGAAGAGGCTGGGTTTACGGCACCGGAGGGGCATTATCTTATTGGCTGGAGTCCATACTTCTGGGGAGGCACAGAGTTTTATCCTGTGGGTGCACAGCTACCGGAAGATGGCCATGAAGCCATGACGTATTATGCTTATTGGAAACCTCTAGGCATCATGAACTGGACAGCCAGCAACTACACCGAAACCTACAATGCCCTTGCCCACACGTTTGCCATTCCCAGTGTGAACAATGTTACGACAACCACGGTGAATTATAGCTATCTTTTAGATGGAGAAGCAACCACCTTAGAAGAACTGGGGCAATTGACAGAGGCGGGCACTTACACAATAACCGTTCGTGCCACGGCAGAAAACTATCATGATTCTGAAAAATCGATTACCGTAACCATCAACCCAGCGCCGCTTGAAATTTCGCCGGAATTTTCAAATGATGAAATTCTTTACGGAAACAGTGTAAGCACCGAATATAAGCTGCAAAATGTAGGCGAGGCAAAAGGGCCGATGGCTGCCGATGTCACCACCTTAAATACGGCGCTAACCAATGCCGGTGTGTTGTTTGAAATCTTCGACAGCGAAAACCAGAAAGTAAGCGATATCACCAGGGCTTTGCCCGGCACCTACACCATCCGCATGTCGGATGAAACCTTGCAAGCTTTACAGGCAAATGCTGCATTTTCTAACTATAGCCTTGAAAAAACCGAACAACCATTTATTATCACAGCACAAACCGGCCTTACACTACAACTGGGTGCAGCCCCTTACAGTGGCATCTATGATGCAAAAAGCCACCCAATTTTAGATTTTGATAAGTTATCGGTTGTGGTGCAGCGCGAAGGTTTGCAGATTCCAGCCCACGATGTATCGTATTTCTATAGCACAAATGGCGCAGATGGCACATTTTTACCTTTGTCATCCGCCACATCTTTGCCCACTGTAACCAGTGTAGCCGATGCGGCAACACAGCCCATTTGGGTTCGTGTAGAGTCTCCCGGTTATCTGCCGGACACAGTGAAAGTGCAGGCCACCATTACACGGGCCGAATTGATTGTGCGCAGCATTAGCCCTGACGCTGCCATTCCCTATGACGTGCACGGTATAACTTTGCCCACACTGGAATATGCCTTTGGCGATTTTAGCGGTGCCCATGGGGCGCTGGGCACTAGCACCGGTTATGAAAATGATTTGCGTGCAGAGCTTGAGGCTAGCCCTGATTTCGAGCTGAGCACAACAGCAACGGAAAATTCCCCGGTGGGCAACTATTTAATTACAGTTGAAGGCCCCGAAACTTTGGCTAACTACAAAGTGGAATACCGCAGTGAGGGCCATGTGGATATTGTTCAATCAGAAGGGTTGGTTCTGGCACAAGTGAATGGCTACCACGGCGACTATGATGCCAACACCCACAATGCGTTCACGTATGCAGTGCTGGAAGATGGTGAGCCCATCACCACAGGGTTCATCCTTGAATTTAGCCTCGCCGGCGAAGACGGCCCCTTTGAAGTGATGACCACCTCAAACCGCCCCACTGTGCGAAATGCCAATGAAGATGAGCCTGTGAACTATTGGCTGCGCGCCCGCATGGACGGGTATGAGCCTTCTGCTGTTGTACAAGCAACCGCAACCGTAAACCGAGCCGATTTGTATGTACATGCACAGGATGAACAGCAGCTTTACGGTATAGCCATCCCCACAACATTCGGCTACGATTTCACAAATGCAGACGGCCAAGAAACGCTGCCCACCGCCGAAAATGAAGCAGATGTACGCGAGGAGCTTGAAAGTCATTCCACAGGCACAACCGCTTTTCGCATCAGCACAAATGCAACCCAAAACTCACCCTTCGGCCTGTATGACATTGATGCACAAGGCCCTGCCCAATTAACAAACTATGACGTGCACTATATCGATGGCAAGCTGACCATTGAAAAGCTGGGCACTTTGCAATTCAACCTTGCCGACATCACAGCAAGTGCCTACAATGGTGAGTATGATGCGATAAACCACAACATGTTGAATGCTGTGCCCACGGTTTACGACCAAACGGGCAGTGTGGTGGATATGAGTGTGGCCGGTTCCTTTGTGGCCTACAGCCAAAACATCAACGACATGAATGCCTTTGTTACCGAAATCCCCCTCATTCGCAACGCAGGCAATTACAATTTGTATGTGGGTGCTTATCACCCAGGCTATGATTTTGCACTGACAACCGTGCCAATTCACTCCACCATCACCCCAGCTCCCCTGGAGATCTCGGTGCTAAGCCATCAATCAATCCCCTACAACACCACACCAAACCTAAATTACACTGCCAGCCCATTTAAAGGCAATGACCGCTTTGAAGACCTTGGCATCGAGGTAGATGTGACCACCACGGTAACAAATACCACCTTGCCCGGCACCTATCCTTTAAATATTTCGGGCCCTACTGTTAGCCAAGATGGCAACTATACGCAAACCGGTGCAGGCAACTATACCCTGCGTTACGTGGGCGGCCAAATTGAAATCACCGAAAATGGCGAATTAAGCGTGAATGCCAATGCCTATAATGGCACCTATGATGCGCAAAATCATGACGTTGTATATGATGTGAGCAGTGAGGCACCCGGCGCCCGTTATGAGTACAGCGTGAATGGTGGACCCTT
Source organism: uncultured Oscillospiraceae bacterium (assembly GCA_964370195.1). Taxonomy (GTDB): domain Bacteria; phylum Bacillota; class Clostridia; order Oscillospirales; family Ruminococcaceae; genus JAAYCI01. The sequence goes on from CAYJIH010000068.1 coordinate 5,164, forward strand.
TGTTGACACAGCGATTCCCACCATCCGTGATGCAGGGGAATACACCGTGCAAATTCGTGTGAGTGCACCCGGCTATGAAAGCAAAACCATCACGGTGAAAGCCACCATTGCCAAACGGCCGGTATTGGTGACCGTTGGAGCCTATGAAAAAACCGAAGGTGCACAAGACCCGACCTTTACAGCGTTTTTTAACGGCTTGCAAGGCAGTGATACCCTTGCACACCAAATCAGCCGCGAAGAGGGCGAAGAAGTTGGACGTTATGACGTTACTGCATCAGTAACAGAAAACCCAAACTACATTGTCACTGTGGAAAATGGGTATTTGAATATCTTAGCAGCGGGAACCACTGCACCAATCCCCCCCACTACGCCCACGACGCCCACGACACCCACCATCCCCACCACCCCGGATGTTCCCTTTGTTCCTGAAGCACCGGAAGTGCCCGAGGCATTGGAGCTGCCGGGGCTCAATGGAACACCGGACATACCCGAAACCACCGAAACACCGGATGTAGCACCGGATGCACCGGCCCCCGATGCCCAAAATGTTGCGGTTGCACCGACGGATGCCGCAGGAGAGAACCTCGCCACACGCATTCTTGCCGCACTTGGCCTTGCCGATTTTGTTACCAACATGGGTATTAACATTGGTGACACAAACATTCCCCTTGCTGCTGCCGGCGGGCACTGGGCACTGGTGAATTTGTTGCTCACTATTTTCACGGTTCTTTCCACCGTTGTTTTGGCTATAGGCCACTTTATACAAAAGCATAAAGAACGTGAGGGTACAGAAGAGGATGCACAGCAACACCAAACATCCGTGAAGCGCAAAACAGTTGCCATTATTTGCAGTGCACTGGTATCCATTTTATCTATGGTTGTTTTCCTACTTACCGAAAACATGAATCTTCCGATGGCTCTATTCGATTATTGGAGCATTTTGATGCTCGTGATGAGCGTTGCGCAAGTTCTCTTCTTTGTACTGGCACATGCTAAACGCACCAACCAAAGACATGCTCGCCACAGACACAAAGCCTAATCTATAAAAAGCAATATCCCCCGGCTAAATGCCGAGGGATATTTTTTTAAGTATAGGGTAGCAAGAAAGTGCCAAATACCAGAAAGCCAAAAATACCACAAAGGCGTACATATGTGGTATAAAACGGCTGCGACATTTTGCCGTCTGTTGACGCAATTAGAAAAGAAACGGATGATAACATTCTCTATGTGTTTAAATGTTGCGGCTTGATGGACAGTGTTGTCTATAGAGATTATATGGCGATACTGATGGATGGTCTTGCCCCCAAAAGTCGCACCAATAGCAAAGTGGTCTTGCCCCCCAGAGTTGTACCAGAAGCAAAGTTAGTAAAACTATGTTAAAC
>CAYJIH010000069.1:0-6523 GCA_964370195.1 uncultured Oscillospiraceae bacterium
TTTATATCGCTTGGCAAGGTGTTGCAGGTGCTCGGGTGTGCTGCCACAACAGCCGCCAATCCACACTTCGCCAAGTGTTTCAATGCCGGCAAATTCTGCGGCAAAACGCTCGGCGTCTTCGTAGCAAATGCCTTCCTCTTCAAACTGCGGCAAGCCGGCGTTTGGTTTAAAAATAATGGGCAAGCTTGTGTGTTGGCGAAATTCTTTTGCAATGGGCAGCGATACTTCCGGCTCAAGCGAGCAGTTTAACCCAATGGCTACAAGCGGATACGCCGAAAGTGTTGTTACCATGTCCTGCACCGAGTTGCCCATCATCGTTTTGCCTGCCTTTGTAAAACTCATGGAGCAAAGAAGGGGAATGCCCAACGGCACGGCCTCTTTTACGGCAATTTCTAACATATTGATGTCCATAAATGTTTCGAAAAATACATAGTCGGGCTGCTGTGCAGCGCCGGCTTTTAAAATGTCTCGGTATTGCCTTGCGCAGTCTTCCTCGCTTAAATCGCCGTATGGCTCTAAAAGTTCCGAAAGAGGGCCGATGTCCAGTGCTACTTTTGCCTTGCCATTTGCGGCCTGTTTTGCCAGCAAAACACCCTCTGCCACAACTTGTGCAAGGGGAAATTCCAGCTTACTATACTCGTTTGCACTAAAGGTATTGCTACAAATAATGTCGCTCCCGGCGTCTATATAACGTTTATGTATGTCTAAAACACGCGCAGGCGCTGTGACGCTTTGCTGCGAAACCGCCTCGCTGCTGTGCTGCATTAAAATACTACCAATACCACCGTCTAAAAGGGTAATGCTCATACATGCCTCCTCTATATGTGTATGTGTATAAATATATGTGTATTTATAGTAATCAAATTGATTTTTCCACATAAACGAAGAAAGCACTCCCAATAGGCGGGTGGGGGCGCTTTCTTCGTTTATGTGCCACCATATATAACATACATGGTTATCTTCTAAATGTAAAGCGTGCCGTCATTGTTTCAAGGGTGTTTGCTTGGCTTAATAACTCTTCGCTAATCGAGGCAGTTTGCACCGCGGCCGATGTGTTGACGTCCACCACAGAAGAAATTTGCTCTACACCGTCTTTAATTTGCTCGGCAGATACGGCTTGCTCTTCGGTGGAGCTTGCAATATCATCCACAAGGGCGCTGAGTGCAAAGGCGCCTTCGAAAATGTTTGTGATGGATGTGGATGTGGCCTGTGCCACCTTGTTGCCTTCTTCCACCGCGGCAAGGGTTTCTTCAATTAAAGTAGCGGTGTCTCTTGCCGAAGCCGCCGAGCGCGATGCCAAATTGCGCACTTCATCGGCCACCACGGCAAACCCTTTGCCCGAAACGCCGGCCCTTGCTGCCTCCACTGCCGCGTTGAGCGACAAGATGTTTGTTTGGAAGGCAATGTCGTCGATGGTTTTAATAATGTTGCTAATTTCATGCGATTTGTTGTTGATTTGCTCCATCGCACGCATCATGTCTTGCATTTGTTCGTTGCTTAATTTTAAAGATTCTTGCGTAGAGGTGTTGGCTTTTTTTACACTGCGTGCGTCGTCGGCCGTTTGTTTAATACGGCCCGACACTTCGTTTACCGAAACGGTGAGCATTTGGATGGCCGACGCTTGCGAGCTGGCACCTTGCGACATATCCTGGGCATTGTGGGCCAGTTGTTCGCTGCCACTGCGCACCAAGTTCGACGAACTTTGCAGCTGTTTTAATGTAAGGGGCAAGTCTTCGTTGATTTTGTTGTAGGCCGTGGCAAGCGGAGCATAATGCCCCACAAACAGCTGGCCGCTTATTTCCTGATGGGTAAAATCGCCTTGAGACATGGCGGTAAGGCCGTCGCTTAATTCCCGAATGATAGACGACACGTTCGATACCATCTCTTTTGTAGAGCCCACCAAAATGCCAATTTCCGTTTTATCGGTTTTTAAATCAAGATGATATGCCAAATTTCCTTTTGAAATTTCGTGCAGCGCATTCGAGCATTTTGTGATGGGTTTGATAAGGCGTTTTGAAATAATAATCTCAGAAAAGAATTGCACCACGATGATGAGCACAAGCAAAATGAGCATAATAATGTAGATAACGGTGTTTTGAAACACGGTATAGGCCACCATTTGCTCTGTGCGTGTGTCTATCATGGTGCTTAATTCGGTTTGCAAGGCGGCAATTTGGCCTAGGCCACTTTCGTATTCCTCGCCAAAAACACTGTCCATGGCTTCTTGCTGGTTGCCCGCCGTTACGGCGTCCATGGCGGCACTTTCCAGTGGAATAAGGTTGTTCGAAAGCGCTTGCATGGCTTCAATAATGCCCGCCTCTTCGTCTGTAATGCCAATGGCAAGCATGTTTTCAACACCAATGTCCCTGTTTTTTAACGTGTTCACTTCTTCCCAGTAATTGTCGAAATGTTGGATATCGCCCGTGGCGGCATAGGCGCGCACCTCCGATGTTAAATAGGCCGAGCCATCCATAAATCGGTTTAAATTGATGATTAAATTGGCTCTATCAGTGCTGTAAGCGTTGCTTTGTGTGCTTAAAAAAACCGAACCCACAAAAGACAACACCAGCATTAAAATAAGAGCTGCGCCCGTGAGGATTCTTAACCGCTGCATGGTGGTTGCTTTAATCGCCATTTTTAGTGCCCCCTTGCTCTTCTATCTACGTGTGGATGCTTCGGAAAAAGGGTGTTCTTTGTTCAAATCATATAGTTAAATTTTACGTTTGTCAATAAAATTTATATTTTATACAAGTTCACTCTTCTGAAAAAAACGAGAGAAGGGAATTTGGCCTCGCAAATACTTTTTAGCTGTGAACCCGGCTGGAAAATCTGTTTTTTTTGTCACATTTGACCAACTGTGTATTTTTGTCTTTAAACGATAAATCGATAAAAATATGTTTCGCTATTTTTTTAACAAAACGGAATCATCGGCGGGAAAATATATGATGAATTTATGTGTGTAAAAGGTGAAAATTGTAGTAATATCAGAGAAAATAGTAGGGCGACACGTTTGCACAGTTTGGGTGTACATAATTTGGCAAAAGCGGCATGAAAAAAACAAAAATAGGGAAATAGGGAGTGAACAAGGATTTTTGCTTTATTTTTAAGACAGGGTGTGTTCTTTAAAGAGATCTTTTTGACATTTTCCGTTTTTAGCGTGGAAATGTGAAAAGCAGATCATAATGACAGTTGCTGAATCGAGCATATTGGGGAAAACATTTACGGTTTGGCCTAAACATTGCTGTGCGTCTTTTTAGAATGTAAGATGTTTTTGGCCGATTCTGGTAGGAAAGGGACGATACAGGAAGATGAAACACAATTACCGGCATCCTCTAGTGTATTTATACTATTTTTGTTTGCGTTGCTAAAGGAAAAATTGTATACTATAATGTATATTGTTCAGTGATAAAAAGAGTAAAAGGAGGCTATATAGTGGCCCCAAATAAGACGCCAATTCTTTCCATTGGCATGATTGTAAAAGATGAAATTCGCTCTATCGAGCGTTGTTTGCGTGCGCTAGGCCCGCTGCGAAAGGCCATTTCGTGTGAGCTTGTAATTGCCGACACAGGCTCGCACGATGGAACGCGCGAGGTGGCGGAAAAATATGCCGATATTTTGTTTGATTTTGAATGGATACACGATTTCTCTGCCGCGAGAAATGCCGTGCTGGAGCGTTGCCATGGCACGTGGTGCTTGATGGTGGATGCTGACGAATATTTAGATGAAGATGTAAAAGAACTGTGTGCTTTTTTAAAAAGCCCTTCTCATAATGAATATGAGGCCATCAACATTATCCAGCGAAATTATAGCTCGCGCGAGATGGTGGAAAATGATTGCGCCGATTTTGAGGCGCTGCGCCTGTTTCGTTTGGATTGTGGTTTTCGGTACAGTGGCACCATCCATGAGTCGATCCATTTGATAGGAAAATTAGGGTATGGCAGGCTGCCCTCTGTTGTGTTGCATCACGATGGGTATGCCCAAAGCACAAATGAAGAGTGGGAGGCCCATAAAGCGCGGTGCGAGCGCAACCAAAAATTACTAAAACAGAAATTGGCAAACGGCGGGGAGGACGCCCCTACGTTGTATGTGCAACTCATTGAATCTACGTATGATAAAAAAAGCCGCAAGCATTATTGCGAACTTGGTTATCAGTATTTTGCTTCCAATCAAAGAAAAACGCTTACCATGGCAGAGCAAGCCTTGGCTTGCCGTATTATAGCGTGTTGGCTTTTTTGGAAAGAAGAGCGTGCATTTTCTTTTTTACAAACGGTTTTGCCACAAATAGAAACCCACTTTTTATACTTATGTGACATCAGTTTTTATGCAGCACAGTTTTATGAGTGCGAAAAAGAGTACGAAAAAGCACTGGGGTATTGCCGCCAATACGAAAAGGCTCTTCAAATGTACGACAAGGGAACCTTTGATGCAAGCCATTTTGTCGTCTCCTCGCCCAGCTGTGTTTATATCCAAGAACGCCTAACACATCAGGTGCGTTTGGCACGTCTTCTTTATGAAACAGGTGATGCGGATGCTGCAAAGAAACCCATACAAACACTTTCGTTTGTACAGCTTTTCCAATATGAATCAACGTTTGAAACGTATTTACAGCTGCTTTTAGACATGGGTGCTGTTTCTTGGGTGCCGGCACAGGCGGCCACCATGTTTGCCGCACTGGACTTGCATGAAGAAGGGAAACAGAAAGAGCAAGCGTATACGGTGGTGATGAGATTGCTTACCAAAGCGCTGGCAAAGGAAAGGAATATGCCATCTTGGCGTATTTTAGAAACAGCGCCGGGCGAGGTGGGTCTCAGTGTGCAAATGATGCGCGAAAAGCAACCCGAGCAAATAGAAGCCCTTTTAAAACAAGTGAATAACTGGAGCATGCTATCGCCCTTGGCGGTATACTATGCCATCGAGCGTCGCTGCCGTTTGCCCGAGGCATTTTTTAAGCAAAACATCGATGTGTTGCAAAAGCTGGCGGTGTTTTTCACGATGCAGCACAACACAGCCGATAGCCTGCTTTCTTGGGCAGGAGCAAGGCAGGGAGAGCAAAGCTTGCCATATGTGCATTTCGTGCTTGATTATTGCACGCTGATTTTGCAAAAAGGTGGGCATAGTGATGATGAATGGGGCGCTCTTTGTCGTTTATTTGTACACATGGCAAGCGCGCTAAATACACAGTTGTACAAAGCAGAATTTTTGGCGAACCGCAGCGATTGGAATATTTTACCAAGTATGCAACACTTTGCGTTGTTGTTGCTTTTTGGTAAAAAAGCCCTGGAAGAAAAGGACGAACTGCTGTTTATTAAAACATTACAGGAAGGTGTGCGTGTGGCACCGCAGATGAAGCATTTTGTGGCGTTTTTATCGGACACACAGCATCACCTTGCCGCGTTCCCATCGGCGGAAATGGCAGCGCTTGCCACACAGGTAAAAGCTCTTTTGGCACCGTTAAACCCACAGGATCCAAGCGTTGCACAACTAAAAATGAGCGAAGCATACCGCATGGTGGCACCGCTGGTAGAGTCAAAATACGCGGTGTGAAAAAATGAATTGGCAACAAAAAAACCTGCCACACAGAGGGCAAGCATTCATGTTGTTTTATAAAAAGTAAAAAAGGGGAGCGATTTTACGTGAAAGTTGTCATTTTGGCCGGCGGGCTTGGCACACGCATCTCGGAAGAAAGTCATCTGCGTCCAAAACCCATGATTGAAATAGGGGAAAAGCCCATTTTGTGGCATATTATGAAGTATTATTCCCATTACGGGTTTTCCGATTTTATCATTTGCTGTGGTTATAAAGGGCATATGATCAAGGAATATTTTGCAAATTATTATTTGTATGGGTCTGATATTACGTTTGATTTTAAAAACAACGGCGAAATTGTTATACACAATAATGTGTCTGAACCGTGGCGTGTAACCATTGTAGACACCGGCTTGCACACACAAACCGGCGGGCGCATTCGCCGTGTTGCAAAGTATATTGACAACGAGCCATTTATGTTAACGTATGGCGACGGTGTAAGCGATGTGAATTTACATTCGTTAGTAAAGCAACATGAAGAAAGTGGCAGCATGGTTACGTTGACGTCGGTGCGCCCCAGTGGGCGGTATGGTATTCTTGATTTGGACGATACAAAGAATATTGTGGTGGGCTTTCGGGAAAAAGCCACAGAGGACAGCAACTGGATCAATGCCGGTTTTATGGTGGCGCAGCCGTCTATTTTTGAGTATATTGAAGGGGATGCCACCATTTTTGAAAGAGAGCCACTGGAACGCGTGGCACAAGAGGGGAAACTTGGCGTATACAAGCATTTTGGTTTTTGGCAGTGCATGGATACACAGCGTGACAAAGGAGCACTGGAATGGCACATTGCAAATGGCAAGGCGCCTTGGATGATGTGGGAACAGTAGGGGAAATGGGGGCCACCTACCTTTTGATGGCCTGCGATGTGAAGTGCCTATGTGGCACTTCTAAGACACATCGCCCTTCGACTTTTGGGTTGAATTTGCCCGCTGCC
>CAYJIH010000070.1:0-6486 GCA_964370195.1 uncultured Oscillospiraceae bacterium
GACACCTAACAAACACCACCCATTTTCCCTTTCGCTTTGAACACAAAAAACAACCCGCCCAATTTGGCATCACGCCAAGTTGAGCGGGTTATTTTTATATTCCTGTTTTTTATGTTTCACTTTTATTATTCAATGCCAAAAGCACCAGCTCCACAGCCTTGTCAATTCCCACCTTCGATGTATCTATACACAAGTTATAATTTACCATATCATGCCACACTTGGCCTGTATAATACGCATAAAAAGAAGCACGCTGTTTATCTATAGCCAAAATTTCCTTGGCCATTTGTTTTTCGTTTTTCACCCCTCGATCTGCAGGCACCTGCTCGTAGCAACGTTCTATACGTGCATTCATGTCCGAAGCATAAATAAACACTTTAAAAGGATTTCTTTCTTGTAAAATATGATCAGCACATCTTCCCACAAACACTACATCCTTGCCACACTCTTCTTGCTTTTGGGCAATTTCTTTAATTGTTTTTAAAAATGCCAGTTGGATTTTATGGGAAGGCGGCTGCTGATACGTATAAAACCGCGTATGTCCAAATGTTACACCTAGTATCTGTGTTGCTTTTTCATCATATTGACGAATATACTCTGTGGTAAAATCTGTTTCTTTTGCTATTTCTTCCATCAGCCCTTTGTCATAATAAGCACATTGAAGCGCCTGTGCAACACGGTTGCCCACCTCGCGCCCGCCACTGCTAAATTGCCTATTGATTGTGATGATGTTTCCCATATGTGTTTTTCACCCTTTCGTAATATCCATACCGTTTGTTGTTCAAAATAAACATTGCAGCTGTAACAATAAGGCAAAGAAGTTCTGCAAATACCACAGCAACCCAAATGCCGTCGATACCAAAAACATAGGGCAAAACCAAAATCATAATTGCTTGAAACACAAGTGTGCGTAAAAACGAAATCAATGCCGATACTTTCCCATTGTTTAGCGCCGTAAAAAACGCCGAGGAAAAAATATTAAGGCTACTAAATATATACGAAATTGCATACAAACGAAGCGCCATAGTCGATAACGCCAACAGCTGTGCATCATAACCCACAAAAATAAAAGCAAGCTGGGTTGCAAACACTTCGGCCAACAATGTAAGCACAATGGCTGCACAAGCCACCAATATCAAACTTTTTTTCAAAAGAGATTGCAACTCTTCCCTGTTTTGTGCACCATAATGATAACCAATAATGGGAATTACACCAATGGTATACCCTATAAACACACCCAAAAACACAAAAGATATATACATAATAATACCATAAGCCGATACACCATTTGCGCCAATAAATGTCATAAGCTGGAAGTTATACAACATATTGATAAGCGACATTGATACGCTTGTCATCATCTCAGAGGCACCGTTCGCGCCGCTTTGAAGCAATGCCCTTGGGTTCCATTTTGGTTTAACAAGGCGCAACGAACTTGTGTTTTTTTTGCTGATAAAATAAATGAGTGGAATTACACCGCCTAAAATTTGACTTAGCCCTGTTGCAGCCGCAGCCCCTGCAATCCCCCACTTGAAGATAACAATAAACACATAATCCAACAGCACATTCGAACATCCACTTAAAATGGATAACCACAGCCCCATTTTTGGTTTATCTGCCACCACAACAAAGTTTTGAAAAGTAGTTTGCAGCATAAACCCCGGCAGTGCCATCAACATTATACTACCATACGCTACGCAATCTTGCAAAAGCTCCGGCGTTGCCCCAAGAAACACAGCTATATTTTCGATAAATGCAACGCCAAATGTTGCACACAAAATAGCCACTACAATCAAAGTACAAATAATCAAAGAAAAAACTTCGTTCGCCTCTTTTTTCTTATTTTCTCCAAGTAGCTTTGCCACCAATGCACAACCACCGGTTCCCAGCATAAAACTAACTGCACTAAAAATCATAATAAACGGGTAAATTAAATTGAGAGAAGAAAACGCACTTTTCCCCACAAAATTAGACACAAACAAACCATCTACCACACCGTATACCGAAATAATAATCATCATCAGCACAGACGGAATGGTAAATTGAATTAGTTTTCGAAATGTAAATTTATCCGAAATTTGTATCTTCATAATGCCTCTTTCACACGGTTCTTTTGTTTTCATTTTCAGCCATCAATGCGCCAACCTATTGTGGCACCTCAAAAAATGTCTCTAGCCCCTTTGCTAAGCAATGCTTTTGTAACTCTTCACAATTTTCGTGTTCAAATTTTCATCATTAAACTATGCATAAGGGCCTTTTACAGCACTTACTGATACAGCCATTTGTCTTTTGCTCCCAGTTCACATTGTATATAGCCATTTTCAGGCTCGTTTATTTTCCAAAGTGTTGTGCAAAAACAACTGTATACAAACTATGATTATGTATAAATTTCCCGCACCCTTTAAAGCTATTTTGAATATTGCGCTCTAAAATAACCTAGAAATCCAATTTGTTCATCATATCTTATCAAAAAAAAATTGTCAACCCTGCTTATTTTACTGCATGAATCCTTTTCATGTCCTATTGATGTCTCGCCGCTTGCCTTGTTCTGTACAACCATTCTAAAACAGCACGCTTCTCACAAAATATTTTCCTTATGCAAAAATTCGACTTTATTGTGCTTTATCTTATGATAATTTAATGATAACAATATTAAGTAAGGTGGTCAATGCATATGGAAACAAAAAATAACAAACACAATACTATCACACAAGAACAACACAAATACAGAAACATCTACCCAAATATACGCTATTTAATTGCTGCAAAACGAAACAGCTATTTGGCATTTAAAACAGTTACATCTTCTTTTGCAAGGCGGCACAACACGTCTTCTATTATACCAAACAATTATACTGTACATAACACCACTACCGTTGATGGTGAGTTTAAACTTCAACTCCTTTTTGGGGAAATCCCCGAAGATTTAGATGGGAACTTATACATCTGCCAATGCCTTGGCTCCCCCACCGCTTACATGGTAGGCGATGCAAATATTATAAAAGTATCTTTCACAAAAAACGGTATCTTTGTAAAAAACCGTTTTTTATGGAATGCTTCCAGCATTGCAAAAGCAGCCTTACAAAACAGCTCTCACCGGTTCGACCATTGTGGTCTCATGTATATGTCGCCCGGTGTGGGCATCACATCCTATGTAGAAGGCATCTATATTTTACCAGACGGACGCCTTGGCGTTACAAGTGATATTGATAGGCCATGTATCATCGATCGAGATTCTTTGCGTGCCCAAAGTACCCTGGGAAGCCGAAAAGACTGGATGCCTATGATGTGTGGCCAGGCAGGTGATGTGATGGGCAGCTTATTTGCCGGATATAATAATTCCCATGCACTATACACCGACACGCACACAAACGAAGCTTTTCTTGTTAACTATCAACTTAAACAAGAAGATGGCTCTCACCCTTGCAAGCTTATGCGCTGGAACGGCTCAAAAAATCTCATGTCTTGGTCTGTTGTAAACGAAAACGGTGCCGACATTCGCATTCGTCAAAGTGTCCATGAATTGGTTTTTACAAAAGATTATATTATTTTAGCCGACACTGCGTTTATAACAGGAGATGAAATCATCCGCCTATGGAAAAACGCCCCCATTCCCAGCACAAAAACAACTGTTTATATTATAGATAGAAGGCAGTTAACACAGCACACCTCCCACGTGGTTGCAAAAAATGTAACTATAGAAGAGGCGTGCATTCACCTCATTGCCGAATACGAAAATCCACATGACATCATCACACTATATATGCTGCACACACCCGCCACAAACACAGCAGAAATCATCCGAAACTATGATATAGATTTACACGGTAAACGTTTCCCAAAACATTTAATTGGCTATGGCACACTTCCTGTTTTAGATCTGTCCAGCCTAGGCAAGCATCAAATCAACATGAACTTTGGCACGGTGGCATCTTCAGAATATATTCGGGATGCCACATTTTGCTTCGGCCCTTATATGTACACATATCTTGGCCGCCAAACACGGCCTTTCCAAGAACAAGACCTTTTCATCATGTGCAAAGGATTTCATGCCAACTTGCTACCAAAACGTATTTACAACGCTTACAAAGATGTCGTGAACCGAAAAGTCCCTCTTAGCGACATGGTAAATACAGAAAAAACTGCGTGCAACAGTTCCATCGCGCGCATTCAAAAATCCCCTTTTAAGGTAACAGACATATATTTCATGCCAAACCAAGTGTATCTGCATACCATTTCCTGTTTAGAATCCTCCACTTGCCAAGGAAAGGGATACGTGCTTGCCGGTGTCACGCACGAAACAGCCAATAACACAAACAGCTCAGGCCACGAATACTGGCTTTTCGATGCAGATAACCTTCGTAAAGGACCCATTTGCAAGCTAGGGCATCAAGAATTACACAATTCAATTTTGTTTCACACCGTTCATCTAACCTGTGCACAGGAAAAAGCACTCGACAAGAAAAAAACAGTATACAACCTCTCCCTACGCGAAGATTACCCCGCCGATGAATTGAGCAAATGGTCTCCTTGTGTACAAAACACATTTGAACAGCTTATTTGGCCTTATTTTGATCATAACAACCCTTCTCAACAGGAAAAAGCCCAAAAAGCACTGCAACAGCTTAAAAACATGTCTAATAAAACACACCAAATGTGAAACATGGTGAATTCTTTCATGTTTTTTATAGAAAATATCATCTTGATTCATAAAATTTGTCGAATTAGAAAAGTAATGATTGAAAAAACACGCAAAACCTAGTACAATAAAGGTATACATGAATGGGACATCTTTTTTTATACAAAGATGCTTTAAGCCGTAGCAACCTTTATACGCCCTATATTTTTCCATATTGAGGAGGATTCCGGGATGAAAAACATGAAAATCAATGCAAAATTGGCGCTTACATTCGGTCTAATCATCGCCCTTATACTGGTGCTTTGTACCATAACCATTCTTAGCATCGACACATTGTATGAGGTTAGCCACAACACCATTGTGGAAGCGGCAAACGCAGAACCCGGCACATTTGAAGTTGCCGAATTTGAACAAGAAGTCATCTTGGTTGAAACCGGCTCAAAAATTGTTGTATTTGCCATTGGTTTTCTTTTGGTTATTGTAAGTGTTGTTATGGCTTTGATGATTCGCGCCTCTATTGTTACCCCTGTGCGTGAGTTGGAAAAAGCCACACGTGCCATGTCTCAGGGAGATTTAAGCTCTGCAATCAACTACAAAAGCAAAGATGAACTGGGGCAGCTATCAAACCATATGCGCGAATCGAATGCAATTATCAAACAATATGTTGCCGATATCTCACGTGCTATGAAGTCCATTTCAGAAGGCGACTATCATTTAGAACCAGGCCAACCGTATGTTGGTGATTTTTCTGAAATAGAACAATCGATCACTGCAATGATTATGTCAAGTTCTCGCACGATGTATAGCATCGACCAAGCTGCACAACAAGTATCTGCCAGCTCCGAACAAGTTTCCTCTGGCAGCCAAGCACTTGCACAAGGTGCCACCGAGCAAGCCAGCAGCGTTGAAGAGTTATCTGTTACCATTAACGATGTATCCAACCAGGTAAAACAAAGTGCTGAGCATGCCGAAAGTGCTAGCAAAAAAGCAAATGATGCTACAAGTTCCATCAATGGAAGCAACGAACGCATGCAAGAACTTCGGCAATCGATGAGTGAAATTGAAAGCAAGAGCCAAGAAATTAGCAAAATCATCAAAACGATTGAAGACATTGCCTTCCAAACAAATATTTTGGCATTGAATGCCGCTGTAGAAGCTGCACGCGCCGGTGCCGCTGGCAAAGGTTTTGCTGTGGTGGCCGATGAAGTACGCAACCTTGCTGCCAAAAGTGCAGACGCTGCCAAAAACACAACGTCACTTATCGAAGGTTCTGTTGCCGCTGTAGCTGAAGGGGTTCGTTTGGCCGGCCTTACAGCAGAACAACTAAACGATGCTGTAGAAAACGTTGCCAATGCAACCGATATGATTTCTGAGATTACACAGGCATCGGAAGAACAATCCATTGCCCTATCACAAATCTCTACAGGCATTGATCAAATTGCATCTGTTGTACAAATCAACTCTGCTACAAGTGAAGAAAGTGCAGCCGCATCAGAAGAACTATCCAGCCAAGCACATACACTAAAATCACTTATTGCAAAATACAAATTACATCCAGCCGCATTGGTTGGTTTAGATTCTCCCGCATCCATCCCCTCCGGCGTTTCAAGTGCCCATTCAGCACCAGCACCCGTTTACGATGCCCTCCCTGCTGGCCCTGCACCCGGACAACCATTGTTCTAATAAGCAATTCCCATAAAATTAAGCCCTCTTGCTTTGCAAGAGGGCTTAATTTTATCAAAAACCATAAAGGCAGAAACAAAATACAGGATGCTAGAAAGAAAAACAGCATAAATACTTCCATAAATAAAATGTACCTGAAATCATTATTTTGCTTCTTACGACGC
>CAYJIH010000071.1:0-6400 GCA_964370195.1 uncultured Oscillospiraceae bacterium
ATAAGTTCGAGCTCACCATGCCCGTAAGCCGCACGGATGTGATAAAAGCAAGATACATTTCGTTTATGCTCTACATCCTCATTGGTTTTGTGATGGCCGCTTGCAGCACCCTGCTGTTAGCTGCTACAAGCGGTGTTTTGGATATGGAAAGGGTGGGCTACGCCTTTGCTTTTGGTTTTGGTTTTGCCATTTTGTTGCCTACATTTTTGCACCCGATGATTTTATGGTTTGGTTCCGACAAGAATGAATATTTGCTTATCATCGCCGCTTTGTTGAGCTGGGGCGTGTTTTCCGGCACCGGTGTGTCGCTTTCCCCGTTTTTGGTTGATTTTTCAAATGCCAATCTCCTGTTTAGAAGTGGCTATGTGGTGTTTGGCCTTTTGCTTTTTGTGGCCTCGTATTTTGTTTCCCTTGCCATTTATAGAAAAAAAGAGGTATAGTAAAGAGGTTATAGTAGAAAGAAGCGTCGTGAAAAATGCGGGGTACCCGGGGCAGGGTGTGCCTCAAAAATGGAGGAAACATGAAACTTGTTTTAGAGAACGTTGTGAAATCGTATGAAAAAAAGCAAGTGCTGAAAGGGGCAACATTTTCCTTTGAAAAAGGGAAAATCTATGCGCTTTTGGGACGCAACGGTTCGGGCAAGACCACCCTTTTTAACTGCATCAATGAGGATATACCCACTGATACAGGCAGTATTTTACTAGAGCAAGAGGGGAATTTTGCAGCGCTGTGTGCAGAAGATGTGGGCTATGTGTTGTCTACACCGTCGGTGCCGAGTTTTTTAACGGCGCGGGAGTTTATTCGCTTTTTTCTGGACATCAACCAAGAAAAAATTGAGCACGTACAAACGGCAGACGACTATTTGAGCCTTGTGGGCATTGCAGAAGAAGACCGAGACCGCCTGCTTAAAGATTATTCGCTTGGCATGAAAAACAAAATACAAATGCTTGTGAATTTTATTGCAAAGCCCAAGGTATTACTCTTGGACGAGCCGCTCACCTCCTTTGATGTGGTGGTGGCGGATGAGATGAAACAGCTTTTGCGCTCGCTTAAAAACGACCATATCATTTTATTTTCAACGCATATTATGGAACTGGCACTTGAATTGTGCGATGAGATTGTGATTTTATCGGGCGGAGTGCTGAAAGGCGTTGCCAAAGACAAGGACATCATCATCGAAACCTTGAGGAGGGATGGGGATGATTAAAACGGCAAAAGACCTGTTTTGGCTGCAAAAGACCTATCGCACAAACAGCATGCTTTATTATTTAAAACGCCTGCCCTTGCTCGGTCGTGTTTTTCCCTATTCCCTGTATGGCACATCGGTGCTGAAACAAGTATTCACCGTGTTGAGTGTGCCGGTTGAAATTGGAAAAATATTTGTATTTAAGGCGCTTTACCTTTTCATCTTAAGCATGGTCGTAGGGAACCTTTCTCAAGTGGAGGGGGTTGTGCTTTCTGAAACGGATATTCTTTTAAACCTATTGTTGTTTTGCACGCTTGCGGGCGGCATAGCCAATTGCTTTGTGCTGGAGCCGAAAAAAGACCAAAGCTATGCCATTCTTTATATGCGCATGGATGCAAAACAGGTGGCGCTAACGGGGCTATTTCAGTTTTTGCTTAGCAGTGTGCTGGGTTTTTTGCCCTTTTTTCTGTTGCTTCCCAGTTTGCGCGCCTTGGGATTTTTAAGCATCTTGGCACTTTTCATCACTTCGCTGTCGGCAAAGCTTTTGGGTGGCGCCGTAAAGCTGCATTTGCGTGCCAGAAACAAAAACACAAAAATCGTGCAAGAAAGTTTTAAAGAGCTGTTTTTCAGTGCATTGGTAGCAGGCGCTGGGGGGCTTTTGGTGCTGCTGAACATCCGTGTTCAGCCGGTGGCAGCATTGGCTGTTGCTGTAGCACTGGCGCTAGGCAGTGTTCCGGCCTTGCGTAGCCTTTTGCATTTTTCAGGCTACTTGCGTTTGTATAAAGAAATGTATGCACAATACGAAAGTACACTGCAAACAAAGGGCAATTCCAAAACGGCAAAGAAAACGGTGGCCGCAAATTACATTGAAAACGAAGGGGAAGTGCTCAGCAATAAAAAGGGGTATGCCCTGCTTTCCGATTGCTTTATGAAGCGGCACAAAAAATTATTGTCTCGCTTTTCAAAGCGTGTTGTCCTGATTGAGCTGGCCGCATTGCTGGTGGCTGTTTTGGCGTGTTTTTTTGTTCCGGAAGCGGCACAAATTGCAAACGAAAATGTGGTGAATGTGCTGCCGCTGTTCACCTATCTTTTATATTTTTTAAACTGTGGCGAGCGCACGGTGAAAATCCTGTTTATGAACTGCGACAGCGAGATGCTTAGCTATCGGTTTTATCGTCTTCCCAAGGCGGTTTTGGAAATGTTTACCTTGCGCTTAAAGGCGCTGGTGTGCATGGACTGGCTGCAAAGCTTGCCGCTTGCTTTGGCTTTGCCTTTGGTGTTGTTTGTTTCGGGCGGCACCGAAAACCCTAGCGAATATTTCATTTTATTCATCAGTATCATGGCGCTTTCCACCTTTTTCAGCGTGCACAACCTGGTTATTTATTACTTGTTCCAACCGTATAACAAAGAAGTGGAAATGAAAAATCCCATTTATTCCATCATCAAAGCTGTCACTTATGCGGCCTGTTTTGTTCTTATGCAAACAAACCCACCATTTGCGGTTTTTGGCGTGGCGGTTGGTGTGTTTTGTTTTGCGTATCTTCTCATTTCCCTGCCTTTGGCTTACCGCATCGCACCGAAAACATTTAAACTGAAATGAGGCGAAAATGAACGGACAAAATCGTAAAGATATAAAGATAGGCGCACACGTGAAAATTGTGCTAAAGGCCGATCAACGTACGGGAAAACTTACCGAAGGTGTGGTGGCAAAGCTACTTACCAAAAGCGGCACCCATCCTCATGGCATCAAGGTGATGCTGGAGGATGGGCAGGTGGGCAGAGTGCGGGAAATTCTGTGATTGCAAACAAAACTGCGCTGTGGGCATGGATAAGGGTGGAGCAATCTGCGTACAGTGCGTGGCAGATTGTTGTTTTGCATGAAAGTGAGTGAAAACCATATGTATAAAATTATGATTGTAGAGGATGATGCCAATATCGCCGCTTTAATAAAAGAACAGCTGCTAAGCTGGGATTTTGAAGTGGTGTGTGCTTCGGACTTTAAAGATGTCTTGGCGCTATTTTCAAGCGAAATGCCACATCTTGTTTTGCTGGATATTTCGCTGCCGTTTTTTAGCGGCTATCATTGGTGCGAGCAAATTCGAAAGATAAGCAAGGTGCCAATCCTTTTCATCTCCTCGGCTTCCGACAATATGAACATCGTGATGGCCATCAGCCTTGGGGCCGACGATTTTGTGGCAAAACCGTTTGACACAGAGGTGCTGATAGCAAAAATAAAAGCATTGCTGCGTAGGTCCTATGATTTTGTACAGGAGGCAAAGGTGCTTCAGCATAACCAGGTTTTTTTAAACACAAGCGATTGTTCTCTGCGCTACGGCGAGCACAGGCTGGAGCTGACGAAAAACGAACACAAGGTGTTGCTTTCTCTGTTTCAAAACAAACAAAAGGTGGTAAGCCGAGAAAAATTGATGGAAATCCTTTGGCAAACCGATAGCTTTGTGGACGACAATACGCTTACCGTTAACATCAACCGGCTGAGAAAAAAACTGGATGCCATTGGCCTTTCCGGTTTCATCACCACAAAATTCGGCGAGGGGTATTTAATACAATGAGTTTGATGGTTGCTTATTTAAAAGAAAAGCGCTTTGTATTTTTGGGAAACTTTTTGATGTATGTTTTTTTCACGGTATCTTTTTATCTGTATCAACTGCCGCTTGCGGCGGTTTTTTATCCCTATCTTGTGTGTGTTGCAGTGGGGTTGGTTTTTGTTGTTTTCGATTTCAGGCGGTTTAAAAATAAGCATCATATCCTCCGAAATTTAAAACAAAACATTGAGATTACAAATGAAATCGATTTTGTTCCCCGTACTGTTTTAGAAAATGATTGTATTGAAATCATATACAATTTACTGAAACAACGCCGGTGTATGCAAGATGACTTTACAGCGAAATATACAGACATGACACAGTACTATACAGTGTGGGTTCATCAAATCAAAACACCGATTGCCGCCATGCGCCTCATGCTACAAAATGAGGACAGCGGCCTATCGCGAAAACTCAGCACAGATCTCTTTCGAATTGAACGCTATGTGCAAATGGTGATGGTTTATCTTCGTGCCCATGCCGATTCCACCGATTATTTGTTTACAAAATGCTCTTTAGACACCATCATAAAACAGGCGGTGAAAAGTTTTAGCACCGAATTTATAGAAAAAAAGATAGCCCTCCACTACCAGTCGATAGAGCAATCTGTGATGACAGATGAGAAGTGGTTTTTGTTTTTGCTTGAGCAAATCATTTCCAATGCCCTAAAATACACGCAAAAGGGAAGCGTACAAATTTACCAAAACGGGGAAGGGGCTTTGTGTATTGAAGATAGCGGCATGGGTATTGCCGCAGAAGACCTGCCGCGTATCTTTGAAAACGGATATACCGGCACCATTGGTCGTATCGACAAAAAGTCCAGTGGCATTGGGCTTTATCTTTGCAAAACTGTTTCTGATAAGTTGAATATAAAACTATCAGCACAGTCGGTGGTGGGAAAAGGGACAACGATGAAACTGGGGCTTCGAAATCTTACAAACATGTAAGAAGTGACGATGAAAATGTAAGGAGAAGCGATGGAGAGGGCACGACATAATCTGCTATCATCATGTTATTCCCAAACGAGTATGCGAGAAAAAGAGGAGATATGAGGATGAGTATTTTGCAGATTAACGGA
Organism: uncultured Oscillospiraceae bacterium; assembly: GCA_964370195.1. GTDB lineage: Bacteria > Bacillota > Clostridia > Oscillospirales > Ruminococcaceae > JAAYCI01. The sequence continues at coordinate 4,868 of CAYJIH010000071.1, forward strand.
CTTCAAAAGGTATACGCTTCCCGTTTTGGCTTAAACAAAGTGGAGGCGCTCAAAAATGTGAATTTTTCTGTAGAGCGCGGCGAGTACATAGCCATTATGGGCGAATCGGGCTCCGGTAAAACCACGCTTTTGAACATTTTGGCAGGGCTGGATAGGCCAACAAACGGCACGGTTTTGCTGGAATCAAGAGACATCACCAAAATAAAGGACGCAGCTCTGTCCACCTTTCGTCGCGAAAACCTTGGTTTTGTGTTTCAGGATTTCAACCTGCTGGATACCTTCAATTTAAAAGACAACATTTTTTTGCCACTGGTACTCTGCGGAAAATCCCATAGCGAGATGGAAAAACGCCTTGTACCCATTGCAGAAGATCTTGGCATCACACAGCTGCTTTCGAAATATCCTTATGAAGTGTCTGGCGGGCAAAAACAACGTGCCGCCATTGCAAGGGCGCTTATTACCCATCCAAAACTTATTTTGGCAGACGAGCCCACCGGCGCGCTCGATTCAAAAGCCTCCGATGAGCTTTTACAGCTGTTTTCACACATCAACCAAAAAGGGCAAACCGTTTTGATGGTAACGCACTCTGCCAAAGCGGCCAGCAATGCAAACTGTGTGCTGTTTATTAAAGACGGTGAAGTGTTTCACCAAATTTATCGCGGCACGGCCACAAACGAGGAACTGCACCAAAAAATAAGCGATACCCTTACCCTGCTGTCCAAAGGGGGTGTACGCTGATGTTTTATTCCAAAATTGCCATGAATAGCATCAAGGTGAACAGCAAGCTGTACGTCCCCTATATCTTAACCAGTGCGCTTTGGATTATGATGTCCTACATTCTTTTAAGCATGGCCTCGTCAGAGCAGATTATGCACTCCGGTGCAGGTGGTTCTATTGTTATGATTTTGTCGATGGGTGTGCCGTTTATTTTTCTGTTTTCAGCGCTGTTTTTGTTTTACACAAATTCGTTTTTAATCAAAATGCGCAACAAAGAATACGCCCTTTATAACGTGCTGGGTATGAACAAACGCAACCTTTCCCATATCCTTTTATGGGAAAGCGCCATCACCTCTTTTTTGTCATTGCTTATTGGGCTTTCGGCTGGGTTGTTGTTTTACAAACTTTTCGAATTGCTTTTGCTCAAAATTACAAGGGAAGATGTTCACTACCATTTTGAAATCAGCTTACAAAATATTTTCATCATCATCATGGCGTTTATGGTGATCTTTTTTCTGATTTTAATAAAATCTCTATTTAAGATAAAACTTTCCAGCCCCATCGAGCTATTAAAAAGCCAAAACGTTGGCGAAAAGCCACCCAAAGCAAACTGGGTTTTGGGGATTTTGGGTGTGCTGGTTCTCGGTGCAGCCTATTTTATTGCCCTTTCGGCAGAAAACCCACTGGCGGCCATCGAGCTGTTTTTCATTGCGGTGCTTCTCGTTGTTATCGGCACCTATCTGGTTTTTATTTCGGGTTCTGTGCTGCTTTGCCGCATTTTGCAGCGTAATAAAAACTATTACTACAAGCCAAACC
>CAYJIH010000072.1:0-6390 GCA_964370195.1 uncultured Oscillospiraceae bacterium
TCGAAACTTGTAAAAAAACTTGGCTTCAACAGCCTTGCCGAAACCGTTGGCGTGGCACAAGCCAACTTCCCACCCACGGAGTATATCGGTCGTCTTCAATTTAGCTACAATGCCGACTATGCACCTTGCCAAGATGCATGTCCTGCCGGTGTAAATGTACCTCAATACGTAGAAGATGTGCGCCGTGGCAACTATACAGATGCCTACAACCGTGTAAGCTTAACCAACCCATTCCCCGCCATTTGCGGCCGCGTGTGCGACCATCCTTGCGAAAGCAAGTGCCGCCGTGCAGACACAGATGAAAGCGTTGACATTCGCTTAATCAAACGCACTGCTGCAGACAAAGTGTATGAAAAATTTGGCAAAGAATTGCCAATTCCTGCAGTAAAAGCTGACAATGGCAAAAAAGTAGCAATCATCGGCGCAGGCCCTGGTGGTCTTTCTGCCGCTTACTACCTAGCCAAAGAAGGCTACAAAGTAAAAGTGTTTGAAGCACTTCCAAAAGCCGGCGGTATGTTGGCTGTTGGTATCCCCGATTATCGCCTGCCAGCTGATATTTTAGCCAACGAAGTGGCACGTATCGAGCGTATGGGTGTTGAAATTGAAACAAGCTGTGCTATTGATAGCCTAGACAAACTTCGCAGCGAAGGTTACGAGCGTATCTTAATTGCTGTGGGTGCCCATGGCGATAGCCCAATGGACATTACCGGTGCAGACTTGTGTGTTTCGGGCGTATCCTTCTTGCGCGATTCGAACCTTGGCAAAGCCGCTCGTCTTGATGGCAAAAAAGTGGCCGTTATTGGCGGTGGCAACGTGGCCGTAGATGCTGCACGTAGTGCTCTTCGTCTTGGTGCTTCGGATGTATCCATTGTTTACCGTCGTAGCCGCGACGAAATGCCTGCTTACAAAGAAGAAATCGAGCATGCAGAAGAAGAAGGCGTAAAACTGTGCTTGCTTGCTGCACCGGAATCGGTATCTGCCGGCAAACTTACCTACACCCCAATGAAACTTGGTGAAGCAGACGAAAGTGGTCGTCGTCGCCCTGTAGCTTCTGGTGAAGCAGCTGTTGTAGTTGACGCTGATCTCGTTATCTTAGCAATCGGCCAAAAAATTGTTGCCGACTTTATGCCGGGCATTGTGGATGGTCAGTTCGAATCCACTGAAAAAGGCGTATATATTGCAGGCGACTGCCTATATGGCCCTGCTTCTGTTATTAAAGCCATCGCTTCCGGCCGTGATGCCGCTTGCGAAATTGACAAATCCTTTGGTGGCAAAGGCGATTTGATTGACAAATCCGAAAAACGTGAACTTCGTTTGTCGCCCATCACAAACGAGCACAATTCCGCCAAAGTTTCTGCATTTGTTGATCCAACAACACGCAAAAAAGACTTTGTGGAAGTGGAACTTGGCCTATTAGAAGATGCAGCCCGTGATGAAGCAGAACGTTGCCTAAAATGCGGCTGTGTAAACTGTGGCCGTTGTGTGGCTGTGTGCTGCTATGACGCACGTACACTCAATTTCCCTGAAATGAAAGTGGATGAAAAAGAATGCCGCGGTTGTGGCATGTGCGTATCTGTGTGCCCCACCGGTGCTCTTACCGCAATGGAACTGCCACAGAACGATGAGGACAAGGCTCTTTACGAAGAGTCTCAAGACTTCTACAGAAAATATTTTACTGCTCACTAGGAGCATTTGCACTTTACCGTACGTTCTGGAAAACAGTATCAAATGCGCAAGATATTGCATACTTTGCTACCGTTTTCTCCTTGGGCGCACATATTTTAACCAGGCGATTTTGTCTCTTTGAAACCATGTACAAACAAGGAGAACGATGGCGTAGCACTTTATTTGCTACGCCATCGTTTTTTTATTGATTCATTGGAGGTGACATTTTATGCCCAGTTCGGCCAACCAAAGACGTGATGTGCTTGCAAAAATAACGGGAAAAGCACAATACGCAGCCGATATCCAACTACCCAACATGGTGTATGCCGCTGTGGTACGCAGCCCTATTTCCCACGGCCATATTTTGTCTATATCCGCCACAAAGGCATGTTCTTTGCCCGGCGTTTTAGCCGTATATACTGCCAAAGACATCCCGGGCATTCCTTGTATGCCCGCAGAACGGCCTGTTCTTTGCCCCGACATTGTTCGATACATTGGAGATGGTGTTGCCCTTGTCGTGGCCGAAACACAAGCCCTAGCAAAAGAAGCTGCAAAATTGGTGGAAGTTTCCTACGAAGCCTTGCCGGTTCTTTTAGACCCAAAACTTGCCCTTCGGGAAGATAGTATTTCACTGCATGAAGGCGGCAACCAAATTTGCCAATATGTTACAAAACGAGGCAATGCAACAGAAGCTTTAAACGAGGCACCACACCGTTTACAACGGTCGTTCACCACACCGCGTGTGCAGCACACCTGCCTTGAAACCGAAGCTGTTGTGGCTCAATATGACGCAACAACCGGTGAAACACTGGTACATTGTCCCATCAACAGCCCTTTTGTTATCCGAAAAATTGTAGCAGATACTTTAGGTACTTCCCTTTGCGATATACGCATTGTTCCCTCTGTCATCGGTGGCAGTTTTGGCGGAAAAAACTATGACATTGCTGTGGCCTCTTCGCGCGCTGCCATGGTAAGCCGTTTACTTGGTCGCCCATGTAAAATTGTTTTTAGCCGTGAAGAATCCATTGAGGAAGGCACAAAACGCCACCCTCTACACGCCGAATACGATGTTGGCTTTGACAGTGATGGGCGTTTACTGGCCATGAAGATCGACTTACTGCTTGACGGTGGAGCATATAAAAGTAAAACGTTTCCTGTTACCAGCCGCATGGCAATAGAAGCCACCGGGCCGTATGTTGTGCCAAATGTCGACACTGTGTCTACCAGTGTGTATACAAACCATGTATACTCCGACGCCTTACGCGGTTTTGGCTCACCTCAGGTAGATTTTTGCAGCGAGCGTTTGATGGACGAAATTGCCACTTTCCTTGGCAAGGATCCATTGGAAATTCGCAAGTTAAATATGCTACATGAAAACAGCATCTCGGCTTTTGGGCAAACAATGAAGAATGTAACACTGGGTGCCTGTTTAGACGTGCTGGAAAGCCATTTAGACATAAAAGAAAAACGGCGCTCTTTCTCTGCATTCAATTCCAACAACACACAGCTAAAAAAAGGGCTTGGCGTATGCTTTTTGCACCGTGGAGAATCCTTTGGTGCTGCCGGGCAAGGCCTAGACGTTGCGCAAGGTGCTGTGTCCATTCAAGCCGACGGCAGCGTCCTCATTCACTCCTCGATCGCGGAAGTGGGCCAAGGGGCGCATACCATGCCTATTCATCTTCTTCATGAGTTCTTTTCAATTCCGTACGATAAAATTCGTCTCAGCCGCGTAGACACTTCCTCTTCGCCAGACGCAGGCCCTACCGTGGCAACACGCGGCACCGTGTTTTCCGGTGGCGCTATACTGGATGCCGCAAAACAACTGGCAACCAAATTGATTTCTTATGCCAAACCCCATCTTGGCACAGATAATGTTCGCTTTGAAAATGGATTTTTAGTTAGTGCAGAAGATGCGACAAAAAAAGTGGCCTTTAACGACCTTGTTAAAGAAGTTCTTTCCTGCGGCGACCACTTAAATGCGTATGGCAATTTTTCTGCCCCACCATTACAATACGACAAAAGCTGTGGCGTAGGTGATGCCTATTGGAGCTATGCCTACGGTGTGGCCGCTGCCGAAGTGACTGTGGATGTGCGCACCGGCGCTGTTTCGGTAGACAATTACTATGCTGTGCATGATGTTGGACACGCCTTTGACTTAGAAGAAGTAAAAGGCCAAATCATGGGTGGCATTTCTATGGGTCTTGGTTACGCTTTGCTAGAAGAAGTGGAAATGGATGCCGGAAAAATTCAAAACTTGAATTTAGAAACATACCTTTTGCCTACAGCCATGGATATGCCACAAATGTACCCCATTGTTTTAGAGCATCCCGGCCCGGTTGGCCCACTGGGAGCCAAAGGGCTTGGTGAGCCGAGCACGTGTGTGGTGGCTCCAGCTATTGTAAATGCCATCCACGACGCCTGCGGCCGATGCATCTGCCACTTACCGGCCAATTTGGAGCAAGTAGCACTTGGGAAATTTTTAAAAAAAACAAAATCTTAGGAGGGTTGTCTCATGAAAACATTGATTCAAAACGCTTGGATTGTTACCATGAACGACAATTATGACATACTGCGTAATGGTTATGCTGTGCTAGACGACACACAAATTTTAGAAGTTGGCCAAGACACCAATGCCATGCAAAAATGGGCATTACAATGCGACAAAGTCATCGATGCATCTGATAAAATTCTAATGCCCGGTATGATCAATGCACATACACATATGTTCCAAACATTTATGCGTGGCCTTGGGGATGACAAACCCTTATTCCAATGGCTCAGTGAAGAAATTTGGCCATTTTCAGTGCTGATGACAGAAGATGATTTTTACTATGCCGCACTGCTTGCCAGTATCGAAAATTTAAAAACCGGTGCCACCAGTGTCATTGACCAACATTATGTATACACCAGTTTAAACAATGGCGATAAAGTATTTGAGGCAATGGAAAAAGCCGGCATACGTGGCAATTTATGCCGCTGCTTTGCAAACACTGTATATCGCGAGGAGTTCCGTGAAACAGAAGAAACCATTCTCTCCGATATTCGCCGCCTACACGAAACATGGAATGGAAAAGAGGGGCGCCTATCACTTTCAGTGGGGCCACTTAACCCCTGGGGTGTTACACCAGACTTATTTAAAAGCAGCAAAAATTTAGCAAATGAATTGGGCATCAAATTTCAAGTACATACCGCAGAAACGCAAGATGTTGTATCACGCACTGCTGATATGCACAATGGCATGCGCAATTTGGAGTTTTTTGAAAGCCTTGGCATTTTAGATGAAAACACGCAGCTTGTGCACAGTGTTTGGCTAGATGATGCCGAGCTTGCCATCGCCCAAAAATATAAACCACAATTTGTGCATTGCCCTGTGGCCAATATGTATCTTGCTTCCGGCGTTGCAAGAGTACCTGAATTTTTACAAAGTGGCAACCCTGTTGCATTGGCCACCGATGGTCCTGGTAGCAACAACAGTGAAGATATGCTTTCTACTTTAAAATACACGGCTTGCCTACACAAAATTCATAACTTGAATGCCCAGGTAATCTATCCAAAAGATGTGTTACAAATGGCCACACGCCATGGTGCCATTGCAATGGGTGATGATAAACTGGGGCAAGTTGCCGCTGGTATGAAAGCAGACCTTTTGCTTGTTGACTGGAAAAAGCCCCACATCGCCCCTGTACATAAGGCAGACTCTGCCCTTGTTTATAACACCACTGGTGGCGATGTTGACACTGTTTTTGTAAATGGCCAAATTGTGGTGGAAGGCAAAAAATCTACCCTTGTGGATGAAATCGCCTTAATCGATGAGTGCCAACAACGGATAGAATTTATCAAGTCGAAAATGTAATTTGAATAAAGGCACCATTTTTATTGCAAAAAAGTCTATTTTTGTGTAAAATAGTATAGTATGTTTTATCACCATCTGTTTTCACATCGCAAATACTCTGGAAACACCATAGAAAGTGGGAACTGTTGCCATGGCACGAACAAATTACAGCACCTATATGGCCATCAAGCACCAATTACTTCATATTTTTAAAACCGAAACATTTGAACGCAACAAGCTCCCGCCAGAATCTGCATTGGCTTTTCGCCTAGGCATCAGTTTGGTTACATTACGCGAAGCACTTTTGATGCTGGCACTGGAGGGTTATATCACAAAACGCCATGGCAGTGGAAATTATATCCACCCCAGCACTTTTGATCATGAGAACCGAAGTTTGTATTTTGCCGATTGTTTAAAAAATGACGGCCATATTGTGCACATCAAACAACTTTCTCACCTTGTTGTACCTGCCGGTGAGGACGTTGCAAAACGACTGAATGTTAATAAAGGCGATACCATTGTTCAAAACAAACTTCTTTATTATGCCGATGATACACCAGCCATTTTCACAATGGGCCATTTTCCTACATACTTATTAAACACAACCGACTTAGAGCATTTAGAGTATGCCCATGTTCATATTTGGGTGCATCAAGTTATGGGGCGCGAGGTGGCACATTCCCTAAACGATTATTTCCCTATGTCTGTTGAAGGCGAAGCACAAGAACTATTGTGCCTGCCTCCCGCCTTCCCTATCATTGCCTCTCATCAAATGTTTTACGATGTACAGGATGTACCCATTTTATACAATCAGCATTTTTTCAATCCCAATGTATACCAGCTAAAAACACTGCAAAATTGGGACCTTGGAAAATAGAATCACTTCTCTTTCC
>CAYJIH010000073.1:0-6367 GCA_964370195.1 uncultured Oscillospiraceae bacterium
GTAATAGTGAGTAGCCGAATTCCATCTCCACTTGTTCTACACTCAACAAATTATAGACATTATCGATGTTGCGATAATAGCTTGCTTCGCTTGTTACTTCGTTGGTGGGCAAACCGGTTTCGTCCATGCCGTCGGCCAAAACGGGCGCTTGTTGTTTTGCTTTGCGAAGCAACAATATGCCAAACCCAATTAGCATGGCGCTAACAAGAAGCACTTGCAAAGGCGGGAAACCAACAAAAATCAAAAGAGACATGATACAGCCGGTTACAATAAGTGCAATCGGCTGTGCCATAAATTGGTGTGCAATGGCCTGATTTAGGCTGTTGTCGTTGCCACTGCGTGTTACCACCATGCCGGTGGCAATAGAGATAAGCAGCGACGGAATTTGGCTCATTAAACCATTGCCAATGGTGGCGGTGGCAAAAATATCTAAAACTGCATTGATATCGCCAAGGCCGGCAATTAATCCGATGATAATACCGCCGATGAAATTGATAAACACAATGATAATGGAGATGATAGAATCTCCTTTTACAAACTTGGTGGCACCGTCCATAGAACCAAAAAAGTCTGCTTCGCTTTGCACGTTCACACGGCGACGGCGGGCTTCGTCTTCATCAATTAAACCGGAGTTTAAGTCAGCGTCAATGGCCATTTGTTTGCCGGGCATGGCATCTAGTGTAAAGCGGGCGCTCACCTCGGCGACACGCTCAGAGCCTTTGGTGATAACCATAAATTGTGCCAGCACTAAAATGAGGAAAATTACAATACCAATAACAAAATTTCCTTGGATGATGAACTCACCAAATGCGCGGATAACACTGCCGGCGTCACCGTTATAAAATAAAATGCGGCGTGTAGCGGCCACATTGAGTGATAGCCGAAATACAGTGGTGATGAGCAAAACCGATGGGAAGATAGAAAATTCCAGTGGCTGCTTGATGTACATAGTGATGAGCAAAATAACAAAGCTGAGCGCAATGTTTAAAATAAAAAACAAATCTAAAAGCACGGCAGGCAAAGGAACAATCAACAGCAAAATAACCGCGATAACAATAATCGCGACACTATTTTGAAGTGGATTGAATTTCTTCACGTGGAGGCTCCTTTTTTATACTATTTATGGATGTTAAGAAGGGGGCGGAGGTGTGGGGTTTTTAGGTTGTGGTTTTGCATTTTCAGTAGCACGTGCAGCTAGCTTTTGGCTTAAACTGCGCTTGCGCACACTGTATACAAAGGCTAACACCTCGGCAACTGCTTCGTAAAATTCTTGGGGAATTTCGGTATCCAGTGGGGCATTGTCGTACATTTTTCGTGCCAATGCCTTATTTTCTACCAACATAATATCATGTTCTTCTGCAACACGGATGATGCGCAGCGCCATTAGGTCGGCACCCTTTGCAAGAACCTTTGGGGCGTTGTCCTCGCCAAGCGTGTACTTTATAGCAATGGCATAATGTGTGGGGTTTCGAATGATGACGTCGGCTTCGGGAACGGCTTGCATCATTCGAGCTTGACTCATTTCCCGTTGCTTTTGTTTAATTTTCCCCTTGATTTGAGGGTCACCCTCGGTTTGTTTATATTCTTCTTTTAACTCATGCTTGCTCATACGCATGTCTTTTTCGTACTGCCAACGCTGATACAAAAAGTCGGCTGCAGCTAAAAAAGCAAAAATAACAGATACATTGACAACGATATCCCATACAAAGCCGGCGGCAAAATATAACACATTGAGGAAATCCATATCCAAAAGCCGCGGGAGTAAAGAAACACGCTCAACGTATTGCGAATAAATCACATAGCCTAGGATGATGATCTTTAAAAGAGATTTAACCAATTCCACAATGCCGCGTATACTAAAAATTTTGCTAAACCCTTGGATGGGGGACAAGCGGCTGAATTTCGGTTGTAGTGCCTCGGTGCTAAAATTTAGCCGTGTTTGTGCAGCTGTGATGATGATGGCAGCAAGAGCGGCGGTTAAAAGGCAGGGAAGTGACACAACGGCAAACACATAAAGCGCAGTGAGGAAAAATTCTTGTGCCTCAAGGCGGCTAAGTGTTTCGCGCACACCTGCTTCAAACCAAAAACGCACCACACCATCGGTGAGCGTTTCAAGCATAAACAGCCCGAAAATTTGCAAAACCGCAAAAACAGCCAGTAACCCACCAAGCGATATAATCTCTTGGCTTTTAAACACATTGCCTTTTTTTCGCTCATCCCGGCGGCGCTTCGCGCTCGCCTGTTCGGTTTTCTCCTGACCCGGCAAGATGTTCCCCCCTTACAGGCTGTGTATGAAATTACGCCGTGCTTGTGCTTATCTCACCGCTCATGGCCTGTGTGCTTTGGAACAATGAATCAAACAGAACCGTGAGGTAGTCGTCGATAAATTGGCCAATAAAAGGCGATAGCAAAAATAATAGAAGGATACCCAGCATGATGCGAAGTTGGAAATTGATAACAAAAATAGTGATTTGTGGGATAAACTTCATCAAAATGCCCATGGATACCTGCAAAACAAATTCGGCCGCCATTAAAGGGGTAACCAAACGGATGACCAATAGGAATACAGAGACAAACAGCTCTGTGATGAAGCCCGATATACTAAGGGAGAGTGTGGAAGCCCCTAGTGGGATATACAGAAAAGAATCGGCATACATGCGGATGAGTGCAAGATGGCTGCCTGTGGCAAACAAATATGTCACAAAAAAAATGGTGACAATTTGCCCGGAAAAAGACACCTGAATTTGGCTAGCAGCATCTAAGGTTTTTGCCATAGCAAGGCCAATATCACTATCCATAATTTCGCCGGCATAATACAGCAAATAGTAAAATATCAAAAATACGTAGCCGTAAACTGCCCCAACAAAAAGCTCTCTGAACATGGCGAAGGCAAACTCTAAACCTGCAAGTTCTGCAATAGATGCGGCAGGTTGCAAAGGGGCAATGAGCAACGTGAGGCAAAGAATAAGGCCCATGCGTGCCATTTGCGGCAAATTATTGCGATTAAAAACCGGGTTCAATAAAATCATACCGGATAAACGCGTAAATACCAGCAAGTAAATGAGAAGCCCCTCAAATAAAATCTCGATTTGCATGCGTCAACTCCTGCCGGCAGAAAGTCAGAATGTGGTCATCAATTCAAAAATATTGTACGTGAATGCTGTTATTACGTTGTAAATGAATGAGCCCATTAAAAGTAGGGTGAGGGCAATTACCAAGAGTTTTGGCACAAATGTAAGTGTTTGTTCGTGAATTTGTGTGGCGGCTTGAAAGATGGCAATAATCAGGCCCACTACAATGCTGACCACCAAAACGGGGCCGGCAATTTGCAAACAGACAGTAAGCATTTGCCGCATAATATCCAAAACCGCACCGGTGCTCAGCATAAAGGTGCCTCCTTACTACGTTCCAAATGAGTTGACCAAGGTGCTCATCATCAGGCTCCAGCCGTCTACCATTACAAAAAGTAACAACTTAAAGGGCAAAGAAATCATGGCAGGTGGAAGCATAATCATACCCATACTCATTAAAATACTACTAACAACTAAGTCAATTACCAAGAAGGGTAAAAATATCAAAAAGCCCATCATAAAAGCACGAGAAAGTTCGCTTGTTAAAAAAGCAGGTGTGATTACTGTTAAAGGAAGCTCTATCAGTTCAACCGGGTTTGCCGGGTCGGCCACTTGTGGCACTTCGTTACCACTTAAATCTAAAAACATTTCCAAAGAGGCATCTGTGGTTTGTGTTAGCATAAATTGCTTTAACGGAACCGTTGCTTCTTCTAAGGCTTCCGTGCTTGTAATTTCCCCTTCAATATACGGCTGATAGGCCACTTCGTTCATGGCCTCAATGGTGGGGGTCATGATAAACAAGCTTAAAAAAATGGCAAGCCCAATAAGCACCATATTCGGTGGTGATTGAGCCGTTCCCATTGCGTTTCGTAAAAAACTCAGCACAATCACAATACGTGTGAAGCTGGTCATCATTAAAACAATGGAAGGCAAAAGAGCAAAAAAGGAGAAAATTACAATTACTTCTAAAGCGCCAAGGTTTCCCTCTGTATTTTCGGCGTTCACATCAATGCTGATGTCGGCCGCATGAGCGGTTACAGTGGAAAACAGCAGAAAAAAGCCACAAAGCAATAAAAGACAAAGCAGAAACTTAAAAACACGTCTCGCAAGCTTTTTCTGGTTTTCTGAGAGCACGTGATTCATAACGTTCCTCCCGGCCCATCCGTGTGGTCGGGCTTTTTTAATTTTTTGGCAGCTTCTTTCAGGGCATCCTGAAAGGAAAGGAGGTTCTCGGGGGGAGGGGGCGCTTGGATGGTGTGCTCTGGGTCGTCCCATTCGTTGATGGTTTGTATGCTATGGTCGCTAACGGCAATTAAATATACCTTGCTTTGTACACGTACAAGCAAAAGCGTGCTATTTTTTCCAATGGTCATGCGGTCAAGCACTTGCAAAAGGCGGCCACTTCGGGCAAAACCACCCAAATTGCCAGTGCGTGAGTTGAGCCAGTGTAAAATAAACCAAGCCAATGCCAACACAAAAACCAAGGCAAGCAGCGTACCTAAAATTCGTAAAACTGTTTCCCCTAAACCCAATGATTCAAAGCCTCCTGTGTTTGCAAATAAATAAATGCCCGGACGCAAAAGCTGTGTTCCGGGCACGCAATTCTTATCCCAGTACTTTTTCTACAGTTTGTAAAATACGGTCTGGTTTAAAGGGTTTTACAATAAAATCCAAAGCACCAAAACGGATGGCATCCACCACCATCGATTCTTGGCCCATTGCAGAACACATTACAATTTTTGCACTTGCATCGGCCTCTTTAATGGCCTGCAGTGCTTGTAAACCATCCATGTTTGGCATAGTGATATCCATAATTACAAGGTCTGGTTTTTCTGCTAAGTACGTGTCAAGTGCAAGTTGGCCGTCTGCGGCTTCAATTAAGTTTGTGAATCCTTGGCCGGTTAAGGTGTTTTTAATCATCATGCGCATAAAGGCGGCGTCGTCTACAATTAAAATCTTTTTGTCTTTCATAATTTGCAAAATCCCTTCCTATATCAAGTTTTAATTTATATAAATAAAACGTACAGCGTAAAATAAGTGGTAAGAACCAAACGCAACTACTTTTGAGGGCCACTGAGGGAATTGATGAGTTCTTTTGTGCCTACAATTTCTGTAATCCGAACGCCGAAATTATCATCAATAACCACTACGTCCCCGTGGGCAATTAATTGCCCGTTTACCACAACATCTACAGGGGCACCCGCTTGCTTGTCCAATTCCACCACTGTGCCAGAGGTAAAATTCATGATGTCCTTGATTTTTCGTTTCGTGTTGCCAATTTCAATAGAAACATTAAGTGGCACATTCATTATTAAATCAAGGTTGTTTCCCATAACAGGAATGTTATCGGCGTAAGAGCCTTGTGGAAACTCAGGGAACTCTACGCTATGAACATCTGCTTGTGGGGGCACTTGGTATGCCGAGGGTGGATACGCATACGCGGCAGGCGGCGGATAACCAGGTGGTGGATAAGCCGCCGGTGGTGGGGCAGCTGCTGCCATGGGTGGTGGTGCTGCCATGGGGGGCGGTGCTGCGGGTGGCGGTGACGCTGCAACAGGGGGTGGTGGGGCAGCCGCCGCTGGCGGGGGTGTTGCTGCTACAGTTGCATCAGCGGGCTCTGCGTCACCACTCCACTCGGGATGGTGCATGTCTCCTTCTGGGTTGATAAACGGAGAAATGATGTCTCGCACCAAATCTACGGTCATAACACTTACAAATTCAGATTCGAGCATGTCCTTGATGGAAAGCTTGAATGTGACAACGGCAACATCTTCCTCTGGTGGTAAATTGATCGCCTCGGTTAATGTGATTTCATCCATTACCTTAGCGTCAGGGGTGGAGATGTCAATGGTTCTGTTGAGAAAATCGGCTAGTGCAGTGGAAGAAGAACCCATCATTTGGTTCATTACTTCGCACGCGGCTGAAATCGATAACTCATCAAAAACAAAATCATCGGTGGGCTCGCCTGTGATACCCATCATCGCGTTTAAAATAAGTTGCATGTCTGTTTGGCGGAATACCATTACATTCGAGCCATCCAGCCCTTTTGTGTAAACAATTTTAACAAGTAAAGCCGGCTCATATTGTTTATAGGTAATCTCGCCCATTTTTTGTACAAGAACAGTGGGAGTGGTTATTTCCACTTGCTTGTCCAACATCTGGGAAATGGCTGTAGCAGCCGAACCCATACTGATGTTTAAAACCTCACCTATTGCATCAATCTCAAGTGGTGAAAGAATCATTCCCTCTGCACCATCGGTTGGATTTGTCCCCATGGTATCCTCCTCAAAATGCTA
>CAYJIH010000074.1:0-6116 GCA_964370195.1 uncultured Oscillospiraceae bacterium
TTTGCATGCCATTCATAACGCCCATTACATTTACATCAAGCATTTTTTGCCATTCTGTTGGGTTTTGGTTTTCAAGGTTTCCAAGCAGCATAACACCTGCATTGTTCACAATTAAATCGGCTTTACCGTAAACCGCTTCTGCTTTTCGAACCGCTGCTTCAAAAGCGGCTTTATCGGTGACATCCACTTTTTCACATATTGTGTTTTCAAGCCCTAAACCTTCTAAAAGTTCAATTCGTCTTGCCAAAAGCAACAGTGGATAACCTGCTTTGTTAAATTCATAAGCCAACGCTTTGCCAAACCCGGAACTTGCTCCTGTAATTACAACTAATTTTTTCATGATACGCTCTCCTTAAACTTAATATTGACTTTTTTACTATTAAAGTATAATATACTACAATGAACATATATTATATTACAACAGAAAAAAAGTCAATAAGGCACTTTGTTTTCACAAAGTGTAATGGAGGTAACCAATGGACAAAATTGTTGTTGGCACCGAGATAGAAGTGACACTGAAAATGATTGGAGGAAAGTGCAAACCGCTTATTCTTTATATTTTGGTTGAGGATGGCTCGAAACGTTTTAAGGAGCTTATGCAAGAAGTAAACCAAATTTCGCAAAAAACACTTACAAATCAACTGCGCGAACTGGAAGGGGATGGGCTGATTACGAGAGAGTGTTTTGCAGAAATTCCACCCAGAGTTGAATATTCTATAACGGATAAAGGCAAAACGTTGTTCCCTATTTTAGAATTAATGTGTGAGTGGGGGGCTCAAAACATTGACGAACGTTTTGAACTTTCCAATCCACAGTGTGAAAGTTTGCGTTAAGAATTTACCTCAATAAACAGCCGGCCTGTGATTTCTAAAAAATAAGAGCCACCCGGCACCGGGTGGCGTTTGATAATGGCAAAAGGCGAGGTGTTTTGCAGCTATTGTCCAAAGTTCTGTTTGCTTTTAAAAGAGCACGGGTACTTGTTTTGCAAGGGTGCGGTGGCAACAGGGGAGAAGAAGGTGTACATAGTGTTTTTAGGTGCCAAATGGGCAGAATTTGTATAGGTACAATGGGGTGCAGGCACACAATTTGAGCCGATAATGATATGAAAAGAGCTGTGATGAAGGAGATTTCTTCGTCACAGCTTTTTTAGGGGAATAAGGGCAGGCGTAAATAAAATTAAACAAATTGAAGTGTTCCTAGCGTGCTAAAAGCTTCGGGGAAAACTGAAAAAATGAAGTGTTCGAGAAAGATAAAAACGGCAAAGGCTGGGGAATGATAGAGAACGGTGGCGGCATTTTATATTGAACAACACAGTGGTTGTTTTTTGGCAAAAAACACAGGCAACAAGATGTTGTTGCCTGTGTTTTGAAGAGGGTGTGAACGGTTTTGTTGATTTGGTTTTAGGGCGATTTTGAATAAGGGATTCTGTTATTTAATCGACATCGCGCTCGATAATGGAGCCGTCTACAGCAAGAATGGTATATTCGTAGTCTGTTCTGCCAACTTCCCACTCCACTTCATATTCAGCGCGGCCGTCATCATAGTCGAATTTGCATTCTAAACGGCTCACATCGTCAGCATTCATCTGTGCATCTTCTAGGGCGATGGTTTGCGCTTGTTCGGCTGTAATGTATTCTTCATCGGATGAGGGTGTATCTGTGTTGCTGCCTGCTGTTTGCGAGTTTGCAATACGATTGTTGTGATCTATGTCGTAGCTTCTAATTTCGCCTGTAGTTGCATCAATTTCATAATCATACTCTGTGTTGCCGTCCCAAAAGTCCACATCATATTCTACAGTTCTGTCATCACTATCAAGTCTGCAGCTGATGAAGGATGCCTCGTCTTCTGTAATCCCTGCGTGTTCCAGTGCAATGGCTTTTGCCTCTTCTTCACCGATATAGTTTCCTGTTGATTGTGCGGCATACACAAAGGTTCCACCGGCGATAGCGGCAATGGTTACTGCGCAGCAAAGGCTTAGTCCTATGGTTTTGCATTTTTTGTTCATGTTCATTATGAGAGTCCTCACTTTCTTTTCCTTGGGGAAGTTTATGTTTATAGTATAAAAAAGAAATATTAAGGGAACATTAAAGCTGAAAATTTATTTTTTGGGAAATGTTATGGTGAACAAACTTCCCACGTCTGGCACACTTTCCAGTTCAATAGAGGCACGGTGTAACCTTGCAATTTGTTTTACCATAGAAAGGCCAAGCCCCATGCTCCCGTGTTCGTTTGAAGTTCTGGATGCATCCACTTGATAAAATCGTTGCCAAATTTTTTCCCTGTGCTCTGCATCAATTCCTTTGCCATCATCTTTTACCGATAAAATGATTTCTTTTTCATTTTCTGTAAGCATCACTTTTACAGTGCCTGTTTTTTTACTATATTGAAACGCATTGCTTATTAAATTTCCAAGCAACCTTGTAAGCATGGATTCATCAAAAGAGCCCATTATATGTGGTGTGATGTTATAGGTCAATTCAATTCCAAAAGGGGCGATGAGTGCATGCTCCTCGCAAATGTCGCGCACAAGTTCGCTTACGTTGATGTTGTTAAAATTTGCGCCTTCAATGCCACTGTCAAGACGCGTGAGGTTCAGCAAATCAGAGATGAGCTTTGAGGTTTTTGTGGCTTGTCTTTGCACCGTTTCCAGGGCTTCTTCTTTGTCCTCCTGTGTTGCGGTATCACCAAGGGCGTATTCGCATTGCGCCAATATAACGGCAGTTGGCGTTCTAAGTTCATGGGAAACGTCGGATGTGAATTGTTTTTCGGATTCAAAAGATTTTTCCAAACGTGCAAACATCACATCAAATGCATCTGCTAACTTTTGAATTTCGGCACTCTCGCCTTTTAAAGCGATGCGTAAAGAGAGGTTGTCGTCTTTACTAATTTCTTCTGTTGTTTTTATGATTTTATCGATTGGCTTAAAGGTTTTTCTTGAAACAAAATAGCTGCCAAGTGCCCCCAGTAAAACAACCACAGGAAGAAAAATCAGCGCGATTTGTAAGATGGTGTTCGTGGTGTTTACAACAGTGTCGCCTGCCATAACGCCTCGAATCCAGATGGGCGAGGGAGAATCTTCAACCGGGGAAAGGATATCGTAAGTATAATACAATGTTCCGTTCACCGTTACTTCGCTTATTTCTTTATCATTAAATGGTGGCTCATCCATAAATTCTTCAGGTAGATTTCCGGCCAATCGCTCTCCATCTTGCGTATATAATAAAGTATAGACACCGCTTTTGAAAAAATCGATATCATCCACATCAAGCCGTCCATCCTCAAACTCAAGCTCGCCGGCATTATCGCCAACAACTTTCGAAAGCTGTGTTTCACTGTTTGATAAAATGATACTATCGCTTAAAGAGAAGAGTAAAGTCATCAGCACGCCAGCCATCAGCAGCATAAGCAGCGTGGTCCATAAGGTGAGCTTTAGTTTTGCTGACATTTTTCTCATAAATCCTCCCGGATAACATATCCACTGCCTCTGATGGTGTGAATGAGTTTTGTGTCATAGGAACTGTCAATTTTCTTTCGAAGATATCGTATGTACACATCCACAACATTTGTTCCGCCTTCATATTCATAATTCCAAATATGATTTTCAATTTTTTCCCTCGATAGCACAACGCCAACATTGTACATCATATATTGCAGCATTTGATATTCCTTTGCAGAGAGATTGATAACATCATCACCGCGCTTTACGATATGTGAGGCGGTATCCAAAGTAAGATCTGCAACGGTTAAAATATTCGTGGTTTTTCCTGTTTTTAGCCTGGTCATAACACGAATGCGTGCCATGAGCTCTTCAAGAGAAAATGGCTTTATCAAATAATCATTGGCTCCTAAATCAAGCCCTTTTATTCTGTCTTCCACAGAATCTTTTGCGGTTAAAAACAGAACCGGCGTGTCGTTTTTTTGTGCACGCATTTTTAAAAGAATTGTAAAGCCGTCAAGTTTTGGCATCATGATATCAAGCACGATTCCATCGTATTCCGTTCCTATGATGTGATCATACGCTTCTTCTCCGTCAAAGCAACTGTCTACGCTATAGCCTTCCGATACCAATTTTTTTGTGATAATTTTATTCATATCTCTTTCATCTTCTGCCAGTAAAATTCTCATAAAAGCCCTCCTTCTCACTTTTCTGTCATTTTTATCATATCATAGAATCATTAAAATAAAATGAAGAACTTTAAAATGGAAACCGATACGAAAAATATTGGAAATGGTATTTTTTGTATCGGTTTCTATTGGGTTTTGATGGAGAGCCACTAGAGCTGATTTACTCACAATGATATCAAAAGTGAACCGTATACTTGTTTGGAAAGTAGCAAAAGGCTGGGGTGTTAAAAAATGGCAATGGCACCGCTAGGTGCAAAAAAGTGTTGTTTATGCACTTACGTATATTGTTTTTGAATTTAGTATCTTTTTGTTATTCTCATTTTTTTTACACCCCCGAAGGTCTTTGCCTTGTTTTGCATATCACATTGGAAAAGGAGTATTTAACGTGTTCAACGAAAAACGAGCCGGTTTGAAAGAAAAAATGCGTACATTTAAATTGAGTAAAAAGGTGATTTTTGCCTTGGCGGCAGCAGTTTTCTTAGTTACTTTTGCCATTTTACTTTGGTTTTTTGTTCTATTGCCAAACAGCCAAGAAGGAGATGCTTTAGAGCAGGCGCTTTATCAAGAGGAGCCCGTGGTTCGTGAAGATATTGTGGTAGGGCTGAGCGAGACAGGCTCGGTTATGATGGACAGTACGTCCATCACACTGGGGTTTGAAGCGACCATAGTGGAAACGTTTACAACAGCCGGAAGTTATGTGGCGGCAGGAGAGGAACTTTTACAAATTGATGTAGAAGATTTTACTGCTTTGTATGAGGCAAAAGAAAGCGAGCTTGAAACGGCGTTGTTACAGCTGCAGCAAGCGCAGGTCGATGCGGGTGTTCAGCAGTCGAATGCAGATTATGAATATAATGCAAGTGTTCAAAGCGGAACAAATGCGGCCGGAATCTATTCCATTCAAATGGCACAATTAGATAGTGGGTATGCTGTTTTACAAAATGAAATTACCACACTGGAAACGCAAGTTGCCAACATACAGCGGCAGATTACAAATGGGCTGGATAACGACTATGGGCTTGCAAGCTACAGAAGCGAACTGGAAACACTGAATGCCCAAATTGCTGATGTGCAAGCACAAATTAGTGCGGGGCAGGCAGCGTCGCAAGATACCACGGCATTACAAAGTACCCTTGCACAGCTTACCTTGCTGCAAGAGGAAACAAATGTGCTTATTTCACTGGCACAAGCGGATTATGACAAGGCTTTTCAAGAATTACAAACGTCGTTAACCACTACGCAAAACAGCCTTACTTCTAAATACAATGAGCGTGACACATACACACTTAATATGCCCGTTCAGCAGCAAGAGTATGCGTCGCAGTATAATGCCAGTGTGCATGACGGTGCCACGGCCCAAAGCGAGCACGACAGTACCATGGTGCAAATTGAAACATCCCTTACACAGGCAGAACTTGCGGTAAGCACGTTAGAGGCCGAAATGGAAGTTTTTTCTTCTGTAATGGAAGACGGGATTATTACAGCACCACAAGACGGCTATGTGATGACCCTTTCCGAAAGCGATACCCTTCTTGCGGCAAACACGGCATTAATTACTCTAGCCGATAATGCCTTTGTCAATCTGTCTGTTAGCATTCCACAAGAGGACATTTCTGATATCACAATTGGCATGGAGACAAGCGTGCTTTTGGATGCTTACGAGGACGAATCGCTTCCCGCTACAGTAGAAAGCATTTCCATTGTGCCATCGGGCAATATGCAAAGCTCTACAAGTTACACAGTGTCTGTGGCATGTGACTTGGCAAACTACCCCGATTTGGTTGTGTATGAAGGCATGACTGCGGAAGTAACCTTTATACAAAGACAAGTAGAAGATGTTTTGGTTGTTTCGAATAAATGCATCCTTAGTGAAGATGGCGGGCAATTTGTAATGCGCTTAAACGAAGATGGTAGCATAGAACAAGTTGCCGTTGAAACAGGGTTTTCGGATGGGTTTAACGTAGAGGTGACGAATGGCCTTTTGGAAGGCGATG
>CAYJIH010000075.1:0-5979 GCA_964370195.1 uncultured Oscillospiraceae bacterium
TCTTTTGCCGCCGCAATGGCCCGCGCCAGTTCATCAAGCAGGGCATCCATCTCTACAAAGGCATCGTCCAGCGCTTCGTATTCGTCGATGTAGTCCGTCGATACCAGACCTGAAGAGGTGGGCAAGGAGGTACCCCAAGAGTTGGGATCCGTCGTTCCCACACAGGAACTGCCGGCCGTAAGTGTAAACACCAGCACAGCCAAAAGCACGATGGTAATTGCCTTTTTAAGTTTTCTTTTCATTTTCCTTCACCCCGTTGTTTTTTAGGAATTAACGCTTTGTTTGTCAATTGTCCCCAATATCTTACAATGATTTTACCATTATAACAGAAAATTTCGACTTTTCAAATAAAATATTTATTCGTCTTCATACAAAAACGTGTGTTTTTTAGGGGAAGCACCTTTCCCATTCGCATCGACAACCAATGAGAATAAATCGGTAAAACAAAAAATCGCTTTTTGTACCGTGCTTCTATTTGTCGATTCATAAAAACCTTTCTTTTGTCGCTCGTTTTGGCTCATGCCGGCACAGTAGACGGGCATCGCTCCTTTGCATAAGAGGCTGCCACACCATCCTGCACAATAATAGCACGGGCCGTGGCACACTAAAGCGCCACAGCCCCTTTGTTTTCGATACCCTACTTTTCATGGCTTGATTTTTTCTCTGTTTTGGGTAGCATGCCTTCTCTGAACAGAGTGTTTTGCCTCTTGTTTTGCCATGGTTTTACCTTTTATACCTTTATATGAATTTCATCGATTCTCTTTACAAATCATTCATGGTAAAGGAGGCCACTTCCGCCCTTTCTTCACTTTGGGTGCTTTCTACCCTCTATAACTCTCTTTAAAAAAGGAGAGAAGTTTTTCTCGCCCAATCGCATCACTAGGGCAGTAACTGTCTTGCACTTGCCCATTTTCGATGTGAATAACCTCATCGCAGCACCTTAAAATAAACTCCGGGTCGTGCGTTACTACAATCACTGTTTTTCCGTTTTCTGCCAGCTTATTTGCACAGTCCGACACTCTTTTCATGTTCTCTAAATCAAGCCCACTTGTTGGCTCATCAAAAATAATAATCGGGCGTTCTGAGGCGATGGCCGAAGCGATGGCCACACGCTGTTTTTGCCCTCCCGACAATGACATGGGATGGCGGTTTTCAAACTCTGTTAGGTTCATGTCTCTCAAATGGTTTTGTGCTTCTTCCTTATTCTCTATTGGCATACTAAGAAGCACTTCTTCAAGCACACTCTCCGTAAAAAGCTGATGATTCACATCTTGCATCACCATATAGCATTCTTTTATGCGCTGTTTTGTAGCATACGTTTTCGCCCGAAACTCCAAAGTTCCCTTTGCTCTTTTTTCAAGGCCGCTTAAACATCTGGAAAAGGTTGTCTTCCCCGCACCGTTGCTTCCTATAACCGCTGTCACGCGTGCGTGCCTCACCGTGGCTTTTTCTATAGAAAGCGCGCTCGCCACACTATTTTTATATTTAAAACCAAAGTTTTTTATCGTCCAAATTTGCTCGCTTGTTTTATGCTGTTTTGGCTCTATCAGGGAAAGCCCCTTCAATGTGCAAGGGCGCAGCCCCATATTGCGGCGAGTCTCTTCCGACATTTCTCTAAATTCATCCCCGCTATAGTCGCCTGTGATTTTGCCGTCTTTCAAGTAATAAACCGTATCCAGCAAATCGTAGATATAATATAGGCGATGCTCTGCAATCACAATTGTTTTGCCCTCGCTTTTAAGGGTAATAAGCAGTTCTCTTAGCTCCTCTATCGCTTTTGCATCTAGGTTCGAGGATGGCTCGTCGAACACATAAAGGTCTGGGTTAATAGCCGAAGCCGATGCACAGGCTATTTTTTGTTTTTCTCCGCCCGAAAGTGCAAAAATGCTTCGGTGCATTAAGTTTTGAATGTTTAGTTTTTGCGAAACCTCATCCACTCGGTTCAATATTTTGTCCTTATCCCAGCCATGGTTTTCAGGGGCAAAGGCAATCTCTGAAGTGGTATCAACATTAAAAAACTGAGAGCGTGGATTTTGGAACACAGAGCCAACTTGGGCCGAAATATCAAAAAGAGACAGCTCCTTATACTCTATGCCGCCTAAGGAGATACTTCCGCGAAGCTCGCCCTCGTAGTAGTGGGGGATAAGCCCGTTTAAAAGCCTTGCAATGGTTGTTTTTCCGCTGCCAGAGCTGCCACACAGCAATATAAATTCTCCTTTTTTGATCTCAAAATTTATATCAAACAGCCTGCCTCCGTTTTCACCATCTTGATTTTCGCTATTTGTCATGTATGAATAACATACATTTTTACAGCTTATCATCCTAGCACCCCCAAGAAGATTAAGGCTTGCACCGCCAAAAAGCCTGTGCATACAATCAAGATAAAGAAATCTTGCAACTTAAACTTAATCTCACAAGTATTGGTTCTTTTAACCGGCCCACCAAGCCCTCTTGTTAGTGAAGCACAGGAAAGTTCCTCTCCTATTTTCACGCTACACATAAGCATGGGCACAATACGATACTCTAGCATTGCACCTGCTTTGCTGCCATTAAAGCGTATGCTTCTCATCCTCATGGCATCGTTTATAGATTTCCATTCTTCAAATATGGTTGGAAAAAACCGAAACATTACCGCCATGGGAATGGTTACCTGTTTTGGTAATTTCAGTTTTTCCATAGACGCAACAAATTCGCTTACAGTGGTGGTTGTAAGCAAAAAATATGCCGAAAAAAATCCCGGTATAAAATAAAGCGGCATAATTACAAGCGGCGTCATAATAAAACGTATCGTCCCCGTTGTAAAGGGGACGATAAACGCCTGTACTAACAGGCAAACAACCATTGCCACAATGTAAACTGCTGCTTTTTTATATGATTTAACACAAAAGGCAATGACGAGCGGTAATATCGCAGGCAGATAAAAAAGTGTTGTTTGGTACGACCCCCCAAAAACCAAAACCGATAAGGTAAGAAGCACCGCAAGTTTCGTTCGTGGGTCTAAGGGAATGCCTTTTGTATATCTTTGCGATAACAGCATCGTTTCATTCATTACACAATACCGGCCCTCTCAAAGTGCTTTTTGAATATTTTTCGGCCAATAAAACCGCCAATAATTCCGCAAACAAAACTTGCAATTAACAGTACCGGCAAAATCCAGCTGGGCATGTAGCTCATAAGGGCGTCTGCATACTCAAGGCCATACCCTTCGGTTGCAAGCATTTCGTGGTAGCTATCTCTTGTTAAAATAATAGGAATAAACGCGCCGATTACAGAAGTTGCATAAACGCCATAAGCAAGTATGCTTTTTTTAGCACTTTTGTAGCCGTCTGCTTTTAGTATTAAATCGCAAATTAAAGCGGCAACTAAAAATGTGCCCACGCACCAATAGCCCATGCCACCAACCATCATCAAAACACCCGATAAAAGCCCTTGAATGGTTATCATTCCAAATTTTTTCACCTTTGAAAAGTATAACATCATCGGTATGCCACCAAGCAGGGGCACAATAACACTAAGCAGTGGAATGAAAATAGGAATAACGCCCAACATGCCCGCCGCCATAATGATTACAAAATATATTGCGGTAAAAATGCCAATGTTGATAAAATCTTTGCCTTGTAGTTTGTTGCTCATTATAATCCTCCGTTATGGTATAATAGTTTTATCGGTTAGTTTGTGCTAACTCAAGATATTATAGCATCGGATTTTTTGCTTTTCTATACCCATTTATCATTTTAGCCACAAATAGCACAAAACAACCTTGCTCGACTATTTAAGAAAAAGATTTAGAATAGAGGCAGTAGAAATGAAAAAGGAGGCTGTTTTGGATTTTGATTTAAAAAAATGGAAATTTACAGACGAGAGCGATGAATTGCAAACAAAAAAAGGACCGAATAGCAATGACTATGTTTTTAATAACAATAGCCACAACTTTAATGCCCAATGTTATGAAGCCTTTCCCTATATGTTCCTGTGTTTTTTTGATATAAGCGCATCTGAAATTTCTGCAAATAACAACAGCAACCATAGAAACTTGATACAGTTTAATTATTGCGTGGAAGGACGCATAGAGCTTGGTTTAGAAGATGGTTTTAACGTTTGTTTGCAAGAGGCAGATTTCTGTTTAAGTAAAGAAGTTTCAAAAACGCCCTTCTTTTTTCCCACAAAGAATTACAAAGGCATAACCATTTATTTTGATGAAGAAAATTTTAGGCTAGAAAATGCCGGCCTTCTATCAACATTTGAACTCGATTTTCAAAATCTGCACAAAAAATACCTAAGCAGCCAAAGCACAATTATTATGCCCTCCAGTAAGGAGCTTTGCAATGTAATGGCATCACTGTGGGAAAACAAGGAAAATTTATCGAATTTTCGATTAAAACAAAGCACCCTAGAGATAATAAATATCCTTTTAAACCACACAGATAAGCACAACGAAAAAAGAGCCTATCACACCAAAACACAAGCTGAAATTGCCAAAAAAGCGGAGAAGCTCCTCACAGAGCATCTTGCAGAGCATATTCCAATAAAAAAGATCGCTATAAAATTCGGCATCAGTGAAACAAGCCTAAAAAACTATTTCAAAGCAATTTATGGCGAAAACATCTCTGAATATTTAAGGAAATATCGAATGAAAAAAGCATCGCAGCTGCTTCTTGAAACAAAGCTTTCTGTGGGTGAAATATCCCATTTGGTGGGCTACACAAAACAGGGCAAATTTGCCGAACTGTTTAGGCGCTATTACGGCCATTCGCCGCTTGAATACCGCAGGGCGAACCATTTGGGAAATGAAAACCATTCAAACCTATAAGGGGAGGTGTGCAAAATCAAATGAACGAATATATAAAATTACAAATAGATGCTGTGGCGCACAGTCTTTTTATCTGTGGCGAAAACACGGACAACCCCATTTTATTGGCCATACACGGTGGCCCGGGGCAGGCCGAAACTGCCTACATTCGCCACTATCAAAAAGAGCTTGAAAAGCATTTTGTCGTTGTAAGGCACGACCAAAGGGGCGCCGGGCTTACCGGGTGGGAACACGTTGACGAAAAATCACTCACCATTGAAACCTGCGTGGAAGATACACTTGCAATAACCGAATATTTGTTAAAAAGATTTAACAAGAACAAAATTTATATTATGGGGCATTCTTGGGGCAGTATCATTGCTATACTCGCTGCAAAACGCAGCCCCGAATTTTATCATTCGTACATAGGGGTTAGCCAAGTGGTTGATTACAACGAGGCAATGCGCCTTGGGTATATCGCCATAAACGAGCAGGCAAAAAAACAAAACAGGCAAGATGTTTTAAACCTGCTTTGCAAAATTGGAGCACCGCCATACTCGGGTAAAACGTATTCTATATACAGCAGATGCATCGGTAAAATGTCAGGGTTTATCAAAACCAAACCCCTGTACGGAATTGGAAAAGCAATTTTCAAATCAAATACATATCCGCTGAAGGAAAAGCCCCTCTACTATTTTAATGCAATAAAATCCGGAAAAGTGATTTTTAAAAACGGAATCAACATCCATTTACTAGAGCAAATGAAAGAGCTTGCCGTTCCTGTAACATTCATTTCAGGAAAACACGATTTAAGCACACCACTTGTTTTAGTTGAAAAATTTTATCAAAATATATCCGCCCCCAAAAAGCAACTGGTTGTTTTAGAAAACTCAGCACACATGCCACAGCTTGAAGAGTTTGACGCATTTAACAAAACAATCATAACAATAAAAAACCAAAGCTGTCATCCCTTGCAAAACACACAATAACAAGGCCATAAACGGTTCGCCCCCTTGGTGAAGCCAACACAAAAAAACACGGCGTTTGTGCCGTGGCTCAGGCTGTCAAAAAACACCACCCTTCGGCTTTTGGTTGAATTCGCCCGCCGCCCGCGGGCTGAAGACCTTGGGGCTCGGCCCCAAACCCCGCCTGCTTTTCGAGAAAAGCAGGGGCAAAAGCTTTTTCTAAAG
>CAYJIH010000076.1:0-5956 GCA_964370195.1 uncultured Oscillospiraceae bacterium
AGTGAAGATACAGTGCATCCTTGTCTTTAAAATAATGATATAAAATCCCCTTAGATAATTCTGCCTTTTTTGAAATGTCACCGATAGATGTGCCGGAATAACCGTTCAGGTTAAAAAGCTCGGTTGCACTTTCGACTATTTTTGCTACGGTTTCGTTGCTAGAGTCTATATTCTTCATCAGGTTAATGCTCCTTAAAGGGTGTTGACCAATCGTTCAATGAATGTATTATATCACTTATTGAACGATTGGTCAATGTTAATTGTGTGAAATGCTTGTGAAAATAAGATGTAGTTATTAAAAGAAATACTACTACTAAATTAATGTAGCTAAAAAAACGGTGCAGATAAAGATAGCTACCCATATAAATAACGAGCTGACACCCCATTTAAAAGTGTCAGCTCGTTATTTATACATGGTATGCTCATAATAGATATGCTATAGAACAACATTCTTCAACAATGCAATCAATAGTTACTGTTTTTTCTTCATGTGA
Organism: uncultured Oscillospiraceae bacterium; assembly: GCA_964370195.1. GTDB lineage: Bacteria > Bacillota > Clostridia > Oscillospirales > Ruminococcaceae > JAAYCI01. Next base: position 495 of record CAYJIH010000076.1, read on the forward strand.
TAAATTTTCATATAATAACTTTTCGATAAATTCCCAAATATCTTCAGATTTTCTACGGCAATTATAAAAATCAAGTATTGTTTGATTTAACTCATAAGCTGCATTATATTTTCTATACTCATTAATAAAATCTTCTTTGTATGGAATGTTTGTAAGTGCAAAAAAATCCGCTTCTTTAGGGGCATATTTTATTCCCTCCCAATCTATAAGAATTAGATCCTCGTCCGTTTGTATTAAATTCCAATTATGAATATCCGTGTGGCACAGTACATAAGGTGCATTACATATTTTTGCTTTTTCACTAAGTGTAGTTGTAATTTTCGTAAGTTTTTTTAGTTCGGAAATATACGGATTTAAAAACTGATGCTCATTTATATCAGAATAAATAAACTCACTTAGCTTGTCGTTAAATTCTATTGAAAAATCTTCATAAAGTGATTTTGGTATTTCACCTTTCGGATACAATGCACTATGTAACATTCCGACTATTTTCCCAAGTTTAAGGGTTTGCAATTTTGTAAGCTTGTCTTCAGCAATAGTTGTTCCATCAATATATTCATAAAGTAGATATTTATAATTACTATCTTCGCAGAAATTTTTTCCGTCAGTCGTCAAAATAGATTTAGGCACACAATCTGACATATTAGTTTCTGAAAGATAACACAATATCGGAGCATACACATCTATTAGTTTTGAGTACTTTTCTGCAACTGGTCTTTTTTTGTCATACCTTTTTAAGAAATATGCTTTATCATTTAAACTGATTTTAAAAGCATCTGCACAAAATCCTCCTTGTACTTTAAAAATATTTGCTCCACCTATGCCATAGCATTCAGCTAAAATATTTTCCATTTACGTTACCCCCTCTCAAATTATAAAAAAATCGTGCCTACCAGTACGAGAAATATTGTGGTTTTCGCTTGCGAAATAACGAACAAAGTGAGTTAAACAATATTTCCAATAGCTCCACCAAAGGTGGAGATTATATACATTTGCTTTAATTTTGAAAGCTAGAAAAAAGAAAAAGTTAAATGTTAAACGAAGTGTCGGTGAGTAGAGCATTTGCATATGCACTATTTTGGATAGCAACACTACCCACTACAAAGCAGAAAGACGGACTGGGCACAAAGTTTTTTATGAACAGCCCACTAAAGTGCACCATGTTTTGTTTGTAATATTAACCCTTTTTATTTTCTCTGTATTCACTTGGGGTGCATCCTGCATGCTTTTTAAATATTCGACTAAAATACTTCGAGTCGTTAAAACCGACCTCGAAACATATATCTATTAATTTTTTATCGGTATGAATAAGCATAGCTTTTGCATTTTCTATTCTTTTGCCGGTGATGTAGTTTGTTACGGTTTGGCCTGTTTTTTGTTTAAAAAGCAGACATAGGTAGGAGGGGCATATATAAGCCTCGCTAGCAAGCTCGGTAAGAGAAATCTGTTGCATGTAGTTTGCTTCTATATATATTTTTACCTTATTAATTAGCTCTTCGTGTTGTGGTAGGTTGTCATCTGTTGTACTGCCAATATTATCATAGGCGTATTTAGTGATTAGCCTTTCTAATGTAGAAATATTTGTACAGTTTTGAATTGTGCCATAAAATAAAAGTAGCTGCTCTGCCTGCTCGGTATCCAGATTGCGAATCTGCAATAGGGCGCTGTTGATGGTGGATGCAATCTGATGGCAGATAACAATAACCTGACTTTGATTAGGCGATACAGTGTTGTTGATATTGTTAAAGATATCTCTGATAATCGCAACAACCAAAGATGATTCTTCGTTGATGGTATGTTTATAAATTTTATCGTATTGATGAAAATCTACCGACACAAATGTACTGCTGTTTGCATCGTTGGCATCGGAAAAAAGAATTTGCGAGTCGGCACTAAAAAATCTGCGGCTTAAAGCTTCCTGTGCGGTGGTGTAGCTTTTGTGCAGCTGGTTTAACCCGCTAACCTTATGGCCAACCCCCATGGATATCTCGATTCCTAAAATATCCTTTAGATGATTACTTATATCATTGCACAGTTTTTCTATACTTTCTGTGTCGTTAATATAAGTTTCGGTTGTGCAGGGGTTGATTTCTTTCTGATGCAATGGTAAAATACAAACAAATTCACCTTCGTCATTTTCGATGATATAGCAATTGCTTTTCTCCTTAAACAGATCGTTTAAAATGTTTATCACTGCTGTAGAAAAAAGATGGTGGTTGCGCCACATGTCCTCATACTTAAAGTTGTTTACAATTAGTTTTAGTGCTATATATTCGCAGCAAAGTGGCATGTTTAGCTCTATTTTTTTCATCTCATCTTCGATGGTAGATTTGCTCCAACTGTCCTTGGTTAATAATTTTTTTACAAACTTATCCTGTAAGATAGGAAGGTTAACAAAAATTTTATGCTCAATCTCCTGCAGATATCTTGACTTTTCGGTTTCTATCATTAGTGAATCCACGCTCTTAGAAATTGCGTTGTCAAGCTCTTTTAAATCAATCGGCTTAAAGATATAGTCGACTGCAGCACACTTAATTGCAGAGCGTACATAGTCTATGTCGTTATGACCGCTCACGAAAATTATTTTTACGTCGGGGTGTAGGTCACAAAGTCGGTGAACGAACTCGAAACCATCCATCTTTGGCATGTTAATGTCGGTGATTACAAGGTTAACCGGCATTTCCTTTACTGCCTCTAACGCTGCACTACCGTTTTGAGCATATCTAACATTGTCTATATTATGTTTTGTCCAATCGATGTTGTTAAGGATGCCGTTAATTGTCCTCATTTCGTCGTCTACTATTAATGCTTTAATCATGCGTCTCCTTATTTGAATAAATACTATACAGAGGTTAATATTGAAAAATTTTATCAAGTCGTTAAATTTTCGGACAAAGCTCATTTTTAGCATTGCGTTTATTAATGTGTTTATACTTTTTGTATCCTCGATATTCTTTTACATTATACTAAATCTACAAGAACAGGAATCTTATAGAGAAATGCAGACGGTAAACATTAATACCATCGGAACCCAGCTAGAGGCGCTTACCAATACGATAAAAGATGTTTCTCAAGACTTAGCCTCTAACAACACACTGCTAAATGTCGATAATGTAGATACCCAACAACCCTTTGTCGAACAGCTAAGCGAGTACAACTACCTTAACGAACTTCTTACCGGATTTAACCATAACAACATAGCCGTTTATGCCACGGTTTATTATGCCGATAACTCGTTTTATTCCGGTCTTAACTCAAATTTTTCGTCGTTAGACCATTTTGACGAAACAGGCTTTACTATGGATACACTCGAGGGTAGTGATATATATTGGTCCGATGCATTTAGAAAAAATGATGTAAATGGTGTAGGCCGTTATTTTCTCGGTGCTGTGCGACAGCTGATAAATTTTGAGCAAAACAGCAGATGCTACGGGGCTTTAGGTGTTTATGTAAGCGAGATGGATTTGCGTAACTATCTTTTGGATGGCAAGGCGATAACCGGATCGGAATTTTATATTACAAACTCTAACGCGGAGATTATCTCCGGCACAGATTATGATATAGGCGATAGCCTTATAGAGCTTTTGGAGTTGCCGGATGATGAAATACTACAGGGTAAGGACACACCATATAAATTTAATGATTACACAATATATTCCTATGACATAGGTAAAACCGGGTGGAAGCTTTTTAGTGTATCGGCAGGCAATGTTAACATTCTTGAAAATCAAGAGTTTATATTACAGCTACTTACGTTTGGCGGATTGTTGCTGGCTGTAATTATTCTTGTCGATGTTGTGATTTCTACCAAGATGAATAATAAGATAAAAAAGGTTTTCGAAAAAATATCTGATTCACAGGTTTCTAACACCAATGAATACGACAACGACAATGATTTTAAAGAAGAACTACAGGGGGTTATAAATGTTTATAAAACCCTGCATGATAAAAATAAGTCGCTGACCGAGGAATTATTAGAAAAGGAACTTTCTCATAAAAATGCAACACTTTTATTGTTACAATCGCAAATCAACTCACATTTTTTGTATAATACACTCGATGTGATTAACTGGATGGCAATAAAACATAAGGCGGACGATATAAATCATATGGTTAAACTGCTTTCGAAATTTTACAGAATGACACTCTCGAAAGGTAACGATATAATAACTGTAAAGCAGGAACTTGAACATGCGCGCACCTATCTTGAACTAGAACAAAACAGGTTTGAGGGCAGTGTAACATACGAGATTAACTACAGTGATGAGTCGGCAGAAATACCAATAATAAAGCTAATATTACAGCCTATTGTAGAGAATGCAATTTTACATGGCTTAATGGAAAAAGATACTCCCGGTGGCATTGTATCAATAAATGCAAATATTGTTAGCAACACACTTGTAATTACCGTAGAGGACGACGGTGTGGGCATTACACAACCGGTACTAGATCAGCTAAATGCCGGTTTACCAACCCAACCGCAAAACACTATCTCAAAGGGTAGTAACTACGGGCTAAGCAATATACGCGAAAGATTGGGGCTTTATTATAAGGATGGAGCCAATATAGTCTACGATTCTAGTGATGAGGGTAGCTGTGTTACCATATCAATATCGCTTGATCAATCGATAGATACAACCCACATAGACACACAATAATAAAGCAGGATAGTAGCTAATAAAATATGAATCGGTGCTTAGGTGCCGATTCATATTATTTATCATACATTACAAAAAGAAATACTGCAAGATATATTTTTTATCTTTAACGGTATATGGTGCATTTTCTCATTATTGCCCCTTATTATAGGTAAAGATATTACATTTTTTATGCAATTTATTATAAATTAGTCCACATATGATTAAAAAAAAGTGCACTCTTTTTAAAAAAAGTATCTGTATAATAAAAACATCGAATAAGAAAAGGGGGTTATACAGTGAACAAGGTTAAAGACAAGATAGTCGGTAGTGGCCTTAATGTTATTACAATGTTAATAGTTGTAGGATCATTGTTTCCGCTTTACTGGCTAATATCCACATCAATGAAATCAAAATCAGAGGCATTCGCATTGCCGCCAAGCTGGTTGTTCGTTCCTAACTTTGAAAGCTACTATTCGGTAGCAGCAAGCGATGGATTTTTGCAAAGTTACATGAACAGCTTTATAGTGGCAATAATCACAACATTAATAGCAATAATCTTTGGCGTAACATCCGGTTATGCACTGGCAAGAGACAGAAGTAAACGAGGCAAGGCAATGGGGCTATGGATTATTCTTTCGAGGATGATTCCGCCAATGGGAATAATATTACCATTTTATGTAGTGTACAGACAACTCAATCTGCTAGATAACCATTTCTCACTAAGCCTTATATATCTAACTAGCATATTACCCTTTGTAACATGGTTAATCATGGGATTCGTAAAGGGTGTGCCGGCAGAGATAGAAGAAGCAGCGATGATAG
>CAYJIH010000077.1:0-5955 GCA_964370195.1 uncultured Oscillospiraceae bacterium
TGAATGCTGTGAGGATAGCTGTTAAAGTGATGACTGTATGTGCAATTTTTCTATACAGCTTTTTTTGCTTTATTGATTTTTCTTGCTCTTCCTTTTCTTTGGACGTATCTATATACCCCATATGCCCTCATCTTTTCTAAAACAGTAATACATTTCCCGAAACGTATATTGTTTTACGGATCAAATTTACCACAAAATCGTTGAAGGAAATACCGTTTACAATTTTATATAAATCATGTGAGCATTCAATGAGGGGTTTTTCAAAAATAAAAACAGTTTGTTTTTACTGCAGTGGGAAGAATAAGGGGATAACTTGCCCCTAAAGCTGTTTTTTGTAGGGGTTTTGTAGATGTTCGTTTTGTAAAGGAAAATGGGTGAATTAGATTTCGGTTTTTAGCATAAGTCTATCAATCATAAAGGATGAGGGAAGGGGGCGGTCTGAACGCATACCTCGAAAATTCCGCATTTCTTTCGCAAAATTTCAGGGTCTTTTTGCGTATGGTAAGCATTTTGCCAGTTCATCTCATTGTCTTTTTTGCATCCTGTTTCTTTGCCTTTACCAGGGTTTGTAAATGGTTTTGTGCTTTTACCATCGCTGCTGTGAGATGCTGCGAGATTAGGAATTGTTTATGTTTTGAAAATCGTTTAATTCGCATAGGCACCCAGCCGTTCCACAATGGATTTTTGTCCACTGAATGTATACACAAGCAAGGGCAACAGAGCAGACACAACAAAAACGGCAGGCAATGCCACAGCAAAGGGCACAAATGAAAAATTATAGCTGAAAAACCATATTTGATTTGCCAGCGCACTTGTTAAAATATAGGAAAGAAGTTTTCCTGCGCTCAACGTGAGCACGCTCATCAAAACCGCATAGCATAGCCCCTCGTATGTAAGCATGATCAAAAGCTGGCGTTTTGTCATGCCAATGCTTTCCAAAACGGCAAATTCTCGTTTTCTGGTGCCGATGGACATGATGAGCATGTTGACAAAATTTAAAATTCCCACGATTGCCAAAATAGCACTGAGTACACCGCCGGTTAATAAAAACGTGCTTTGAGCCCCTTCAAATTCTTCCACTAAAATGGCTTTGGATGTATAGCTTAAATCGGTGTTGATGGTTTCGGTGTAGTTTTCAAGAAATTGTTCTGCTTGAATAAGGTTTTCGTCCGCCACATCAAAGGCGAGAAGCATAGGATTTACGTTTCCCATCATGGACAGATATTCCGCTTGTGGCAAGGTGAAATCGATATCTCCAAATGAGCGATAAGAACGCAAAGCCCTACTCGGCGCACCGATGGCCAGCACCTCATATTCTTTGCTTTGCCCACTTGCAAAATCAAGCGTTACGGTATCGCCCGGCAGATAATATGGGTCTTCGCCGCTGGTGAAAAACGATGTAACCAGCACATAGTCTCCGCTATTAAACTTTTCAATATCAAGTTCGTCCCCCAAGGGTAGGTCGATATGCTCATACAGTTCCGGAGACAAACCATAAATAGACTGGTTAAAGCTTTGTTCATTTTGCAGCAGTTCCAAGGTGGGGGCATCGTAGGTGGGGTGCACATGGTCGGTGTTTTTGTGCAGATAATACTCAAGAGCACGTGTATACGCCTCCTCACTCAGCACATGCGTACCGATGCTCATATATTCTACACCGAAGGTTTCAAGGCCTTCCAGTGCCTGTATTTCTTGTAAAATTTCCGGTGTGATGAAATCTATATTAACATAGGTTGAAGAGTTAAACTGTGAATAGTGGCCCAGCTGAAAATCGGACACGGAATAGTTTTCAAGGTAAATATCCAAATCAAAACTGTTGGCAATGGCATATGCCGTATCGAAAATCACAACGGACAAACACAAAGACAACACCACAAGAATGGTTTTCTTTTTTTCTCGCTTGTTGTTTTGCAAAGCCATATAAAATGCGCTTGCCTTTTTTGGCTTCCTGTTTTTACCGTTGGATTTTTGCGAAACACCGGAAAAACGAATGGCCTCGATGGGTGAAATGTGCGCGATAAAGCGGTAGGGTTTTCTTAGGGAAAACAACACCGTAAGCAGGGTGAACAACGCAGCAAAAACAAAAATAAGTGGATGTACCACAAGAATAAAATCCTCTTGCATAGAGCTGGCTTGTAGTACAATAGGCAATAAAATACGTGCCAGTATCACGCCAAAAAACAACCCCAAAACAATGCCCGGCAAAGAAAGTAGCAAAGCTTGCAAACGCAAAATATGGCGCAATTGTTTTGCCGTGGTGCCAATGGTTTTAAGCTGTCCGTAAAACAAAATATCGCGTGAAACCGAAATGAGAAATATGTTATAGATAATCAAATACCCCATGAGCAAAATAATAAGCACCAAAACAACCACAAGCAAAACGACAGTCCCGTCTATTTCGGCCGTGGTATAGGCCCAGTTGACACCGGGGTTCACATAGTGCTCATCAAAACCAAGGCGCTCGCTCAATGCATCCATTTGCGCCTCAATGTTGTAAGAAGAAGAAAAATTTAGCACACATTGCACCATGCCGGCCATATAGCCCTGCTCGTACATTGGCGATAAGTTTTGCTCTAGCATCTCTTTATAAGGCGTTTGCCAAGCGGGTGCCACTTCCTCTTGATATTCTTGGGATAGGAAGAGATTAAGAACCGGAAGCCCCGGGTCTACTTCAAACAGCCCCACTACGGTAAACGTGTCTTCATAGTCGATACCGTTTACCATAAAATGCAGGGTAATTTCTTCGCCAAGCACGCCTTCATAGCCCAGCTCCCTTGCAAGGGTGTAGGATGTTGCGATCTCTTTTCCGCTTTGCGGCATGCGCCCTTCGGTTGGGTAGTTAAACCCACTTTGTACATAAAATTCATCGGCATAGGCAAATTCTACCGCGTATTTTTTGAGTGCTTCTTCGTTAATTTCCCCGGCTATGATGCGATAGCCGATGTCTACCACCTCAGGGTCTTCGGTAAGGCGTTCATATTCCGGCATGCTGAGGAAGGTATAGCCGCCATGGGTGGTGGTGCCTACCATACGCATTGTAGACAATTGCGCGCTTTCTATGGTGCTAAGGCCAATGGTGAATATAGAGGTGAACAGAACACATGTGAGCATGATGGCCAAAATGGCCACGATGTTGCGCGTTTTGTTTGTTTTAAAGCTTTGAAAAGCAAGGTTTTGAATGCACCGTTTGTTGTTTACCTTATACACAGCGTTCACCACCCGACACCATTTTTCCATCCTCAATGCGGATGATACGCTGCGCGAGTTGAGCTGCTTCTTCGTTGTGTGTAATCATAACAATGGTTTGCTTAAACTTTTCGTTGCATACTTTTAAAAGAGACAATACATCTTGCGACGTTTTGCTGTCTAGGTTGCCGGTGGGCTCGTCTGCCAAAAGGATGGCCGGTTTTGATGCCAGCGCCCTTGCAATGGCCACCCGTTGCTGTTGTCCGCCGGAAAGCTGGTTTGGCAAATTGTTTTGTTTGTTTGCAAGGCCCAAGGTATGAATCACGGTATCTACAAAGCTTTTGTCTTCGGTGTTTCCGTCTAGCTGTATGGGCAGAACAATATTTTCGTAAACATTTAGCACCGGTATAAGGTTGTAGCTTTGAAACACAAAGCCAATTTTGCGGCGACGAAAAATGGTGCGTGCTTCGTCTTTTAAAGAGAAAATATCCTCACCATCTACGAATACAGTGCCAGCGGTGGGTGTATCTAGCCCGCCCAACATGTGTAGCAAGGTGGATTTTCCGCTGCCGGATGTGCCCACCACAGACACAAAATCCCCATGGTTCACAAAAAAATCCACACCGTCTAAGGCGTGCACGGCGGTGTCTCCACTGCCGTAAATTTTTTTAAGATTATTTGTTTTTAATATTTCCATCCTGGTGTTTCCTCCTGCAAAAAATCTGTATTGTGTGATTTACAATACAGATTTTAGCATGCAAATCTAACCAGAGTCTTTCGAGAAGCCTTTCGATTCTTACAGTTTCGACAGATTCATTCTGTCTTTGGCAAAAAAATGGAAAAAACAGAGCCCTTGCCCAAAGTGGAAGCCAATTTCATATAGCCACCTTGCCTTGTGACGATTTGTCTTGCAAGATAAAGGCCAATGCCCACACCTTCTGTTTCCCGCGTATTTTCGGCACGATAAAAGCGCTGGAATACTTTTGGGATGTCCTCTTGGGCAATTCCCCAACCGTTGTCGCACACATCTATTTTGCAAAAAAACTCGTATTCGTGCACAGCCACCAAAATTTCGCTTGCGCCATATTTTTTTGCATTATCGAGCAAATTAGAAACGGCCTCTGCCGTCCATTTTATATCGTAGCAAGCGATGAAGTCTTCTTTTGAAAAACAAACTTCGGTAAAACTTTTTTGCAAATTGCAATACAAGTTTTGAACACTTTGTACTTTGGGCGAAAGCGTGATGATGCCGCTTTCGAGCCGCGAGATTTTTACCAAAGAGCCGATGAGAAATTGCAATTTTTCTGTTTGAGAAGAAAGCAGCTGGTTGTATTTTTCGCGTGTCGTCTCATCATCACATTCCGCAAGCAATTCCGAATAGAGGGAAATGTTGGCCAGTGGTGTTTTTGTTTGGTGCGAAATATCCGAAATCAACCGGCTTACACGTGTTTTTTCCTCCAGCAGTTGCTGTTTGTGGGTATGGTTTTGCAAAAGAACGCGGTGTAATTTGCTTTCCATTTGAGAGACTTGGCTTTCGTCAAAACCACTTTCTATAGGCCTTCCACACAGGGCATTATCTAGCATGGCATTTAAACGCTTTAACAGTTTACGTGTTGTTGGCATGCTCCCACCGATAGCCGATTCCGTAAACGGTTTTGATGCGGCTTTCCTTTCCCAGTTTTACGCGCAGACGCTTCACTGTTACCGAAAGGGCGTTTTCGTCTATATATAAGCCTTCGTTTGCCCAGATATGCGCCAGCAATTGTTCGCGTGTTATTGTGCTTCCCTTATTCATCGTAAGAATTTTAAGCAATTTTTGCTCTGTTTTAGACAGTTCAATATTCTGCCCGTTTACTGAAAAGAGCATTGCATCAAAATCGAAATGGAGTGCCCCTTGCTGAAACAAAAGGCCGCCTCCGCTTTTGCGCAATTGTGTATTCACCCGTGCACGCAAAATGGCAAGGCTAAAAGGTTTTGTGATATAGTCGTCCGCCCCACATTCAAGCCCCAACACCACATCGCTTTCCATGTCGTTTGCCGTAAGCAATAGGATAGGGAAATCGGCATTTTCTTTGTACTCTTTCAGTAAATCAAGGCCGCTTCCATCCGGCAGATTGATGTCTAAAATAAGCAAATCAACGGTGTTGCTTTGAAGGCAGCTGCGGGCGGCTTTTAATGTGTGGGCACTCAATAGTTCTAGGCCTTGTTCTTTCACCGCAAGCGCAATGCCTTCACATAAGTTACGGTCATCTTCGACAATGAGAATGGTTTTCACGCGGCCTCCTAATTGCTGTCACATGGATTTTCTGTGCGTTTATACAAAGGTCGTTTAATCAATTTTAGGCGAAAGTCACTCTTTTTTCAATTTTTCTCTTTTTCTGTGCTCTGCCTCAAAAAATAGTTGTTTTCGATGTTTTGAACTTTCATTCTATTTTTTCATGGGTTTGTGCGATACTGTGAGCCAGTTGTACACATTTAAAGTAATATGAAAGCGATACAGGAATAAAGGGGAGTTTTTCCTCCCTGTATGGCAAAAAAATGTAAAAGGAAGAAAAAATGAGGGAGGACCGTAAAAGGGTTTTGACATTTTTTTAGTTTGGTAGGGCTGCGTGGTCCTAGGGTGCTGTGTGTTTTGGCCGAGAAGGTGATGCAACAGGCCCGGCAGAGTGAAAAAATCCTTCCCATTACGCTGGGCAGTGGCTATGTGAAGCGGGGCTGTTGACAAAGTCGACTTCACAAAAAGCGTCGGCAAAATTTCCGTCATATTTC
>CAYJIH010000078.1:0-5894 GCA_964370195.1 uncultured Oscillospiraceae bacterium
CTTTTGGCTTCGCCTTTTCATTTTAAGGGCGAAAATGCAGTGGCCAGCATGAAGATATGCCTCGTGAAAGTGGTTTGTTAACATATTTAGGGCCGCAAGCATACAGTGTTGGGGCTCAATAAACTCCTATCGGGCGTTATTCAGTAGATATTGCCCATAAAAAACCGAAACTGTCACCACTTAAAACCGCACCAATAACTACCAAAAGCAAAAGCCGAACCCGAGAGAGCTTAGCTCTCTCGGGTTCGTTTATCGTAATGTTCATTTAAAATCGCTCTTCGCGTATTTTTCACGTGAAGAAAAGCTACCCACCCGCAAGCGCCGGCGTAAAACGTGCTCTTGTATAAAAGTTTTACTCAATTTTTTCTAAAAAATTGCGGGGTGCGGGGCAGCGCCCTGCGGTCTTGGCCTTTTGCTACGGGCATTAAAACCCGGAAAACGGCTGTGGTTCTAGCTCTGGTTGCAGTTCTACCGGTGGCAGGCTGGCTGGTGGCAACTGCGATACAGGTGCTGAAGCCGGTGTGTGTGGCCGAGTTGCATCGCGTAGAACAAATTGTTCCACAAGGCCTTGCAGCAGACGTGCTTGGCTAGAAAGTTCCTCGCTTGTGGCGGCGCTTTCTTCGGCTGTGGCCGATGTGGTTTGCACTACGGAAGAAATTTGCTCAATACCAAGCGTTACTTGGCCTGCGGCCACCGCTTGCTGTGCCGACGATTCGGAAATTGTGCCAATTACGCCGGTTACTTCGCTTGTGTTTTCCACTGCAGTTACCAAGGAATCGGCGGCTTCGCTGGCAAGCGAAACACCATTTTTTACAGCTACGCGTGTGTTTCCAATTAAAGCGGCCGTATCTTTCGAGGCTTCGGACGATTTACTGGCAAGGTTGCGCACTTCGTCTGCCACCACGGCAAAGCCTTTGCCGGCGGCACCGGCACGTGCTGCCTCTACAGCGGCGTTCAATGCCAGCAAGTTCGTTTGGAACGCGATGTCTTCAATCGTTTTGATGATTTTTGCAATCTCGTCAGAGCATTTGCTAATATCATCCATAGCGCCAATCAGCTCGCGCATTTTGTCTTGTGTAAGAGAGATTTCGCTGTTTGCCTGTTGCACTTTATCGCTTGCATATTTCGCGTTATCGGCGCTTTCTTTCATTTGCGAAGATACATCAATGATGGTGGACGCCAACTCTTCCACGGCACTTGCTTGCTCAATCGAACCTTGGCTTAGCATTTGTGCAGCAGACGACACTTGCTCGGAGTTTTGAGATACTTCAACGGACGATTTCGAAATTTGTGCGAGCGTGGTGTTGAAAGAATTTACTGCGCCAGAGATGCTTTGTGCCAACATCACAAAATCACCTTGATGCTGTGCGCTTGGTTCCACATCGAGGCGTCCTGTGGAAATTTCCGACATCACATTGGTTAAATCAGACATGGATGTGTGCAAATTGTTGCACATTGTGCGCATAGATTCTGCCACAGCGCCAATTTCGTCTTTGGAGGTATACTGCACTTTTACGGTAAAATCACCCTTGGAAATGGTATCGGCAACTTCGCCCATTTCACGTAAAGGCCGTGCAATGCTACGCACAATAGAAAAGGCCATAAACAAGCTAAAACCAAGAATTAATACAAGCAAAACACTGAAGAAAATAAAAGTGCTGGAAGTGTAATTTTCAGAGGATAGCACATCAGCGGCCATGGTGGTGCTGGCCTCGGATGAAATTTGATCGGCCAAGGTTTCCAGTTCGTGTTGCGCCGGCACTTCTTCATTCAGCATCTTCATAATGGCGGCATCTGAATCGCCCGATTGAATGAGCTGAATGACTTCGTTTGTTGTTGCTGTCCAGCGATCAATCACCGCGCCAAACTCTTGGATGGTACCTTCTTCGCTGCCATGTGCTTGCACAAGTGCGTCATAACTCGTTTGTACCTGTGCAATGCTTGCAGTTGCTGTTGCCGCGGCTTCTTCTAAGTTGCCATCGGTTGCATTCACCAAAAGCATATCTCGCACGGCCACTGCGGCAATTTCGGCCGAAAGTTCGCACTGTAAAGCCGCCGCTTGTGTTTCCACAGGCCCGTCTATCACGTTTTCCATGCGGGTATTGGCGCTGCTTAGGGAGCTTAGCGCCATCCAAAACATATTGATAAAGAAAAATGCAATGATGACGACAAAAATAACAAGCCTTGTTCTAATTTTCAAATTCTTCATACAATTTTCACTTTCTTTCTGCCCGTTTGCAACGGAGATTATCTACTTATATTTTCATTCTAGCACATTGTACAACGTGTATACAAGGGCATTTTTCTACAAATTACACACAGTTTCCGCATCCACTGTATTTCTAGCATGTTTAACAAATTCTTGAGAAATAACACATGTTCTTTGCTGTTTTTGGGAATGGTTTGCACCATGTTTTTTTAACAAAATTTGTTTTATGCTTAAATGAGCCTAAATAAAACGTAAAAACCGATGTGAATCACGTGTTTGCGTGCACATCGGCTCCATTTTTTATTTATTTTTCATCATCTTTTGACTTCATGTCGATGTAAGAATAAAGCGTATACTTTGAAATACTAAAATATTTTGCAACCTTGTTGCCGCTTTTCATCACCTGAAAAACGCCATTGCGATTTAAAAATTGGATGGCTTTCACCTTGTCCTCTTTGTTCATCATTGCCACCGGTTTGCCCACAAGCGCTACCGATTGCAAAAGCAAATCGTCGAGCAAGTCGTTTACATTCACAATTCGCTCTGGCTCTTGTGTTTCGTTTTCTTCGGTGTCAATCAAATCGCGCAAAGCATCTTCCACCATAATTAACGATGAAATATCGTAATTGATGGAGAAAATGGCCGTCACTTTTCCCTTGCTGTTGCGTATGTACATCGTGGAAGATTTTAAAATTTTGCCGTCCGGTGTGCGTGTTAAATATCCAAGGGTATCTTGGGGGTCTTCTGCATGGCTTAACAATTGGTCTAGCACCACTTTCGAGGCACCATCGCCCACTTTTCGCCCTGTAATGTGGCCGTTTTCTACAGCCACAATGCTGTGTTGTGGTTGGTTTGTGCTTAAATCATGCACCACTACTTCACATTGGCTTCCAAATTGTGTGGCAATTCCTTTTGCAAGCTGTTGCAAAAAATCCAGTCTTTGCTTTTCCATGTGTGGCTCCCTTCCTTTATACAGTGAGCATAACACCGTTTCATTTGTATTATACCACACTTTCCCTATGATATGCCAAATTTTTTTTATGCAAGCCAATTTTTTCTCTTGCATGTCGCAACGACGTATAAAATATGGTAAAATAAGAGGTAACTTAATATGTAAAAGGAGTACACTATGCGTAAATTATGTTTATACATTGCAATGAGCCTAGACGGATATGTTGCCGATAGCGAGGGTGGTGTGGCTTTTTTGCAAGGACACGATGAAACAAGCGACGAAATGGGCACATACGAGGAATTTATCGCCACGGTGGATACAGTGCTTTTAGGGTATAAAACGTATCGCCAAATTGAAGAGGAACTTTCGCCGGACGTGTGGCCATACCAAGGGATGCACAGCTATGTGTTTACCCATCAAAAAATGCAGAATAAGGATGATATAACGTTCACTGGGGAAGATCCCTGCACACTGGTGCAAACGCTGCGCCGGCAACCGGGAAAAGATATTTGGCTTTGTGGTGGCGCGATGTTGGCACAAACCTTGCTAGATGAAATTGATACGTATCGTATTTCGGTGATACCATGTATTCTTGGCAAGGGGGTTCCGTTGTTTGCTACGCGGGATATCCCGAAAAATTTGCGTTTAACGGCAGTTTCCAGTGCAAACGGCATTGCAGAACTGTGCTACGAACGCCGCAACGGGTAAGAGGGAATGATGGACAAACAAAACGATACTGCGTTTATTGATTTGCACGGGTTTACAACAGAAGAAGCCGAACTGGAGCTGATTGATTTTTTAGAACAATTGCCGAAAACAGTGCGTCAAGTGGAAGTGAGCCATGGATATAGCCGCGGAACACGCCTTAAAAATATGGTAAGACGTGATTTTTATCATTGGCGGGTGAAAGATGTGCGCGTGGGCCTGAACCCCGGGGCCAGTTATTTGTTGCTGAAGTAACGCTGTGCCATGTGCCGGCGATGAAAAAGCGATAATGCCGATTGACAAGCTTGCAAAAGTGGGGGATAATAAGAAAAACATACCGTGGCCACCCATGTGGTTTTACATAAAGGTGCGCTGCGAGCGTGGCGTAAAAAATGGTGTCGTGTGCCGGCACGGCGGTAATTTACGGAAGGATGGAATGATATGTCTAGTATTTTAATTCGATGCCCGCGTTGCGGTGGGCAATCTCAGGCGATGCCCAGTTTTGATCCTGTTGTTTGTGTTCATTGTAATCAATCGTTCCTTTTGCCGCGAAAACTTGTGATGGAAGCCACAAATACAACAGAGGAAGAACGCCAAAAAAGCGTGATGACAACAAAATTGAACGAGGGGTTTGAACTGTTAAGTTTTGAACTTTCACATCCCTTGTATGATGAAAAAAACCGCGAGGCACTGAGCTTGTTTACAGGGCTGGTGAAGGATGATAAAACGTGTTCGCGCGCATGGTATGGCCTGTTTTGCTGCCTGCTGAATCAGTGCCGGAAAACATTTGCCGATCGACCTAAAATACCCGGAACCGAGTTTTGGTTTTTTGATGGCGTGCCCACCGTAAACACATTTTTTGTGGAAAGTTATTTCTATCGCACCACCGTCACACTCGATGGGTCGTTGCATCCCTTATTATACGACAATACCCTGCAGCCCGGGCGAAAAGCACATTTTTATTTGCATAACGCCTTAAATAATGCTACAGATGAAAACGAAAAAATTGCAATGCAACAAGAAATAGATACCCACTTCACAAACGCACCACAACAAATGGCACAAACATCCATTGCGTATCTTACAACGTTGAATCCGTCGTAGGGGCGCTGCTGCGCCGGAAGGTCGCGGGGCGCTGCCCCGCACCCCGCCACTTTTAGAAAGTGGACAAAATTTTTATTAAAGGGCGCGTTTTTATGAAAATTTTGCGGGAGGGAAGCGTTTCTTCGTGCAAAAGGCCGCACGAAGAATGTTTGAAAGGTGCCCTTCCAAACGGATTTCTTTGCGATTTGGCACGCAGAGAAGAGACAAGTGTGGTGTGGGTAATCCACCGTATGGGAAGATAGATTGTAGTGAAACAGGCGGAGAGACCTCCGCCTGTTTTGGTGTGTATAAACGGTTTGTTTTTGGCGATGCCAAATAAAAAGTTGTGCTCTTAGGCGGTGTCAAAACCCTGCAAATAGAACGTTAAAAGAGAGCGCTTCACGCGCTCTCTTTCGTTTGTGGCGGATATTTTTTTATCCTGTTTCCTCCATGAAACAGAAATTTGGTTGTATGGCTGTATGTTTTATAGTGTTTTGTAAGAAATTGGTTGTGGTTTTGCATGGGTAAATTGTGTTGCACGTTACATGTTATTCACTGCGCAGATAGGTGCTATAAAAAAACAGGCAAAGAGTCCTCTTTCTATTAGAATACAAAGAAAGTGCCAATGGTATTATTTGGTACGAAATACTATAATCACATCATATAGAGGGTGCCTGTTTGTGTTATTTTTTCGGAACCACATGTGTTCTTGCCAACTGGATGCTTTCGTATGCAAACTCTTTATTTTCGGCATTACAAAAACAAATACAGCACCTGCCGAGACCTTGCTAAAGAAAAAAACACATAACTTAACCCGAGAGAGCTGAGCTCTCTCGGGTTCGTTTGTCTTTATGTTGCCACTTTTTGCACGCTGCTACTTTCTTAAAACCGCCCTTCGTCATCCACATCCGTTTGGAAGGGCACCTTTCAAACATTCTTCGCGCG
>CAYJIH010000079.1:0-5755 GCA_964370195.1 uncultured Oscillospiraceae bacterium
GCGCGAAGAATGTTTGAAAGGTGCCCTTCCAAACGGATGTGGATGACGAAGGGCTATTTTAAATTAAAAGTGGCGTGCAGAAAGTGGCTGCTTGGCAACAAACGAACCCGAGAGAGCTAAGCTCTCTCGGGTTGGATTTTTTGTGTGGTGGGTTTAGCGCGGTTTGAAGTGGTGGTTATTTCGTTTTGGTTCAAGAAAAACATGGATTTGCGCAAAACAAGACCATTCATCTTAAACCGCTAAAGAAGATCAGGGTGGCCAAACAGTGCAAAATACAAAACAAAAAATAACACAAAGTACGTGGGTGCAGTGCAGGGCTTGTAGCAGCATTTTGCACCAAACAATACAGCTTTCATCAAACCACACAACTTGCATCAAACAGCATAAGGGGCGCTTTGTGTACAGCCCGAAGGCGACGGCCCAAAGGCGACGGCCCAAAGGCGACGGCCCGAAGGCGACGGCCCGAAGGCAACGGCCAACCAAAGGCAGCGGCGCTCCGCCGGTTTCTTTTTCATTCGTATTTGTTATGTTTGCTATGTTTGCTATAGTTGCTGCTTGTTGTTTGCTTCATCGCCTAAATCCTGCAAACTTGGATAGTTGTTCCTTATTTTGCTCCTTATTTTGTTCCTCTTTTTGTCCCCTTTTATTGTTTGCTTCTATTTCCACCATTTTTTGAATAAATTTCATCCGATACCCCTCAAAAAACACATACGTACAAAACCATTTTAAACAGTATAAAAAACAAAAAAATCCAGCAACAAACGAACAAAAGGGCAAGGCACTTCCTCGTTCCACCGTTCCACTTTATGTTTGGTGGGTTTTGGCACAGCCCCAATAGGCACTGATTTTAGAATTGTACTAAAAAACTTTTCACACGTAAAACGGGCAAAGGGCACGTCACCCTTTAAAAGTTCTCTTTTCACATGATGAGCTCGTCCCCTGTTTTTCTCTTTTTTGCACGCCAATTCGCATAGAAATCCGCTTAAAAAAGCCCCCTTCAAACCTTCTTTGCACAGCCTTTTGCAAAAACATACACGTCCCATTTGCAATAGGCTGCGCAAAACGCGCCCTTTAAAGAAAGTTTTGTCCACTTTTTTAAAAGTGGCGGGGGGTGGGGCGGCGCCCCGCGGCCTTTAAAGCGCAAACACGCAAAAAGCTTTGGCGCACACAAATTTCACAAGAAATTTTCTTGTTTTCCTTACGGCGTGTGTGTTATGATATAGCAAGCTATGAGAACATACATTATATAAATATAAAATTTTACGATCACAACTTTATCATACATTTCGCACGCGAAAAACAGAAAGGCATCTATTTTGAACTCTACCCAACCTTTTCAAAAAAACGTGGCACTTCCCCTTTTACGTTTAGGGCTTGACATTGGCTCCACCACCATCAAATGCGTTGTAATCGACCCAAAAGGCGATATTTTATGCGAACGCTATGAGCGGCATTATTCGCATGTAAGCGAAAAAGCGGCCACCCTTTTGGCAGAATTGCAAGAAGAATTTGGCGAGCGTCCATTCCAAACAGCCATTTCCGGCTCGGCCGGCATGGGTGTTGCCGAAGCGTGCGGCATTCCGTTTGTGCAGGAAGTATTCGCCACGCGTGTTGCCGCCAGAAGCCTTGCACCGGACGCCGATGTGGTGATTGAACTGGGTGGCGAAGACGCAAAAATTTTGTTTTTGTCGGGCGGCATGGAAGTGCGCATGAATGGCTCGTGCGCGGGCGGCACCGGCGCGTTTATCGACCAAATGGCCACACTTCTTAAAATAAGCCCCACAGAGCTCAACGAAAAAGCACAAGATAAAGAAAAAGTGTACACCATTGCCAGCCGCTGTGGTGTGTTTGCCAAAACAGACGTACAACCGCTATTAAACCAAGGCGCCCGCGTAGAAGACGTGGCTGCTTCCATTTTATATTCTGTTGTAAACCAAACCGTGGCCGGCCTTGCGCAAGGGCGCACAATCGAAGGCAACGTGTTGTATCTTGGCGGGCCGCTTACCTTTTTAAGCGAACTGCGCGCCGCCTTCGACACCGTTTTAAAATTGCAGGGCATTTTGCCACAAAGCAGTTTACACTTTGTGTGCATTGGCGCCGCATTGTATGCGGAAGAAAGTTTTTCTTTGTCAGAGCTTCGTCAAAAATTGCAAGATGCCGAAAGTGTAGAAGCAAACTTTAACCATGCACAGCCTCTATTCGCAAACGAAGAAGAATACAACCAATTTACAAAACGGCACGAAAAAGCCAACGTACCTTTGGCCACCTTGGCCGGCTACACCGGCAGGGCGCATCTTGGCATTGACGCCGGCAGCACCACGCTAAAAACCGTTTTATTAAGCGAAGAAGGCGCTTTGCTAGACACCAGCTACCAGCCAAACTCCGGCAACCCAGTGCCGCTCTTAAAAGACACCGTACTGCGCTTATACGAACAAGCCCCCGGCATGACCATTGCGTCGGCCACCACCACAGGCTATGGCGAACTTCTGTGCAAAGAAGCACTGCGCTGCGATTACAGCCTTGTAGAAACCATGGCACATTTTCGTGCAGCGCGGCATTTCCAGCCGGATGTGGATTTCATCATCGACATCGGCGGGCAAGACATGAAATGTTTTCGCATTGAAGATGGCGCGGTGAGTGACATTTTCTTAAACGAAGCGTGCTCGTCGGGCTGTGGCAGTTTTTTACAAACGTTTGCCGAAGCGCTGGGCCGTGATGTAAAAGAATTTGCAAAACTCGGCCTCTATGGCGACGCCCCCGTAGAATTGGGCAGCCGCTGTACTGTTTTTATGAATTCCTCGGTAAAACAGGCACAAAAAGATGGCGCATCGATTGAAAATATTTCGGCAGGCCTTGCGATGAGTGTTGTAAAAAACGCATTGTACAAGGTAATTCGTGCATCTAGCCCCGAACAGCTTGGCCAAAAAATTGTGGTGCAAGGCGGCACATTCTACAACGATGCCGTGTTGCGGTTTTTTGAAAAAGAGATGGGCACCGAGGTAATTCGCCCCTCGATAGCCGGGCTGATGGGCGCGTTTGGTGCCGCGCTGTATGGGCGCGAAAAAGCGGCAACCGCAAGTGCAAGCAACGTGTTAAACCACGATGAATTGCAGGAATTTTCTCATAAAGTAACCACAGCCACCTGCGGGCTATGTACGAATCATTGTCACCTTACCGTCAATTTGTTTTCAGGCCAAAACAAATACATCAGCGGCAACCGCTGCGATCGGCCCGTAACAAAACGCGAGGCACACAACCCGCTGGATTTGTACGAATATAAAACACAGCTTTTGGAAAGCTATGAGCCAAAACCGGGCCCACGCGGCACCATTGCGTTCCCGATGGGGCTTAATTTCTACGAAACACTGCCGTTTTGGCACACATTTTTTACAAAACTTGGCTTTGAAGTACACAAAAGCCCACGCTCTACACGAAAGTTGTATTTTTCCGGGCAAAGCACCATCCCAAGCGACACCGTGTGCTACCCCGCCAAACTGATGCACGGGCACGTTCGCGCCTTGCTGGACAGAGATGATATCGACACCATTTTTTATCCCTGCATGAGCTACAACATCGACGAAGGCATCAGCGACAATTGTTTTAACTGCCCTGTGGTGGCGTATTACCCCGAGGTGATTCAAAGCAGTTTTGACGAGCTTTCTAAAAAACGGTTTATCTACGATTATGTGGGCATTCATCGGCCACGAGATTTTGCAAAGAAAATGGCCGAAATTTTAAAACAATATTGGCCCGATATGCGCGCGGCCGATGTAAAAGACGCCGCCCATGATGCCTACGAAGAATATGCGGCCTACCTTACGCGTGTGCGCGAAAAAGGGCGTGCCATCATCGAGAAAGCGCGCAGCGAAAATAAGCCCATCATCGTGTTGGCCGGCCGGCCGTATCACTTAGACAACGAAATCAACCACGGAATTGAAAAACTCATCACGGCACAAGGTGCTGCGGTGGTAAGCGAAGATGCCGTGAGTGATTTTGAAAAAACACCCATCACCGGTGTTTTAAACCAATGGACATACCATGCACGCCTTTATGCCGCCGCACGATACGTAGCAACACAAAGCGACATGAATTTGGTGCAACTGGTGAGTTTTGGCTGTGGCCTGGATGCTGTTACCACAGATGAAGTGCGCGAAATTTTACATAAACACGGCAAATTATACACACAAATTAAAATAGACGAAATTGCAAACCTAGGCGCTGTAAGCATTCGTTTGCGCAGCCTATTTGCCGCATTGGAAACAGACGAAACGCCGCCCACCGAAAGCGCTTAAAAAGGAGAACCACATGACTGAAGCTCAAAACTATCCACGTTTTACTGTAGAGATGAAAGAAACACACACCATCTTGATACCGCAAATGGCGCCCACGCATTTTTATATGATTGCCGAGGTGTTTCGTCAGGCAGGATATCGCATTGAAGTGCTGGAAAATGGCGGCCCCGACGTGGCACAAGAAGGCCTGAAATATGTGCACAACGACACATGTTATCCGGCACTTTTGGTAATTGGGCAGTTCATCAACGCCCTAAAAAGCGGCCAATACGATCTCGAGCGCACCGCACTGCTCATCACACAAACGGGCGGTGGATGCCGTGCGTCGAATTATATTCATCTACTGCGCAAAGCGTTGGTACAAGCCGGGTTCCCCGGTGTGCCCGTGGCCAGCATGAATTTTTCCGGCCTTGAAAAAGATTCCGGGTTTAAAATGACATTTTCTACCGTGCGCAAGTTGATTGCCTGTTGCCTTTATGGCGACGAATTGATGGCGCTTGCCAACCAATTGCGTCCCTACGAAGACGAAGCCGGCAGTGCCGATGCCCTTGTGCGCCAATGGCAAGATAAATTAAACGCACAGCTCGCCGCCGGAAATGCTGTGTCGAAACGCGATATGAAACAGAATTTCGAGCAAATTGCCGCCGATTTTGCGGTTGTGCCCATTACAAAAGTACCCAAAGTGAAAGTGGGCATCGTGGGGGAAATTTATGTGAAGTATTCGCCGCTTGGAAACAGCGGGCTAGAAGCGTTTCTTGCACGCGAAGATTGCGAAGTAAACATGCCCGGCCTTACGGCATTTATTCAGTATACCATTGAGAATATGGCGCATGATGTGCGATTGTACGGCGGAAACCAGTTGTATCGTACCGTGGTGGAAACAGTGGGCAATTTTGTGGCCACGCGCGAGCGGTTGATGCACAATGCCATTGCAAAGTTTTCCGGAAAATTGCAAGCACCCACCCTTTTTACCGATTTGGTGAAACTGGGCGAAGGCATCGTGAACCGCGGCGCCAAAATGGGCGAAGGCTGGCTTTTAACAAGCGAAATGATGGAACTGGTGCACGCCGGTTTCCCCAATATCATCTGTGCACAACCCTTCGGTTGCCTGCCCAACCACGTGGTGGGCAAAGGCATGATTTCTAAAATTCGGGCCATTCACCCCGAAGCCAACATCGTGCCCATCGATTACGACCCAAGCGCAACACTCGTAAACCAAGAAAATCGCATCAAATTGATGCTGGCCGTGGCCAAAGAACGCCTGCAAGGCACAGACCACGCCGTGCATATTGTAAAACATGCGTCAAAACCTGCAAAACGCGCAGAACGCACAATGGCTTAGCAGGGCTTGTTTTGCCTGCTAGCTTTAAGACCGCAGGGCGCTGCCCCGCACCCCGCAATTTTTTGGAAAAAATTGAGTAAAACTTTTATGCAAGGGCACGTTTTACGCGGGCAGCGTTTGG
>CAYJIH010000080.1:0-5441 GCA_964370195.1 uncultured Oscillospiraceae bacterium
CCGGTTATCGTAGCCAGTGCCGCACCGCCAATGTTCATGCCCAAAAGCAGAATGTACACCAAATCCATGCTTAAATTCACACCATTTGCCACCAGTAAAATTTGGGCCGAATATTTTGGTTGTCCATCGGCACGAATTAAATACACCATACCGGGAATAAGCACCATAAAGGGTGACCCAAGCAAAAGAACACGCACATAGTTTCTTGTAAATGGATACAGGGTATCGTCGTTGCAAATCAGGCCGGTTAATTCATCAATAAAAAAAATACCCACCATCATTAAAAGAACAGAGGCCAGCAACATGCCAAAAAAACTAAGGGTAAACGCCGCATTGGCATTTTCGTTGTTTCTCGCCCCTTTGGAAACTGACACCAAGGTGGCGCCACCGGCCCCCAGTAAAACAAACAGTGCTTGAAACAATAGCATAATGGGCGAAGCCACGTTTACGGCGGCCATGGCATTGGCGCCGATGGTTTGCCCCACAATGATGCCGTCTACAATGGCGGCAATCATCATCGACATTCCGCTTAGCGTGGTGGGAATGAAATATTCTTTGAATTTCTTTTCCAAAAGATGGCCGTTTCTTTCAAACACATTCGCTTCCATCTTGGTTCCTCTCCAGTACAGTCTCATGCATTCGGTGTATGTAAAAACGTATGCATGGAATGGGTTGAATGTAAGGGCCACACAAAACCAGTTGCCTATAAAACAATAAAAACACAAAGGCCGCCCGGCAAACCGGAAATATCTAGTTTAGTATAACAAAATTTGAAGAAAAAACAAAGAAAAAGGGCATAACCAAAGAGGGGGTACGCCTTCTTTGGAAGGTGGCTTTCTTATGTGTCGAGCCAAAGCGAGAAAACGGGCTTGGTTTTTATTTGGTAAAACAGGGCGCAAAAGTCGGAAAATTAAACTATAATACGCGTGTTATCAGCAGTATCTTTTGGTGGATAAAGCCACCGCAAGTGTGCTTGTTGTTTTTTAGCAAGGGTGATATACTGAGGATGTGTACATGAAAAATTGCATGCAGCAGGCGTGTTGTTTTGTGAATATTATAGAATAAAAGCAGGTGTAGCCATGACAATTCGGCAAGAGCAACAAAGTGATTATATCGAAATAAAAGCAGTGGTTAAAGCGGCTTTTGAAAGTGCGCCGCATACAGACGGCAAAGAGTATCTTTTGGTGGACAAGCTAAGAATGAGCGCAGGCTTTGTGAAAGAGCTTGCCCTTGTTGCCGAAGAAAACGGGGAAATTATTGGCCATATCATGTTTACCGAAGCGAAGGTTGGCGAAAAAACAGGGCTTGCGCTTGCACCGCTGTCGGTGGCGCCTAAAGCGCAGAAAAAAGGCGTTGGAACAGCGCTTATGAACAAAGCACATGAGCTTGCCACAGAAATGGGCTACGCGTTTTCGGTGGTTTTGGGGGACGAAAAATATTATGCAAGGGTTGGCTATACAATGGCAAGTGCTTTTGAGATTTTTGCACCATTCGACGTTCCTTGCGAAAATTTTATGGTTCTTTTTTTCAAAGATGTTTCCGCACAAGTAAAAGGCACGGTTGTTTATGTAAAAGAAATACTGGAAGGGTAAGATGGCAGGGGATACTGCAGAATACGGAGAGATCCTTGTGATAGGCCAAAGAACACTTACAGGAAAGCGCGAGTGTTCTATCTTGACAAACATACCATCGGTATGATATTGTAATTACATACTTATGGTATGTGGAGGCAGATGGATGGCACGAAATAAATATCCCGAACAAACAGTAGAAAGAATACTGGAGGTATCCGCAAGGCTTTTTCTTGAAAAAGGATACGACCATACAAGTTTACAAGACATTATAAACGAACTTGGCGATTTAACAAAAGGTGCCATTTACCACCACTTTAAGTCTAAAGAAGAAATTTTTGATGCTGTGGCAACAAAAATCTGCCAATACAATGTAAGCATTTTAACAGAATTAAAAAACGACAAAACGTTAAAAGGGGCAGAAAAACTACAAAAACTTGTAAGGATGAGCGTGCATAGCCAAGCCACAAAAACCTTAATTGAAATAACGCCAAACTTTTTAGAGAACCCAAAATTCTTGGTTTTACAAATTCAAAACAGTTGTTATGAAGTGGTGCCGGATTATATTTTGCCCATTATAGAAGAAGGGGTTTTAGACGGAACGATTGAAACAGATAAACCGTATGAGCTAGCCGAATTGATTACACTTTTAATCAACGTATGGCTTAACCCTTCCATTCTTGGCACCGAAAAAGAGCGTTTGCCGGCAAAATGCCGCATGCTTAATGAAATTACAGAACGATATAAATTTACACTGTTTGATGAAGAAACAATAGACAAAATAAAATCGCTATAAAATAACTGCTCTGAACAAGAGCAGCTTGTTTTTAAAAACATACATACCAACCAAATGTATGTAAAACAAAAAGGAGAATACGACGATGGAAATGGTACTTAAAACACAGCGTTTATGTAAAAGCTACAAAAACACACCCGTGTTAAACGGCATTGATTTTGAAGCCAAAAAAGGTGAGTTGATTGGCCTGCTTGGTGGCAATGGCGCCGGAAAAACAACGCTACTAAAGTTGCTGGCCGGGCTGCTGGAGCCAACAGAGGGTAGCGTTGAATTGTTTGGACATTCCCCTTGGCATGCGCGCAACAAGGTGCTGGGAAAGCTTGGCGTGATGATAGAAACGCCTGTCTTTTACGAGCATTTAACGGCGCAGGAGAACATTCAAATCCATTTAGACTACATGGGCAAAACGGCCGATATTGGGGCTATTTTACATACAGTGGGCTTACATCATGCCGGCAAAAAACCGGTTTCTGCGTTTTCCATGGGCATGAAACAAAGGCTTGGCATTGCAAGGGCCATCAGCCATGAGCCCAACGTATTGCTGCTCGACGAGCCAATCAACGGGCTGGACCCCATTGCCATTAAAGAAATGCGGGAACTTTTTATTTCACTGAAAGAGAAGGGAACAACCATTGTTTTATCCAGCCATATTTTGGCCGAAATACTGCAAACGGCCGAAAGTGTGGTGGTGGTTTCAAACAGCCATTTACAACAGCTGGGGAAAATAGAAGATTTACAAAACAAAGTGGGCGATGAAATAGAAAATTATCTAATTGAAAGAATGAGAGGGTAAGGCAATGAAACTGGTGAGATTGGAACTTCAAAAAAACAATATGATGCTGTATTTGTTGGGTACCCTTGGAATTCTTTTTGCCGTTACCGCGATGGGCGTATTATTTTGCGCCGTTCCTATTTTAGAGCCAAACGATCCCTCTGCACAGGAATTTTCAAATCCTGATATGGTGATTACCATGGTGTCTATTATGACCATGAGTGCCTTTGCCATTGTTTCTTCGGTAATGTACGCAAAATTTGTAATTGAAGAATACACCGGGCGCAAAAACGTATTGCTTTTTACGTATCCACAAAAACGAAGCTGCATTCTATTGGCAAAATGTGCCCTTATTTTTGTCTTTGTGTTCGCAATGATGTTTTTTGTAAATTTGCTCGCCTGCGCTGCAGTGGGAAGCATTGGCAATGCATTCGGGCTTATTTCACAGCCGTTTACAAACATCGGCTTAATGTTTAGGCTAACGCTGATTTTTTCTTTTGTAGCAAATTTTATAGGGCTTATTGCGCTAAGAATTGGATTTTATAAAAAATCCATCATCGTTCCTGTTGTGGCATCCACCATACTGGTTTCGCCTTTTGGAAATGCCGTTATGCTGATGGGAACCAATTCGTGGGTTGCATTCGTTGTGGCGGCAAGCTTATTGTTTTTGGTGTCGGTGTTTTTATTCGCCGGCCTTCTAAAAAAGGTGAATCGGATGGAGTGTGTGTGATGAAAACGAACACCATGGCAAACAAAAGCTTTATTTTAATGGTGATAGGCCAAATTATTTCTCTTTTTGGCAATGGAATTTTACGTTTTGCTTTACCGCTTTATCTTTTGAATAAAACAGGCTCCTCTGCCGTTTTTGGCATTGTTAGCGCAGTGTCCTTTTTGCCTCTCGTTTTGCTAATGCCGGTTGGTGGTATTGTGGCAGATAGGGCAAACAAGCGAAATATCATGGTGATGCTCGACTTTGCAACAGGTGTGTTGATGCTTTTCTTTTATTTTGCGCTGAACATCCTTTCGCTCGTCCCCCTGCTAATTGCAACCCTTATGGTATTATACAGCATCACCGGCCTTTATCAGCCGGTTGTGCAAGCCAGCGTGCCTATGCTTCTTGAGGAAAAGGTGCTGGCGCGTGGAAACGGCATTGTAAGCAGCATCGGCGCTCTTGCCAATTTGCTGTCCCCCATCATCGGTGGGTTTCTGTTTGCACACTACAGCATCACACCCATTGTCATTGTGTCAATCGTTTGTTTTTTTATGTCTGCAATAACAGAACTTTTTATAAAACTTCCTTATAAAAAGAACATCTCAAACACCACAATGCCGCGCATGGTAAAAGAAGACGCGAAACGATCGATCGATTTTATTTTCAAAGAAAAGCCCACCCTTAAAAAGCTGATGCTGGTAACGTGTTTGATCAATGCATTGGTCAGTGCACTCATTATCATAGCGCTTCCCGTTCTCATCACAGAACGGCTGAATTTATCGGAAGAAATGTATGGGCTTTCGCAAGGGGTGCTGGCCTTTGGGGGGCTGTTTGGAGGCGTTATGACAGGCATATTTGGAAAAAAAGGTGGCATTCAAAAACTGCCGGTTTATTGTGTGCTCATCGCGCTCAGCCTTGCCCCCATGGCAGTGGCAATGTTTTTAAAGGGAACGCCGGCGGCTGCGTATGGTTTGATATTGGCCGGTGCTTTTTTAACCATGTGCGTGGCAACAATCGTTTCGGTTACCATCATCACTTACATCCAAAGCCAAACAGAAGAAAATATGGTGGGAAAAGTGATGGCGTTTGTAATGACCGTTTCCATGTTGGCGTCACCACTGGGGCAGGCCATGTATGGTGTGGCTTTGGAAGTTTTTGCAGGGTACGAGAGTTTTGTAATTTTAGCCGCTGTACTCGTTTCCGTTTTGGTTGGTTTTTATGCCAGGAACATTGCACACGGAGCTATAAAAACACATGATGTGTAGCGGTTTTTATAAAAATGGCTGTGACAATTGCCACAGCCCTCCGCGTGTCAAAAAAGTCGTTGCACCTGGTAGAGGAAAGACCTTGGGGCGCAGACTGCAGGCTGAAGACCTTGGGGCGCCGCCCCAAACCCCGCCACTTTGAAAAGTGGACAAACTTTTTTCTAAAGGACACGCACAGCGCGAGCGGACTTAAACCAAAAGCCAAAGAGCGATATTTTATAAAAATCACTCGCCGCAGGGCAGCGAGGCTTCGCGCCGCACCCCCGTTTGCGCCGCTATGGTCACACTAAAATAGAAGCCGAGCTTGTTTTTAATGAGCACGACT
>CAYJIH010000081.1:0-5346 GCA_964370195.1 uncultured Oscillospiraceae bacterium
CCGAAAAACAAGAAGCTGTGCTTGTTAACGCAAGCACAGCTTCTATTTTAGTGTGACCATAGCAGTGCAAATGGGGGTGCAGCACGAAGCCTCGCTGCCCTGCGGCGTGTGACTTTTATAAAACATTGCCCTTTGGCTTTTGGTTTGAGTCCGCTCGCGCTGTGCGTGTTCTTTAGAAAAAAGTTTGTCCACTTTTTAAAGTGGCGGAGTTTGGGGCAGCGCCCCAAGGTCTTCAGCCCGAAGACGGCGCCCCAAGGTCTTTCCTCTGCCTGGTGCAACAACTTTTTCGAAAGTAAAAACGGAAACATTCTACATTAGAATGTTTCCGTTTTTGCTTTTGTTACCGTTGTTTTACAAACGTTTTACCGATATTCTTTTACGCGGAAACGGCGGTCTTCGCCGTGCCAAGCGCGAATAAACTCTGCGGGCACTGCCTCTGTAATGGCCTTTTTCTGTGCGCTTAGCCACACAGGGTCCACCGATTTATACGCGTCTTCGCTTTCCCAAAAATAAAACGTCGTCACTTCGCCGGGTTTGTCTTCACTAAGCCAAACTTCGCCACCCAAAAAACCGGGTGTTGCCGTAAGGCCTTCTAAAAACAAGTCTTCTTCGGTTTGAAGGTAACGCTGTATATCTGCCGGCGCCACCTTAATGGTAATTCCTTCTACAAACTGTGGTGTATCATATACAGTTTTCTTCATAAATGCTCCTTATTTCTTTTTGGGCGGAATATGAATGGCATTGCCCAGTATATCGCCAAGTGTTTCCTCAAAAATTTCGCTCAGTGTGGGGTGCCCATGCATAATGGACGCCGCCTCTTCTACTGTAAACAGCCCGCCCATAGCCGTGGCCGCTTCTGCCAAAACGTCGCTTGCATTCGGGCCCACAACATGCACGCCCAAAATTTGTTGTTTTTTATCATCCGCAAGCACTTTCATCATACCATCTGCATCGTGCATTGTCAAAGCCTTTCCATTGCCACGAAGCTGGAAACGCCCCACTGTATACGGTGTGCCTTCGGCTTTCAATTGCTCTTCGCTTTGGCCAATCGACGCCACTTCCGGGAAGGTGAACACGGCCGAAGGGATGCGCGTGTAATCCACCTGTGCAAAATGGCCTGCCATGCGCTCCACGCACACTTTGCCCTCTTCCGAAGCCACATGCGCCAACTGCACACCACCAATCACGTCGCCAATGGCATAAATGCCGGGCACATTTGTTTGGTACTGCTCGTCCACTTTTACGCCGCCTCTGTCGTACGTAATGCCAGCTTCGTCTAAGCCAAGGCCATCCACGTCCAGCACACGTCCCGTGCTTACAAGCACAGAATTTGCCGAAAGCGCCACGGCTTCACCATCTTTTTCCGCACTCACGGTGAGAACATCGCCCGTTTTTTCGATGCGGCTCACCTTTGTGCTTAACAAGAAGTTGATTCCTTTTTTGCTAAGCAAACTTTGCAAGCGATCGGTAATTTCGGTATCGATGGTGGGGATGATGTTTGGCATAAATTCCACCACGGTTACTTTTGCGCCAAACGCTGCATAAATGCCGGCAAATTCAATGCCAATTACGCCACCGCCAATGATGACAATTTCTGCTGGCAGTTCCTTCATTTCCAGCGCTTCTTTGCTTGTAATTACGCCAGGCGTGTTTATGCCTTCAATCGGTGGCATTGCCGCTTTCGAGCCTGTGGCAATAAGAATATTTTTTGCCTCTACTATTTGTGTGCCATCTTTTGCTGTCACCTGCACTTTGCCGGCACCCAAAATTTTGGCTTCGCCACGCACTAGATCAATGGCGTTTTGCTTAAATAGATATTCAACGCCTTTGCTTAATGTTTTTACAATTTTGTCTTTTTCGCGACGCACTTTGTCTAGCTCTAGCGAAAAGCCGTCGACTTTAAAACCATAACTGCCTGCATTTTGCAGGTAATACGCCACTTGTGCATCTTTGTATAATGCTTTTGTGGGAATGCAGCCGTAATTCAGGCATGTGCCGCCACAAGCGTCACGCTCTACCACTGTTACAGTAAGCCCTAACTGTGCGGCCCGAATGGCGGCCACGTATCCGCCGGGGCCTGCGCCAATAACCAGCAAATCTTTCATACTATAGCTCCTTTTTTATAACTCTATTATAAGGTAGGGGGTGTGATTTTTTGGCCCCATTGGGTGTTGCCAAGGCCGGAGTTTGTAACCAATTTTCTAGCCAAACGCTGTGCTTCGTACATCACTTTCTCTTCGTCCACATTGAGGATGGCACCTTTTTCGAGCACAAAACGACCATCCACCATCACACTTTCCACATTTTCCGGGCTGTTGCTGTACACAAGCGCACTAATAGGATCGTGCATCGGCAAGCTGAAGCGGCCCGGTTTGAACACCGTTAAGTCTGCTTTTTTGCCCACTTCCAAGCTACCGATATCGGCTTGCTTGCCTGTGGCCACTGCACCACCCAACGTTGCCGCTTCCAGCGTTTGTGACGCCGAAAACACGAGTGGATCTTGTGTGGACACCTTTTGTAACAATGCCGCTGTTTTAATAACCTCAAGCATATTTTGCGAATCGTTGCTGGCCGAACCATCGCACGCAAGGCTGATGCAAAAACCTTCGCTTGCAAAGCGGTGCATGGGTGGTGCGCCGGAAGCCAAAATCATGTTCGACACAGGGTTGTACGAAATTTTTACATCATTTCGTTTGAAAATTTCAAAATCTTCGTCCGTCATATTCACGCAGTGCACGGCAATGAAATCTGGCCCCAAAAAGCCAAGCTCTTCCATTTGAGGAATGGCTCTCTTTCCGTAGGTATCAAGGCTAAATTTATCGTCATCCACACTTTCCACAATATGCATCGTAAGCGGCAGGTGCAACTCGTTGGCAAGGCGGCGCATTTCACGAAAACCGTCTGCAGTGTGGTCCCAAATGATGCCGGGTGCAATGGCAACCGAAAGACGGCTATGCCCACGCAATTCCTTTTCAAACTTTGTAATGGCATCAAAGAAATCCTTTTCGGTTTCTACAACAGGCAAGGCAATTTCCGGCGGGAAGGACGATACATTGGTAAATGCACGTCCCAAAATGCCACGAATACCCAGTTCATCAAAAGCTTGCAAAACGGCTTCATCCATGCCAAGCTGTGGGTGGCAATACTGAAAATCTAATAAGGTTGTTGTGCCGGTGCGTATCGCTTCAATACACCCTACCAAAGCGGCATAGTAAATGCTCTCTGCATCAAAACTGTGCAAAGCCACACGCACAGAACTATTCAGCCAATCGATAAGCCTTTTGTCGCGGCCAAGGCCTTTAAGCATTGTTTGAAACAAATGGCTATGTGTGCTGATAAAGCCCGGCAGTACAATGCGTCCGGCCAAATCTTTCACTTGTGTGGCGCTGTATTCCTGTAAAACCTCTTGGCCGCCCAAAGCCACAATGCGGTCATCCTTCACTGCGATACAAGCCTCTTCAAGCACACGGCGTTCTTTGTCCATCGTAATGGTCCAGGCATTTTTCAAAAGTATATCAACGTGTTGCATTTCGTCCTCCTTCTATTAAAAAAATGAAAAAAAGGCAAGCGGCAAGTGTGGCGCCGCTTGCCTTTTGAAGTTGTTTTTCTTACGTGCTTACAGCCATTTGAAGTCTTGCAAACCCTGCACCACTTCTTGTAGGAAGCGTGCTGCCGGAGCACCGTTGATAAAGCGGTGATCGTGTGTGAGGCTTAGGTTCAACACGCTGCCCGGGGCAAAGCCACCGTCTTTCACCATAAGACGCTCTAAAATGGCGCCAACGCCCAAAATGGAGCCTTCCGGCGCATTGAGAATTGGTGTAAAGTAGGTGATGCCAAACATACCAAGGTTTGTGATGGTGATGGTGCCGCCACCCATTTCGTCGGCTGCCAGTTTGCCTGTTTTGGCTTTTTCGCTCAGTTCGGCAAGCTCTAGGCAAATGGTGCGCAGGTCTTTTAGGTTTGCATCTCGAATCACCGGCACAAGCAAGCCACCCGGCACGTCTACAGCACAACCAATGTGGATGCGTTTGCTTGTTTTGATGTGTTTTTCGTCTGTCATGGAAGTGCGCATCTCGGCATGATTTTCCAGTGCCTGTGCCACCGATTTAATCAGCATGGCAGTGTAGCTTAGTTTCACACCGGCGGCCACGTATTTTCCTTTGATGGATTTATACGTAGACACAAGGTTTGTAACGTCTGCTTCTGTGGTGATGGTGATTTGTGCCGAGCCCTGAATGCTGTTCATCATGCCACGGTTTGTGGCGCTTTGCATCGCAGTCATTTTAGCCACAACATCGCCTTCTTCTGGCTCGCGTGTGTCGTACACAGCGCTGGCGCAACCGCAAGCAGCGGCTGGCGCGGCAGGGGCTGCAGGGGCGGCAACCGGTGCGGCTGCAGGTGCTGCTGGGGCGGCCACTGGGGCAGCTTCGGCGGCGGGGCGGCCGTGTGCTTTTAAGTCGGCAATCGTAATCATGCCAAGCAGGCCTGTGCCCACGATATGGCCGTATGCAAGGCCTTGTTCATCGGCAATTTTCTTTGCACGTGGTGTAATTTTTACATCACCGGCAGGAACAGCTGCAACCGGTGCGGCAGCAGCCGGGGCAGCAGGAGCAGCTGCGGCGGGAGCAGCAGCGGGAGCTTCCACAGCAGGGGCAGCAGCAGGTGCGTCGCCTTCCACCGCTTCGTCCATAGAATCTGCAAGCAGGCAAATTCCCTCGCCGCAAGCAATTTCGTCGTCTTCTTCGCAAAGAAGTTTACGCACCACGCCGGCACACGGTGCTTCGGCAGTGTTGCTGATTTTATCGGTATTGATTTCGGCCAAGGCATCGCCTTTTTGGACGGTATCGCCCTCTTTGACCAGCCATTCGCCAATGATACCGGTTTCCATCGAAAGGCCGAATTTTGGCATTTCAACTGTCGTAATCATTGTGTATCCTCCTAAATTTTTCGTGCCTAAACCTGTGGCGCTGTCTGTTTGCACAGGTTGTTTTTAAACGAAAAGGCAGGAAACTTTTTCTACCTAAAAAAGTTTCCTCTTCTGCCGCAAGGCGGCAAAATTTACCTTTATACATACTCTCGAAGCAGTTTTGGCCACAGGGCATTGCCCCGCGCCCACTGCTGTTATTGATGCTATATCACAAACGCGAGATTAGTATTCCATCACTTTACGGCAAGCTTTAATCAGGTCGTCGGTTTGTGGAAGCACGAAATCCTCAAGGTTTGGTGCGAAAGGCATCGGGCTGTCGAGCGAAGTGCTGCGCAAGATAGGACCACGTAGATATTCAAACACATCTTCGTTGATCATGGCCGAAATCTCACTGCTCCAGCCGCCGCATTTCGGGCCCT
>CAYJIH010000082.1:0-5305 GCA_964370195.1 uncultured Oscillospiraceae bacterium
TTTTTTGCAAAGGCAACGCCTGCCTATTTTACGTTGATGCCTTCTTTTGCGAATGCGTCAAGGAGAAGGTTCATATCACTGGGAATGGTGATGGGTTCGCCACAAGCTTCAATGGCATTTGCCACGTCTTTAAGGCCGTTGCCGGTAACAACGCTTACCACGGTGGCCTCTTTTGGCAGTTTGCCTTCATCACACAATTTTTTTACACCGGCTGTTCCGGCAACGCCTGCCGGCTCGCCAAACACACCGCAGGTGCTGCCAAGCAATTTTTGTGCCGCCATAATTTCGGCATCGCTTACATTCACCACAAGGCCGTTTGATTCGCGGATGGCCATCAGTGCTTTATCGGCATTGCGCGGCACACCCACTGCAATCGAATCTGCGATGGTGTTTTCTTCCATGGGGAACCACTCTTCGCCGCTTTCGATGGCGCGGTTCAACGGGCAGCATCCTTCGGCTTGCACGGAAATCAGGCGTGGCAAACGATCGATAAACCCGATGGCATGCAAATCTTTTAGTCCCTTCCAAGCACCGGCAATGGTGCAGCCATCGCCCACGGAAATGGCAATGTAATCGGGCACTTGCCAATCCAGTTGCTCCATGATTTCAAGTGCCACTGTTTTTTTGCCTTCCGAAAGGTACGGATTGATGGCCGCATTGCGGTTATACCAGCCCCAACGGTCGATGGCTTGTTTCGATAAATCGAATGTTTCTTCGTAGCTTCCCTGCACAGACACCACGTGTGCACCAAATGTCATAAGCTGTGCCACTTTGCCTTTTGGTGCGCGCGATGGCACGAAGATGAAGGTTTCGATGCCAGCAGCGGTTGCATTGCCGGCCAACGAAGACGCCGCATTGCCGGTGGACGAGCAAGCAATAACGCTTGCACCAGCTTCTTTTGCTTTGGCAACAGCCATAGCAGAAGCACGGTCTTTTAACGATGCCGTGGGGTTTAGGCCGTCGTCTTTTACCCAAACACGTGCAAGGCCCAGCACTTCGGCCAAACGTTCTGCCTCATATAAGGGGCTCATGCCCACACGCAGCGGTGTATCCTCGGTGGTGTCCTCCACGGGAAGCAGCTCGCGGTAACGCCACATCGACGCATTTTGGCGCTCTTTTAGCATATCTTTTGTAAACACACTGCGGATATAATCATAATCATAAATAATGTCTAAAATACCGCCACAGCTGCAACTGGTTACGGTTGGCGTGGCTTCATGCTCTTTATTACAACGGACACATCTAGCAGTTTTTACATTCTTCATTTTAAAAACACCCTTTCTTCCTACTTTTCCTATTTTAAATAAAGCGGTTACACCACTTTATTTCTTGCACTAT
Source organism: uncultured Oscillospiraceae bacterium (assembly GCA_964370195.1). Lineage (GTDB taxonomy): Bacteria > Bacillota > Clostridia > Oscillospirales > Ruminococcaceae > JAAYCI01. Next base: position 1,339 of record CAYJIH010000082.1, read on the forward strand.
TCTTTATCATAGCAAGATATCGCCAAAAAATCAATAAAGAATCTTCTTTTTATAAAAAATTTTTTGGTTAACATAATTTTTGTTTGACAGCAGAAATTTCTGTGTTATGATAGTAATAGATAAACACCTACAAGCGATGGGTGCATACATATTTTAGATGCATATTTAAACTAAACGGAGGGATTTTAAATGGATTTTGAAGCAATCAAAAAAGCGGCTCAAGGGTACGAAGCAGACATGACGAAGTTTTTGCGAGATTTAATTGCCATCCCCAGCGAAAGCTGTGAGGAAGAGGGCGTTATCCGCCGCACCATTAGCGAGATGGAGAAACTTGGTTTTGATAAAGCCGAAATCGACCCACAAGGCAACGCACTGGGCTGGATGGGCACAGGCAAAAAAATTATTGCGTACGATGGCCACATCGATACCGTGGGCGTTGGCAACATCGACAACTGGGATTTTGACCCTTACAAAGGTTTTGAAGACGACACCACCATTGGTGGCCGTGGCGGCTCGGACCAAGAGGGCGGCATTGTTTCGGCCGTGTATGGCGCAAAAATTATGAAAGATTTGGGGCTTATCCCCGAAGACACCAGCATTTTGGTAACTGCCACTGTGCAAGAGGAAGACTGCGACGGCCTATGCTGGCAATACATTCACCTTGAAGATGGCATAAAACCGGAATTTGTGGTTTCTACCGAGCCCACAGACGGCGGCATTTATCGTGGACATCGTGGACGCATGGAAATCCGTGTGGACGTGAAAGGTATTTCCTGCCACGGTTCTGCCCCAGAGCGCGGCGACAATGCCATTTACAAAATGGCCGACATTCTGCAAGACGTGCGCTCTTTGAATGAAAACGATTGCGAAGACAGCACCGAGATAAAAGGCCTTGTTAAAATGCTGGACAAACGCTATAATGCCGAGCACTTTGAAGATGCCAATTTCCTTGGCCGTGGCACCATTACTGCCTCGCAAATTTTCTTCACCTCGCCCAGCCGCTGTGCTGTTTCCGATAGCTGCGCTGTGTCGCTTGACCGCCGCATGACAGCAGGCGAAACATGGGAAAGCTGCTTAGACGAAATTCGTGCATTGCCCGCTGTGAAAAAATATGGCGATGACGTGGTGGTTTCGATGTATAAATACGACCGCCCAGCGTGGACCGGCCTTGTATACGAAACCGAGTGCTACTTCCCCACATGGATTAACAAAGAGGAAGCACCGCACGTGCAAGCCATTGCCGAAGCACACAAAGCCATTTATGGCGAAGAGCGCATTGGCCCCGAATGCACCATGGACAAACGCCGCCGCCCACTGATTGACAAATGGACATTCTCTACAAATGGCGTATCCATTCAAGGCCGTTACGGCATTCCTTGTGTTGGTTTTGGCCCCGGTGCCGAAAGCCAAGCACATGCACCAAACGAAGTGATTTGGAAACAAGACCTTGTTACTTGTGCCGCTGTGTATGCAGCCATCCCCGGCTTGTACAAAGGCTAATAAACCCCTTTTATAAAAATATACTACATACAAATATTTAGGAGGATTTTACACAATGAGTAAAGCAATGGAACTGGCCCGTAAACTGGAGACACTGCGTTTTAATGATATGTATAAAAGCGATTTTTATTGGACATGGGACAAAAGCGACGACGAAATTGCCGCTGTGTTTGCCGTGGCCGACGCCCTGCGCGATTTGCGCGAGCACAATAAATCCACCCGTGTGTTTGATTCCGGCCTTGGCATCTCCATTTTCCGCGACAATTCCACCCGCACCCGTTTCTCCTTTGCCTCTGCTTGCAACCTGCTTGGTTTAGAAGAGCAAGTGCTAGACGAAAAAGTGAGCCAAATTGCCCACGGCGAAACCGTGCGCGAAACAGCAAACATGGTTTCTTTTATGGCCGATGTTGTGGGCATTCGCGATGATATGTTCATTGGCGAAGGCACAAAATACATGAAAACATTCATGGAAGCAACTGAAGAAGGCTATCGTGGCGATATTCTAGAGCAACGTCCTACACTGGTAAACTTGCAGTGCGACGTGGACCACCCAACACAAAGCATGAGCGATATGCTTCATGTAATCAACCATTTTGGTGGCGTTGAGAACCTAAAAGGCAAAAAAATTGCCATGACATGGGCCTATTCCCCTTCGTACGGCAAACCTTTGTCTGTTCCTCAAGGCATTGTGGGCCTGTTTACACGTTTTGGCATGGACGTATCTTTGGCACATCCTGAAGGCTACGAAATTATGTCCGACGTAGAAGAAGTGGCCAAAAAGAACGCTGCTGCCTGCGGTGGTTCGTTTACAAAAACAAACAGCATGGCCGAGGCATTCCAAGATGCAGACATTGTGTATCCAAAAAGCTGGGCCCCGTTTGCCGCTATGGAAAAACGCACAAACTTGTATCAACAAGGCGACAAAGCCGGCATTGATGCATTAGAGCAAGAACTGCTTGCCCAAAATGCAAAACACAAAGACTGGGCTTGCACAGAAGAAATGATGAAGAAAACAAAAGGCGGAAACGCATTGTACATGCACTGCCTGCCTGCCGACATCACCGGCCTTTCTTGCAAAGAAGGCGAAGTGGATAACTCGGTGTTCGACCGTTATATTCAGCCTCTTTACAAAGAAGCTTCCTACAAACCATACATCATTGCAGCCATGATTATGCTTGCAAAAGTAAAAGACCCCGTGAAAGCATTGATGGCAATGGACAGTGCAGACAACCTGCGCAAAAAGTTTTAACCGTTTCTAAAAATAGCCATGAACCATCGGGCCTTCTTTTTTACAAAAAGAAGGCCCGATTTTTGCCATAACAAACGAAATAAACATGGTTTTTCTTTGTAGTACTTTATATATGTATAAATTTTAGTGCAAAGTAGTTTTTTGCCGTGTTGTTTAAAATGGTTTTTATTTTCACCCAATATTATGTGAAACAAAGCTATAAATTTAAGCCTATTTACAGAAAAAAGGTAGATAGTGGCTTGTTTTATGTAGCACAAAATGGTATAATAAATCAAATTCATACTATAAATTTGCATAAATCTCATCTTTTAAGGAAGTGACATTTCATGAAAAAACTACAAGTAACAGGTGCTGAAACGGAGCATCTTTCTCACCGTGCTAAAATGGCATTGCTTGAACTTATTAAAAGCGCGCAAGATGGCCAACCGTTTAAACTTCCAAACGAAGATGAATTGTCTCAAGAACTGGGTGTAAGCCGCAATGTACTGCGCGATGCGCTGATGAGCCTTGAGGAGATGGGTGTGGTGACGCGCAGGCGCAGCAAGGGCACCATTGCCTCGCCCATGGTGGCAAACACAACGTGCCGTCTAGATACATTCCCTGAGCTCATGTCGATGATACAGGAGGCCGGATACACCGCACGCGCCGAAACCATTCGGATGGGGTATGTGTTTGAGCCGGAAAGTGCCTTTGTAAACGACACAATGTACTTAAATGTTGAAAAACTATTTTTTGCAAACGATGTGCCTGTGGCATACTGTATCGACCATTTGTCCGGCACATTTACGGCAGATGTGGGCGATCATATCATGGATTTACGCACACAAACCCACTACGGCTTTTTAGAAAAACACTGCAACACGTCTTTGGCGTACACCATGGTTGATATCAACGCAGTGGTGCCAGAGGAATGGCTTTGTGCCCTTTTAAAACCACAGCCAAGCGAGGCGGTTTTATTTTTAGACGACTTTGGGTATAATTTCGACCATGATATCGTATTGCATTCTCATATTTACTTGCGCAGCCAATACCTACATCCAAAATTCCTGCGAAAAAGCTGGTAAACAGCATAGCATCGGATTTTAAAAGGCTTTATTTTGCCAAAACAACGCAATAATTCACAAAAGCGCCCCTTTTAAAGTGGGCGCTTTTCTTTTTTTGCGCATACTCCAAACATGCTTTTCATAGTACAGGCCGTCTTTCCAAAATCGATGCAGC
>CAYJIH010000083.1:0-5269 GCA_964370195.1 uncultured Oscillospiraceae bacterium
ACGACCCTGCGGTTAACAGCCGCATGCTCTACCAACTGAGCTATTGAGGAATATGTATTGTGCAAGTGAGGAGGTTTTGTGTCCTGTACCCCTCAGCACCTTACGTAGTATACCACATCCATTTCAAAGATGCAATAGGAAAATGAAAAAAAACTTGCGAAATTTTCTTTGGCGTGCTAAACTTTATGTAAAGGATCGTGGCGAAGTATAACTTAGTGGCAGGAGGGTGCCGGTGTTTTCAAAGCTAAACAGCTTAGGGGTAACAGCACTGGATGGCTTTTTGGTGACCACAGAGGTGGATGTTTCGGGAGGCTTGCCGCAGTTTTCGGTGGTGGGCTTGCCGGATAGTGCCGTAAAAGAAGCCACAGATCGTGTGCGCAGTGCACTAAAGAACTTGGGATTTGAATTTCCGGCCAGCAGAATAACAGTGAACTTAGCACCGGCAGATGTGAAAAAAACCGGTGCTGTTTATGATTTGCCCATTTTACTTAGTGTTTTGTCGGCCAGCAAGCAAATAGGCCCCTTGCCACAAGATAGCGCTTTTGTGGGCGAACTTAGCTTAAATGGAGAGGTGCGCCCGGTGCCGGGTGTGTTGCCCATGGTGCAAGCGTGCCATATTCATGGAATTCAAAAAGTGTTTCTTCCACAAAAAAACGCGAAAGAAGCGGCGTTGTGCCACGGTATACAGGTGTATCCGGTGGCACATGCAAGTGATGTGCTTGACCATTTGGAGGGAGAAACGAAGCTTTTGCCGATTGCGCCAACGAACCTGGATTTAGAAGGCACCGTGGCCCATGGGCTGGATTTTGCCGATGTGTTTGGCCAACCGGAAGCACGCAGGGCCATGGAGATTGCTGCGGTGGGTTTGCATAATGTATTGCTTATTGGGGCGCCGGGGTCGGGCAAAAGTATGTTGGCAAAGCGTTTGCCTGGCATTTTACCACCTATGACTTTTAAGCAGGCGCTGGAAGTGAATGAGATTTATTCTGTTTTGGGCTTGCTTTGCCAAAAAGAAGATGTCCCATTTATTACACAGCGCCCATTTCGCAGCCCGCACAGCAGTGTGAGCGCGCAAAGCTTGATAGGAGGCGGCTCTGTACCACGGCCCGGAGAGATTAGTCTTGCAAATCATGGGGTGCTGTTTTTAGATGAGTTGCCGGAGTTCCAGCGCAACACGCTGGAGATGTTGCGCCAGCCAATGGAGGATGGGCGGGTGTCTATCAGCCGTGTATATGGTAAGGCCAGTTATCCCAGCCGGTTTATGCTTGTTGCAGCCATGAACCCTTGTCCGTGTGGAAACTATGGCCACCCAACCAAAGAGTGCCGTTGTCCATCTGGTGCGATGGAGCGGTATTTAAACCGTGTGAGTGGGCCGCTTTTGGATCGAATCGATTTGCATGTGGACGTGCAGCCGGTGAGTTTTGAGGCGCTAAACCAAAGTGTGGCGCAAGAGAGCAGTGAGGCAATTCGTGCCCGTGTTTTGAAGGCACGGTGGTTTCAAGTGGAAAGAAGTGAAAAAAAGCAACGGGTGCCCAATGCGCATTTGCAAGGCGACGATTTACGAAAGTATTGTAAGTTAACATCAAAGGCGAAAGATACGTTGAAGTTGGCTTTTGAACGTTTGTCTCTGTCGGCTAGAGGGTATGACCGTGTATTGCGTGTGAGCCGCACAATTGCCGATTTGGATGCTTGTAGTGAAATTGACACCGTCCATGTGGCAGAGGCTGTGCAGTATCGTAGTTTGGATAGAAAATATTGGGCATAACGATAGAGGTTGACAACGGACATAAAGGAGATGTGGCATGGATGTTCGCATGAGAAGTGAGCAGATTGAAAAAGAAAGTCTTTCTTCTGTAGCCACACTAAGTGCCAACAGTAAAGGGCGCAAAAGTGAGGAAGCACAGTGCCCGCTGCGCACCATTTTTCAACGAGACCGAGATCGTATAATCCACTGTAAGGCGTTTCGGCGCCTGAAACAGAAAACACAAGTGTTTTTGTCGCCAACGGGCGACCATTACCGTACGCGTTTAACACATACACTAGAGGTAAGCCAAATTGGGCGCACCATTGCAAGGGCGCTTCGGTTGAATGAGGATTTAACAGAGGCCATTGCCTTAGGGCATGATTTAGGGCATACGCCGTTTGGCCATGCAGGCGAGCGAACATTGAATGAATTGAATCCAAACGGGTTTAAACACAATGAACAAAGTGTGCGTGTGGTGGAATGCTTGGAAAAGGATCATCAAGGCCTCAACTTAAGTTATGAAGTGCTGGACGGTATGGCTTGCCACACTGGGAAAAAGTGGGGAGACACACCAGAGGCGTGCATTGTGCGTTATGCAGACCGAATTGCATATTTGAACCATGATATAGAGGATGCCATTACAGCAAAGGTGCTTTGCGAAAAAGAGTTGCCAAGTGAGGTGACATCTGTGCTTGGTAGCTCAAAAAACCAGCGCATTACTACATTGATTACTTCTCTTGTGGAACATACAAATGGTGCAGAATTGGCGATGGATCCGTGTGTGGAGCATGCATTTTTAGGTTTGCGCTCTTTTATGTTTGCCCACGTTTATACAAACAAAAAAGCAAAATCGGAAGAGGCAAAAGCACAACAACTTTTAACAAAGCTATACGATTTCTTTTTAGAGAACCCGGGCAAGATGCCGCGATTTTATCGAGACATCATAAAAAAAGAGGGGCTGCACCAGGCGGTGACAGATTATTTATCTGGCATGAGTGATGATTATGCCATTTATATGTTTGAAACACTGTATTTGCCTAAAAAATGGACAAGATAAAAAGAGAGGGGGTGCGCTGTGGGCATTCCAAAAGAGTATATTGCCGAAATGTCGCGGCGCATCGATATCAGTGAGCTGATTGGCAGTTACGTGCCCCTAAAACGGGCCGGCCGATTGGAAAAAGGGCTTTGCCCGTTTCACAACGAAAAAAGCCCCTCGTTTACTGTATACCCTGACAGCCAGAGTTTTTATTGTTTTGGCTGCGGTGCCGGTGGGGACGGCGTGAGTTTTATCATGCGGATGCAGAACTTGGAATATGGTGAAGCCGTGCGTTACTTGGCATCTCGTCTTGGCATGCCGTTGCCAAACGAAGACGATCAAACGGCAAAACAGCGCACGCGTATCTTGGCCATCAACCGTGAAAGTGCACGTTATTATGCACAGCAGTTGAATGAAGAGGCGGGCGGCCGGGCACGAGCCTATTTGCGCACGCGCGCATTAAGTGATAAAATAATCAGGCGGTTTGGTCTTGGATATGCGCCGGATGCATTTGGAAGCTTGCGCGACCATTTAAAACAGCAGGGCTTTCAAGAGGCAGAGCTGCTGCTGGCCGGTGTGTGCAAAAAAAGTGAAAAAGGCGGAATTTACGATGCATTTCGTGGTAGGATTATATTTCCTATCATGGATTTGCGTGGCAATGTTATAGCCTTTGGTGGGCGCAAAATGGCCGAAGATGATTTTGGGCCTAAATATTTAAACAGTGCCGAAACAAGGGTGTTTCAAAAAAGCAAAACGCTATATGCTATGAACATTGTAAAAAAAAGTATTTCAAAGAGGTATTTGCTGGCAGAGGGGTACATGGATGTCATCAGTTTACACCAAGCCGGGTTTGATACAGCACTTGCCAGCCTTGGCACCGCCATTACAGACGAGCAGGCACGCTTGATTGCAAACCATGCGGATGAGGTTGTGATTTGTTATGATGCAGACGAAGCAGGGCAAAAGGCAACGGTGAAGGCCATTGGGAAATTTGGCCACACTGACATTAAGGTGCGTGTTTTGAATTTGCCAGGGGCGAAAGACCCGGACGAATTTATTCGAAAAAATGGAAAAGAGCGTTTTGAGGCGCTGTTGGATGGCAGTAAAAATGCACTGGAGTATGAACTGCACAAAGCGAGAAGCAACGTGGATCTTACGATGGCAGACGGCCGCGCAGCGTACTTGAAATCTGCCATTGAAATATTGGTTACAGAGGCGGGCCCTGTGGAGCGGGATATTTATGCAGGGCAGTTGGCGCAGCAAACGGATGTGGGGAAAGAGGCCATTATTAAGCAACTCGAAACGGCCATACGACAACGGCAAAGGCGCATGAAAAAGCGACGTGAGGAAAAAATGCGCGAAGAGGGTGTGGCGGCCGGCATACATTTGCCGTATCAGCTGCGCAGTGAAAAAGCGATTGGCATTGTGTTTGCCGAGCAGCAATTGATGGCGGCACTGCTAAAAAATCCAGAGGATTTTATACGGCCGGTACGGACAAGGTTGACAGTGGATATGTTGGTTTCTGATGAAATGAAAGCGGTGTATCAGCAAATTATACAAGCGGCTGATGCAGGGCTTCCACTAGATTTGTCTTTACTTTCTGAGCAATTGGAGGAGAAGACCATCAATTTGATGGGGCGGATTTTGGCTTTAAACCATGACATCGGCTTTACAAAGGAGGATGTGGAGTTGTTTTTGCACAGGGTGGAAGAAGGCGGCAACAGCCCGTTACAAGTGTCTGAAATGAACGAAGGTGATTTTCGGCAGTACTTTGAACAAAAAAGAGAGTGCAAAGAGTGAGACTGAACAGTTGATGGTGTGAACGAAACGGAATAATCGAAGGCCACGTGCGGGCTAAATGAAGGAGACGGCTATGGCAGATAAAAAGAACGTCATACAAGATTTGGTGGAAACCGGAAAACGCAACCAGCGCTTAACGGTAAAAGAAGTGAATGATGCACTGGAAGAAATTGGGTTTGATGTTGAACAGGTAGACAAGCTGTATGAAACATTGGATAGCTTGAATATTGAAATTGTGGAAGAACAAGACCCAGACAGCAAAGAATTTACTTTAACAGAAGATAGTGTGGATCAGTTTGAAAGCGAATTATCGGCCGAAGGTGTTTCTATCGACGACCCCGTGAAGGTGTATTTGAAAGAAATTGGCCGTGTTCCGCTTCTTTCTAGTGAAGATGAAGTGGAGCTGGCGATTGAAATTGCCAAAGGTGGGCCAAGTGGCGAAATTGCTAAAAAAAGGTTGTCCGAGGCGAACTTACGGCTGGTGGTTTCGATTGCCAAACGTTATGTGGGGCGCGGCATGCAGTTTTTAGATTTAATTCAAGAGGGCAACTTGGGTTTGATCAAAGCGGTTGAGAAATTCGACTATACAAAAGGGTTTAAGTTTTCTACATATGCCACATGGTGGATTCGTCAAGCCATTACACGTGCCATTGCAGACCAAGCGCGTACCATTCGCATTCCGGTGCATA
>CAYJIH010000084.1:0-5236 GCA_964370195.1 uncultured Oscillospiraceae bacterium
TGCCCCTGCTTTTCTCGAAAAGCGGGCGGGGTTTGGGGCGGCGCCCCAAGGTCTTACGCGCGCGGGCAGCGGGCGACTTCAACCCCAAAGCCGAAGAGCGGTTTTTTGACAGTCTAAGTATCCCCCCGGCTAAAGCTGGGGGGATACTTTTATACTTATGGTGAAGTTTATGGTGTGTTATCTCTAAAATGCTGAATAAAGTCAAGGCAATACTCATCTTTTCCAAGAAGCATGTCGTTTATTTTTGTAACGGTATGAACACCAGGGGCGGGCACGTATAAAACAGCATCCAGCTTGTGTAGCAAGCAGTATGTGATGAACACTTCATTGATGGATGTTTCTAAAGGCATACCAAATGAGATGTTGTCCGGCCCACAACACAGCTTGAATTGTGGATATTTTTCGCGCACCAAACGGCATGTTTCAAAAAAAGATACAGAGCTATTGTCGTTTGTGGCAATGCTAAATACCATGGGGTCGAGATAAATATCCTCGGCTTTCACTTGATATTTATCTAGTTTGGGCAGTAGTTTTTCCACTTGCGATGCTCGTATGGCAGCGTCTTCTTGTATGCCTTCTTCGCTTAATAGTAAACACACACCAGACGTTTCGTATTGTTTCATCAGGGGCAAGAAACTTTCCATGCGGCTTTCCTCGCACGTAAGGGAATCTAACATGGGCCTGCCGTGGCGATGCACACGCAACACAGTGTCGCACGCTTTTGGGTTTAGGCAATCTAAACACAAAGCCACTTCAAAGGCGTCTTGAATGGTGGTGGCCAGCCATAAAAGATCTTCTTCTTCCGTTTCCATATGAGTGGAAGTGTTGATGCCCAGCATCTCGGCACCGTTTTTTAAATGTGTTTCACATAATTTTAACAGTGCTTCCTTATTTTTGTTTGTAACAATTTCACTTACCTCCGGCAAATCGGTGCTTACTACATTGCCAACAAAAAGCATACGTTTTTTCTCCTTTTAATAAAGTGAATTCACCGGTTTCACAAGCCCGATGCTTCTTAGGCCGGCAATAACGCCAAGGCCAATTACCACACCCACCACACTTCTCATTAACATTTCAAAAGGAATGGTGGGAACCAACACATAAAATACTTCTTCTGGCCAGTTGAACATAGTGTATGTAAATACGGTGGAGAACATGTTTATCATCACAGAGGTAATCCAAGTGGTGAAAAACAGGCCAACGGCCATTTTTGCCACATTTTTTGTTTGAATCCATTTGATAAACAAAGTACGTGTGGGCAAAATGTACAGTAAAATACAAATGATGTACTGGAGACAGTATATCAGCATTGTGGTGGATTGTACACCGTTTACAAAAATGGCACGATAGCAAACGTATAGTATGCTGGCAATTGCCACGGCACCTACAATGTATGCCCAGCTTTTGCGTTTGAGGCCAATGGTCATGGCGCCGGCGGCAAAACCAGTTGCCAAAGCACCCATTACGGAAATGTATGGCACACCGGCTGTGTGTGGGGCGATAAAAATGCCAATCAAGGTGCCAATGCCGTTGGCAATGGCGCCTGCAATGGGGCCCAGCACAATGCCCACAAGTGGGAAAATACCCTGGCTTAGCGGGAAGCTGCCACCACTTGCCATTACAATGAATATAAGCTCCACTGAATATCCACAACCAAAGTCCATGTAATTAAGTTACATAATTTGAATTTTAAGAGCAAATAATGTATAATAAAGTAGAAATAAGTATAAGCATAGCAAAGGCTGTAATTGGCTGTGCAAAGCAGGTTCATTCAATAAAATGCAAGGATTTGTGGCTCCTTGTTTCGCTGAATGCATACGCGTATAAGAAGTTATGGTGAAGTGATATTTTTAAGATAGCACTTCGGCACATCTTTTCTTGTTGTCGTTGCAGTGATTCGCACACGCATTAAATTCGTGGGGAATATAAAGGTGAGAAAATGAGACTTTGCAAATTCAAGCCCAGAATATTAGTGGCCCTGGTGGTGTCTTTGCTCATTGTATTGATTGGGCTTTTGATAAACTGGGCATTAGACAATGTAAATGATGCCGTTATAAATGCAACTCTTAGCGAGATGAGTGAAATTGGAGCACAAGTAGAACAGTCATTGGAAGAAACGCTGGCTGAAAGTAAAAACGATTTGATGTATCTTGCTGATTATATTGTGAAACAGGATATCCCCAGCGAGGATATTGGCGAATTTCTTGCCACCCAATCGCAAACGGAGCAGTATGATACGTTGTATTACGTTGACCTTAATGGAAATGGTGTTTCTCTTACAGGTGAAACGTATGATTTTTCGGAAAATGAAACGTTTTTATATGCCCTTCAAAACGAATTTTTCATTGCAGAGCCACATTTATCTCAGCTGTCGAATGAAATGGTGTTTGATATTTCTGTTCCGGTGGCTCGAAATGGCGAAGTGATTGCGGTTTTATATACCGAAGCACCCACAAGCAGATTTTTGAACATATTAGAAAATAGTTCTGCCAACACAGGCGAATTGTATATTGTAGATTACGACTTGAAGCTTGCGTTTTCCACAAGCGAAAACCAGGCAGGCGAGTCTTTTGTTGTGCAAGGAAATATAACAGACATGGGCCTTGAAAACATTACAAAGGCACAAGCGGATATGAAGGCGAAACGAAGTGGTGGGTTTTATTACGATTACGACGGTGTGCCAAAAGTAATTGTTTACTTCCCAATTGAAAACACAGAATGGTCGCTTGTTATGAATGTTGAAGTGGCGGCAATTAATAGTATTCTTACCACGGCAGTGGATAGCACCGAAACAGTGAGCAGAGTTATATATTGGGGCGTTATTTTTCTTGTTTTGTATATTTCTATTGTTAAGATTCGCTCTGATAAAAAACTGATAAAAACAGCCTACTACGACCCTTTAACCAATTTGGCAAATACGGCAAAACTTAAACTGGAAATGACAACCGCTTTAGAGCAAAACAAAAAGAAGCAGTACTCTATCATTGTGTTTGATATCGAGAATTTCAAGGCCATCAACGAGAAGTTTGGGTATGCAGTGGGAGACCGTGTCCTCAGGGCAATCAAAACATTTTCAGATAGCTTTAACGAGCCAAGCTTGCTTACAGCCAGAATTGGCGGCGATAAATTTGCTATGTTTGCGTACAGAGATTTTTTGGGTGATATCAGCGTTTTAACACAGGCGGTTCCCGAACATTTTGATACGCACATTCCAGAGCTTCGTGATTATAGTGGCACCTTTAAAATAGGCCGGTATCACATTGAACCAAAGGAATCGGATTATGATGATATTATGGCAAAGGTGAACCTTGCCCTGGTAAGAGCGAAAGCAACAAAAGGCGAGGTGCTGTGTGATTACGATGATACTTTAAAAAGCAAAGTGCGTATGGAGGCCGAAATTACCAATAAGATGAAATTGGCCCTTGATAGCAAAGAATTTAACATTTATTTGCAGCCTAAATTTAGCACGTATGGCAAGGAGCTTGTTGGTGCGGAAGCATTGGTGCGCTGGATAGAAGCAGACGGGAAAATGATATTCCCCAATGACTTTATCCCGTTGTTTGAACGCAATGGGTTTATTGTTGAGCTTGATCAATACATGCTTGAAAATGTTTGTATAGTTATTAAAAATTGGATAAATGCAGGCTTTAAGCCAATCGGTATATCAGTGAATTGCTCAAGGCTAAATTTAGAAAACCCTTATTTTGTAGACGGTGTAGTGGCAATTGTAGATAAATATCACGTGCCGCACGAGTGCATTGAAATTGAGCTTACAGAGTCTGCAACCATTGAAAATGAACACACGATAGAGCAGTTTTTTGACGATTTGCGAAAACATAAATTCAAAATCTCCATTGATGATTTTGGTGCGGGCTTCTCTTCGCTTGGTATGCTTAAAAATTTGCATGTAGACACATTGAAAATGGATAGAGCCTTCTTTGTTGGAGGGAAAAACAAACGCAGAGACGACATGCTTGTGGATAGCATTGTAAAGCTATCGCATAGCCTTGGCATGTGTGTGGTGGCAGAAGGAATTGAAACACACGAACAAGTAGAGCTTTTGCGCGATATGAATTGTGATGCGATACAAGGGTATGTTTATGCAAAACCAATGTCAATTCGTGAATTTGAGGATACATATAAAAATGTGCTTTGCCGTAAAACGCCTGCGCAAAACGATGCGATTCCACTGATGCAAAACATCAATGACATGAAATTTGCAAATTCACTTGTGCCATGCGGAATTTTGATAACGGAAATTGATGAGCATTTTACGATGGTAGAAGCGAATAAGAGCTATTTTGATATTGTAGGTTTAACAAGCGAAGAAATACGAGACGTATATAAAAATCGTGGCCTTGATATGATTGAGCCGCAAGATAGAGCGAAAGCTGTGAAATATTTTGGCAAACAAATGAAAGAAGGCTCGGATGATCTAATGGAGTTTGTTTGTCAAACCATTACAAAAGACGGAACATACAAAACAGTTCAGCTTAAAGGGGTTATGGCCACAAATGAAACCGGCCAACAGCGGCTGTATTTCTCCGTTTCAGATATCACCGATTATGCACGGATTATGGGCAAAATAAAACGTGATAAAGTGTTTGTTTCAAACATTGCATCGTTGATGAATGATTCATATTTTGATTTTGATAATACGAGCAAAACCATTCGGTTTTCTAAAACTTTTGCAGATAAATTTCATGTTCCGGAAATTATTGAAAATTTCTTTGAGTCAGATATAAGAACGCAAATGTTCCCAAACCAAAAAAATACGTTGGACAGATCGGACAACACTGAGCCGAAGCTAGATGGACAATTTTGCATGATGCTTCCAAGTGGTGATCCGGTGTGGTATACGTATCACTGCGAATATATTTATGACGAAAACAACATCCCTTACAGAACGGTTGGAAAATTAACAGAACTCATGGGAAACAAGCTGGAATCGGATGTTGAGCGCGTGAAAGCAGAGGCGGATCTTTTTACAAGTGTTTATAATAGCCAGGCGATAGAAAAATATATAAGCAGTTACTTGGAAGTTGCATTTTTTAGCAACAGCATAGGCGCTCTTTTGGCAATTAAGTTGAATCATTTAGTAAAACTTTATGATGTGTTTGGCTGCAGGTTTGTAGAAGAATGCCTTGCGGATATTGGCAAACTTTTGTTAAACACGTTCAAGGAGACAGACCTGATTGGCAGAATGGATCAGGATACATTTTTGGTGTTTATTGGC
>CAYJIH010000085.1:0-5213 GCA_964370195.1 uncultured Oscillospiraceae bacterium
ACAGAGCCTGTCAACGGCTCTGCAGCAAAATGATTGTGTTATGGTAGCATATGAAAACATCGTAGAGAGAGGGTTAAAGTTTGTAGGTGCCTGTTGTAACATTTTTTGCGTCTTGTGGCAATTTATTATAAACAGCTACTTGGTTTCGTCCGTTCTTTTTTGCGTAATACAGTGCTTTGTCGGCTTTGTCTACCAAGTCAAACATGTTGTCGCCCTCTGTGGGGGTCATGCCATGGATACCGGCGCTGATGGTGACCACTTTGCCGGGCAAATATTGTGCAATGGCAAGTTGTTCAATTTCCTGCAAAATTCGGTTGGCCACCGTTTCGGCGCCTTTTGCAGAGTTTCCGGGAAGGAGCACAACAAATTCTTCGCCACCATACCGAAATACATGGTCACTGGGGCGCATAAGGCAGTTTTGAATGGTGCTTGCAATCGTTTTTAGGCAACGGTCACCCTCTAAATGGCCGAAATGATCGTTATATTGTTTGAAATTGTCTGTGTCTAACATAATGACCGCAATATAGTCGTTTACAAGCAGGGCTTGTTCCCAGCTTAATTCTAAAGACTTATTAAAGGCAAGGCGGTTGAAAATGCCGGTTAAGGCATCTGTTACAGATGTTTCTTCCAATTGCTTGTTCATCAGCTCCAGGCGTAAATTCGTTCGTTTTAAAGTTAAGTTGGCACGCTCTAATTCCACAGATTGGTTGAATTTTTGTACAGAACTGTTGCGCAATGGCCGCACCACAAATGAACTGGCAACCAATAAAAACAGATAGTTGAAAATGAGGCCAAGGGAAATGTCCCAATTGTTTATAAACAAGAGAATGAAACAAATTAAAATAAAATTTCCGGCAAGAAGAACGAAATAGGTGAATTTTATGCTAAAACAGCAAAGTGCAGCAACAAAAAAGGAAAAAACAATAAAAATGGGGCTTTGTGTTTGTGTGGCCTGTATTTCGGCAAGTGCGGTGAAAACAGCAAGGCCAAACATGCTGCAGATAAAAAGTTTATCGATAAGCGTTTGCTGATGCTGCAAACGGCCGGTACGATAGCCTTGATAGATTAGTGAAAATGTGCCACACACCACAATGGCTACAATGTATACATAAAAATATAACCAGCTAAATAGGTTGCTGCCCAAACGTAAAAATTGAACAAAAAGCAAAAGCACCTCTATAATGAAAATGGAAAAGGTGAGGGGGAAAAACAGTTGCAAATGGCGCGCACGGGCATGTTCGGCATAATGTTCTTCATAGCCGTTTGCCACTTTTGATGATTTTGAAAAAAACATAAGATAACCCCATTGGAAAATGATGAAATAATCGTGCTATGATACATTCATAATACATCATTTTGGTATAATTTGCAAGCGGCTGACGGTACAAAACTTATATAGAGTAAAAAAGAAAAAAGGGTATAATAGGGTCGAGGGGCAAGAACAGTGAAAATATGTGGTTGTGATATACTATATATAGTATATATTATGTATTGTGACGAATAACAGAAAAAAAGGGGATATTATCTTGACATGGCCTGCAAAAAAAGGTAAACTATCTACAGTTGCGCAAGTGCGCCTTACTTTTTATGCGCAGCGTGCAATTAAAACATGATTGTTTCTTAAAAGAAAGGAGGAAATCCATGCCGACCTTTAACCAACTTGTCCGCAAAGGCCGCGAGGTGAGCGAGAAGAAAAGTACAGCGCCTGCTTTGAACAAAGGGTACAACTCTCACAGGAAAGTGTATACCGACCAAAGCGCCCCGCAAAAACGTGGTGTGTGCACAGCTGTGCGTACCATGACACCGAAAAAGCCGAACTCGGCTCTTCGCAAAGTGGCCCGTGTGCGTTTGTCGAACAATCTGGAAGTGTCCAGCTACATCCCGGGTGTAGGACATAACTTACAAGAGCACTCCGTGGTACTTATTCGCGGTGGCCGTGTAAAAGACTTGCCTGGTGTGCGTTACCACATTATCCGTGGTACATTGGATACCCAAGGCGTAAACGGACGCATGCAAAGCCGTTCTAAATACGGTGCAAAACGTCCAAAAGCCGCCAAATCGTAAAGGTCCAAAGTATTTGAATCATCATTTTGCCCATCGGTATAAGGGTTTTTATAGATGCGAGTGCTTCGCAAACCCTTGCCTTAGCAAAACGAAAGTTCAATATCTTTCGAGTACCTATGATTTCATTTTAGGCAAACTTGCCGCTTATGAAGGAGGGAAGCAAAAATGCCAAGAAGAGGAAATGTTCCAAAGCGTGAAGTGCTGGCAGATCCTATTTACAATTCAACCATGGTTACACGCCTAATCAACAGCATCATGTATGATGGCAAAAAAGGCGTTGCACAAAAAATTGTGTATGAAGCATTTGAAATTGTGCAAGAAAAAACCGGCAATGATCCGCTGGAAACGTTTGAAAAAGCTCTGGAAAACATCATGCCTTCACTAGAAGTTAAGGCACGTCGTGTGGGTGGTTCCACCTACCAAGTGCCGCTGGAAGTGCGTCCGGAGCGTCGTGAAACACTGGGCCTGCGTTGGCTCACAAACTACTCCCGCTCTCGCTCAGAGCGCACCATGCGCCAGCGTTTAGCAGGTGAAATTATGGATGCGGCCTCGGGCACCGGTAACGCCGTTAAAAAGCGTGAAGATACCCATAAAATGGCCGACGCCAACCGTGCGTTTGCACATTACCGCTACTAATTTAAGTGACATAAGGAGTTTCTATGCCAAGAGAAGTTTCTCTGGAGATGACGAGAAACATCGGAATCATGGCTCACATCGATGCTGGCAAAACCACCACCACCGAGCGTATCCTGTTTTATACAGGCATCAACCACAAGCTGGGCGAGGTGCATGACGGTGCTGCTACGATGGACTGGATGGAACAAGAGCAAGAACGTGGTATTACGATTACATCGGCTGCCACCACCTGCTTTTGGACCCACTCGGAACTGAGCGAAGACCCGAACAAAGCTAAAAAAGCACGTCATCGTATCAATATCATCGACACCCCCGGCCACGTGGATTTCACCGTTGAGGTGGAACGTAGCTTGCGTGTGCTTGACGGTAGCGTTACAGTTTTGGCCGCCAAAGGCGGCGTGGAGCCGCAAAGTGAGACTGTGTGGCGCCAAGCGAACAAATACAACGTGCCGCGCATGGTATACGTCAACAAGATGGATATCATGGGTGCCGATTTTTACAACGTTATTCAAATGATGATAGACCGTCTTAAATGTGTGCCGGTGCCCATCCAGCTGCCCATTGGCCAAGAGGACACCTTCCGCGGCATCATCGACCTTGTAAACATGAAAGCCATCGTCTACTATGATGACCTTGGTAAAGATGTACGCGAGGAAGACATCCCCGAGGATATGAAAGAGCAAGCTCAGAAATATCACGACGAGATGATTGAGGCTGTTGCCACATATGACGAGGCATTGATGGAAAAATACCTGGAGGGCGAAGAAATTTCGATTCCTGAGCTCAAAAAGGCATTGCGTAAATCCACCATTGCCAACGAAGTGGTGCCTGTAATTTGCGGCACTTCGTACAAAAACAAAGGTGTGCAGCTTTTGCTTGACGCTGTGGTAGATTATATGCCTGCGCCAACAGATATTGAAGACATGAAGGGGATTAACCCCGACACCGAAGAAGAGGAAACACGTGCTTCTGATGATGATGCACCTTTCTCTGCCTTGGCCTTCAAAATTGCCACCGACCCTTACGTGGGCAAACTGTGTTACTTCCGTGTGTATTCGGGCATTGCGAAAGCAGGCGGCCCGTGCTATAACTCCGTGAAACAAAACACAGAACGTCTTGGCCGTATTTTGCAGATGCATGCAAACTCTCGTCAGGACATTGAGCAGTGTTATGCAGGTGATATCGCAGCAGCGGTTGGCCTGAAAAACACCACCACAGGCGACACATTATGTGACGCAAAACACCCCATCATTTTGGAAAGCATGGACTTCCCAGAGCCGGTTATTCGTGTGGCTATTGAGCCGAAAACCAAGGCAGGCCAAGAGAAAATGGGCATTGCCCTTGCTAAATTGGCTGAGGAAGACCCCACTTTCCGCACTTATACAGATGAGGAAACAGGCCAAACCATCATTGCCGGCATGGGCGAGCTTCACCTTGAAATCATTGTGGACCGCTTGTTGCGTGAGTTTAAGGTGGAGGCAAATGTGGGTGCACCGCAGGTAGCATACCGCGAGACGATTCGCAGAGAATCGTCTACCGACACAAAATATGCTCGTCAGTCCGGCGGTCGTGGCCAATATGGTCATGTTAAAATCCGTATGGAGCCGAACGAAACGGGCAAAGGTTACGAATTTGTAAACGCCATCGTAGGTGGCTCGATACCAAAAGAATACATTGGCCCTGTGGACCAAGGTATCCAAGGTGCGATGCAAACAGGCGTTTTGGCCGGCTACCCTGTGGTAGACGTGAAAGTAACCTTATACGATGGCTCTTATCATGAGGTTGACTCCTCTGAGATGGCATTTAAAATTGCCGGTTCCATGGCGTTTAAAGACGCAATGAAAAAGGCAGACCCAGTTGTCTTAGAGCCCATCATGAAAATTGCAGTTATCGTGCCGGAAGAGTACACCGGCGACGTCATCGGCGACCTGAACAGCCGCCGTGCCCAAATTCAGGGCATGGAGATTGTGGGTGGCGTGCAGCAAGTTAACTCGCACGTGCCGCTGTCGAACATGTTTGGCTATGCCACCGATTTGCGCAGTAAAACGCAAGGTCGTGGCCAATATTCCATGGAACCCAGCCATTATGCAGAGGTTCCGAAGAGTATTGCAGAAGGCATCTTAGCCGGCCGTGCAAAAAACACAGAAGGCTAGAGCTGAAAATTTTGCTAAAGTACTTGATTTTTATCCGTTTTTTTAGTAGAATGCAGGTGTGTGAACGCTTGTAATTAGAATGGAGGCTTAATAGAACCATGGGAAAAGAAAAATTTGATCGTTCGAAACCCCATATTAACATCGGTACCATCGGCCACGTTGACCACGGTAAAACCACGTTGACTGCTGCCATCACAAAAGTGTTGGCCCTTAAAGGCGAAGCTGAGTTTGTAGATTATGCAAACATCGACAAAGCTCCTGAAGAGCGCGAGCGCGGCATTACCATCAATACCGCTCACGTTGAGTATCAAACCGAAGCACGTCACTATGCCCACGTGGACTGCCCCGGCCATGCTGACT
>CAYJIH010000086.1:0-5170 GCA_964370195.1 uncultured Oscillospiraceae bacterium
TGTGCCTATCGTTTTATCAAGGCTTGTTTTGGATTTTGTCTTTTGAAATATTGAATAAATGTATGTTTTGTATGTGTATGTGTATGTGTGTGCATTGGTACGACGGTGATGCTTTTGGCTTTCATACGTAAGTCATTGAATCTTCCATTCCAATATTTGGCCAAAACATATATAAATTCGATACTTATTATATCTATGGCTTGCACTATTCACACCATATCATTGTACATATTTTATTAGGGTGTATCGGTAATTCTTATCTTATATTATACTGTTCATGAGAAAAGTCATTCTGTTCGGTGAGTTAAGTGTGGTTGCTTGACTTTATCCTTTCGTAACTGTTTTGGCAATGGTCCAATATGTATTGTGTTCCTACACAAAAACGAGCGCTATTTTTGCATCAATTCGTTGTTATTCATTCTTTATTTATGCTATAATATTTAGGTTCAATTATGGTCTTATCAAAACAAGCAGCAGTGCGTGGAATGGGGCCATATTTTGCCCCTATGCTCAATTTCCTTGTTTTCGCTTGCGCAAACATCCTTTCACAAACATTGGCCGGCAAAGCCGCAGGCAAACGGCCGCAGCACGTAGCGCAGTAGCCCTGTTTCGTTTTATTTGTTTAAAATACAGTGGCCATGCTGCTTTGTGGCAGCCGCGCCGCTTTATAGGGAGAACAAAACCTTGCAAATGATATCCATTGTGGTTCCTTGTTATAACGAGCAAGAGGCTCTTTTGCTTTTTTATAAGGAAATTTGTAAAATTATTGATACTATGGAACAAAAACACCATTTGTGTTTCGAAATTCTGTTTGTAAACGATGGCTCGAAAGACAACACGCTGGCACTTATGAAAAAGCTGAGTGTGCAAGATACACGCGTGCGCTATCTTTCTTTTTCCAGAAATTTTGGCAAAGATGCCGCCATTTTTGCCGGCATTGAACATGTAAAAGGCAACTATGTATGTTTGATGGATGCCGATTTGCAAGACCCACCGGCCTTGCTAGAGGAAATGTATCTGGAAATAAAAAACAATGGCTACGACTGTGTTGCCGCAAGGCGTGAAACAAGAACGGGCGAGCCGCCCATCCGTTCGTTTTTTGCCAGGTGTTTTTACAAAATCATCAATCGAATATCCGATACAAACATCGTAGATGGGGCCAGAGATTTTCGGCTGATGAACCGAAAAATGGTGAATGCCGTTTTGGAAATTCGGGAATATAACCGGTTTTCGAAAGGGATTTTGGGCTGGGTTGGCTTTCGGTGCAAATGGATTGGCTACGACAATGTAGAAAGAGCGGCCGGAAGCACAAAATGGTCGTTTTGGAAGTTGTTTTTATACTCGCTGGATGGTATATTTGCCTTTTCAACGGTGCCACTTGCCATTTCTTCGGTGCTGGGCATTGTTATTTGCACGGTTTCGTTTTTGTATATGCTGTATATCATTGCAAAAACCATCCTTTTTGGCGATGCTGTGGCAGGGTATCCTTCTTTGGTAAGCATCATTCTTTTTGCCAGTGGCATCCAGCTGTTTTGCCTTGGCATCATGGGGCAGTATCTATCGAAATTATATATGGAAGTAAAAAAGCGCCCCATTTACATTATCCAAGAGCAATCTGAACATAAAGAGTAAAATTTTTGCGCATATACGTTGTATATGTTTATATCATAAACATGGTTAGGGGAAAAGTTGAAAGTTAAAACCATAAATATCAAACACAGCACAAACAACACAAACAGCAAACAAAGCCTACAAAAGGGCCGTGCCGGAAATACGGGGCTGTTTTTTATGGGCTCTGCCATTGGGCTTCTTGTGTTTCTTGCCGTGTTTGGCTTTAGCAGCCTAAACCCAACGAACGATTTTTTCTGTTCGGTTGGCTTTATTGAAAACGACATTGCACAGCACTATGCCGGCTGGATGTTGTACCGTCAATCACCGTGGGCCTTTCCGCTTGGTGTTGGGGCAAACATGGCCTTTCCGTACGCAAGCAGTGTGTCGTACACCGATTCCATCCCTTTGTTCGCGGTGTTTTTTAAGGTGCTTTCGCCGTTGCTGCCACAAACTTTCCAGTATTTTGGCCTTTTTGTGGCCGCAAGTTATGCGCTTATGGGCGGTTTTGCCTCCTTGCTGTTGGCGCTTTTTACAAAATCAAAAGTGTTGATTGCACTGTCGGCGGCTGTTTTTGCCTTTTCGCCCATTTTGATGGAGCGCGCTTTTCGCCATGTGGCGCTGTCGGCACAGTTTTTAATTGTGGCAGCCATTTATTATTTCTTTAAAAATAAAGGGACGTATAGCGTTAAAAAAGCCGTTCCCTTTTTTGTAATCAATGCGCTTGCCATCACCATTCATCCCTATTTTCTTCCGTTCACGTTCGCCATTTTGTTTGCTTACTGTTTGCATTGGGCCGTTGGTGCAAAAAAAATTGTAAAGCCACTGGGTGCGCTGCTAGGGTGCATTTTGGCAACCTTGCTTGTGGGGGTTGTGTTTGGCGCTTTCCACAGCATCGATAGTTCCTCGGACAGCGGATATGGCCAATTTTCCTTTAACTTAAATGCGTTTTTCAACCCGATAAGCGAAGGAATTGCCGATTGGTCGCTGTTTATGGATGGGCGCCCAAATATATTTTATCAAACAGAGGGGTTTAATTATCTTGGGTTTGGCATCCTACTGGCCCTTGTGCCATGCGTGCTGTTTGCCCTATTAAACAAAAATGCACGCACCGAGGGGTTTCAAGTGCTAAAAGGCTCCTTAGGGCTTGTTTTGGTGGCCGCTGTGCTGCTGGTGTTTGCAGCGGGTAACATGGTAGCCTATGGTGGGCTTGTTTTGTTTGAGTATACCGTGCCGTCGTTTTTAACGTCCATCACATCTACATTTCGGGCCAGTGGGCGGTTTGCATGGTTGGCTTTTTATCTCATTTATTTTTTTGTTTTATTCGTCATCACGCGTATTCGGCACAAAATGATACCGGCTTTGCTGCTATCGGCGCTTCTTGTGGTGCAAATTGTAGATTTATCGCCCACCATCGCCACAAAACACAATTATTTTGCCGGCAAAGGCTTTTTGGGCGACGGCCACACCGTGCAGGCGCTGGCCACAGACCCCTTTTGGGACGAGGCGTTTGAACAATTCGATTCGGTTGTGTTGCTTTCGGGTACCATCAATAATGGCAGTATCGAGTTTGCCGTTCGGGCGGGGAAGCAAAATAAGGGCATGACGGTGAACGTGGCGTTTGAAGCGCGAGCCGAGAACGAAAACAGGGGTGTTTTTCTTGCCGAGCAAAACCAGCTATTGATAGATGGGCAGGCAAATGCGGATACAATGTATTTGATTTCGGATCCGGCGCCGTATCAACAGCACATTGACAGCGGTTTGTATGCGTATCAAGTGGTGGACGGGCAAGGCGTTTTATACGTGGCATAAATTAAGAATAAAAAGGGGAGTGGATGGCAATGCGGCTGCCAAACATAAAAACAGGGGACGGGGAAAAACAAAAAATCATCGCGTCTTTTTTGCTTGTCATGGTTTCGTTTTTTGTGATATTTTTTGCCTTTGGCATTAAATACGAGGTAAACGATGACGCCATCATCAGCAGCATTGCCAGTGGTGCACTGGGCGGCCATACAGAGCGGCTGATTTACGTAAATATCGTCATTGGCTATGTATTGCAGGCGTTTTATGCCATTTCTTCCGGCGTAAATTGGTACGTTTTGTTCCAGCTTGCGGCCGTTCTTGGCTGTTTTATGGTGCTTTGTTACGTTGCAATGGAAAAACTTTCCCTTTTTTATGGGTGCATGGTAAGCGCCATTTTTATGGTGCTGATTGGTTTTGATATTTTGATGTGGTTTCAATACACAAAAAATGCGGCCGTTCTTTCTGTAACCGGCCTTGTTCTTGTGCGCCTGGCCCTGGATGAAACGCGCCGGAAAAAGGCGGTGTTCTTTTTTTCTTTCGGCGCGCTGATGCTGATGTTTGGCTCTATGCTTCGGTTTGAAAGTTTTATGGCGGCCGGGGCGCTTAGCATTCCATTTTTGTGCCTTGGGCTTACAAAACAAAAGGCCCTCAAGGTGGGCGCTGTGTTTGCTCTTCTTGTGGCCGTGGCGGTGGGGCTGGAATTTGTAGACAAAGCAAGCTATGAATCGCACGAGCAGTGGCAGCAGTATGTTCAATATAACGACGTGCGAACGGAAATTTCAGACCACCGAATTACATTTACACACGAAGAAAACGCCGCACAATATGGGCTAAGCCACAGTGAATACGCCCTAATTCGAAGCTGGAACATGTACGACCCAGAAGTGTTTACAACCGAGCGCCTGCACGAGGTGGCGCAGGCCATGCCAGAGCAAAATATTACGCAAATGGCCGTGGAAACAGTGTATAAATCGGTGCATTTTTTATACGATGCACCACCGTTTATGTTGCTTGGGTTGTTGTTTTTGGCGTTTTTGTTTTTTGGCAATTACAAAAAAGGGGCCCATTTTTTGCTCACCTTCGGCATGCTTTTTTTGCAGCTTTTGTATCTTTTGTACATTTCGCGCCTGCCGCACCGCGTGGAAATGCTGTTGGTGTTTTCCACGGCAGTTTTTGCCGCGCTTTGTTTCCCGTTTAAAAAAGAAGTGCGCCCTGCAAAATCACTTTGTGGGTTCGCACTTTGTGCCGTTTTGCTGTTTTCGGGCAACTATTGGGAGCTTCAGCAGCATGTGCTGATAGATAGAGACGGGCGCGAAATCAACCGCCCTTATTTTGATGTTATCAGCGCGGATAAAGACAGCCTATACATTGTGGATGCAAATATCATCGATATGATGATGGGTTATGATGTGTTTACCGTGCACGATGAGGGATATTTTTCCAACATTGTGTTTTTGGGTGGCTGGCACTCCAATTCCCCCATATCAAACGAGAAACTTCAAAATTATGGCCAAACAAACCCGTACCGTGCACTGATGGAAAACAACACGTATTTTGTTACAAACAACTGTACAGCGCAGCAAGCGCATCTTCAGCAGCATTACGACGCAAGCGCTGTATTTGTGGAACTGCCCGAGCAAGCGGCGCCAAATTTTGGCGTATTTGTGCTGGAAAGTGGCGAAGGGTAGCCAAAAGGGCAAGGCCGTGGGACGCTGTCCCACACCCTGCGATTTTTCGAGAAAAATCGAGTAAAGCTTTT
>CAYJIH010000087.1:0-4938 GCA_964370195.1 uncultured Oscillospiraceae bacterium
TGGTACGGCCTCCACCTTTTGTTGTGGTGCTGTAGCCGCAGGCGCGGCAGGTGGTGGCGGTGATGCGGCTTCCACGTTTTGTTGTGGTGTTGTAGCCGCAGGCGCAGTAGGTGGTGGCGGTGGTGGTGCGGCCTCTACCTTTTGTTGTGGTGTTGTAGCCGCAGGCGCGACAGGTGGTGGCGGTGGTGCGGCCTCCACATTTTGTTGTGGTGCTGTAGCCGCAGACGCGGTAGGCGGCACCATTTCCGTTTTTGAATCCTCCATTTGTGGAATCGTTGTGCCACAGCTGGAACAAAAATGCGCGTTTTCCTTTAAAATATTTCCGCAATTCATGCAATAATGAGACATTTTGTTTCCTCCTTGTTGCTATTGTGCCGGTTCCAATGCTTTGGAAAATAGAGAAAAATATACAAAATTTCTTTGCTGTAAGTATACCACGCGCGCTTGTTGGCTCGCAAGTATTCTTGTTGAAACGCCAAAAAATGAAACTGTTTCTTTTTTTGTATGGAGGCAACCCATTTTTGAAATAACAAACAAAGCACCGTCTTTTATTTGCGGTAAAATGGAAAAATAAGCATTACGTCGCCTCAACAGGAAAATGCACAATTTTACACTAAAATATTGTAAATTATTGATTTTTTATGTATACTATTATAAATGAACCATCAAAAGGCAGGCACGCGTTCTGCCACGCATCTCAAAATACACGTGTTAAGGAGGGAGCTATGAAACAAAAGGCCGCAAAAATCGCCACGCCGGTGCTGTTGTTTTTTGTGTGGCTCGCCATGAACGAAAGCCTCTCGCCCATAACCGTTGTTTTGGGTCTTTGTGTAACGGCCTTTTGTGTGGTGGCAACAAACAGCTTGCTCGATTTTCAATACATCCAAACATTTTCCCTCGCGCCCATTTCCTTTGTAAAATATGTGTTGTTTCTTTTAAAAGAAATATACAAAAGTGGGCTTCGGGCTTCGATTTTTATACTAACAGGCAAAATGCGCGTGAATGTGCTATCGTTTAAAATGAATGAAAAAGTAAAAAGTGAAGTTTTGCGAAACATCGTGGCTTCGTCTATTACATTAACGCCGGGCACCATTACCATTGAGCAAAAAGACGGGGAATTTATTGTGCTTGCCATGGAAGAAGGGGAAAAAACACCGGCCGAAAATTTCGAGCCTTATATGATAAAAATGGAAAAAACCAACGAGCCACACACCGACACGGTTTAAGGGGGCGCCGATGTTTATCAATGTTATTTTGTTTTTGCTTGTTTTAGCGGGCTTTGCCAGCGGCTACCGCATTGTGGCAGGCCCTTCGGTGTGGGACCGTTTGCTGGGCCTTTCTTTAATGTCCAGCAAAATGATTATTATTATGATTTTATACTCGTACGAAAAAAACCATTCGTATTATTTGGACGTTGCGCTGGTGTTTGCTTTGCTTGGGTTTGTTGGTACAACGTCTATTTCTAAATTTTTGCAAAAAAATAAATAAGGGGGGATGGCGATGCAAATCATTGGGTATACACTGCTGGCTTTTGGCACGTTGTTTACGCTCGTGGGCGTTTTTGGTATTTTCCGGTTCAACAATTTTTATGCGCGTCTTCTTTCCGGCGCCAACATCGACACCGTGGGCCTCATCACCTGTTTGCTGGGTGTTTCTTTTTTAAGCGGATTTACGTGGTTTACTTTAAAAGTAATCCTTATTTTGGTCATTATTTTAATCATCAACCCCATTGTCACTTCTTCCATGGCGGCCTCGGCATATTTTTCGGGCTATAAAGTGAAAAAGGATGATAAAAATGCACGTAGATAAACTGGTTTTTATATTGATGCTGCTTCTTGCCTTATACATTGTGGTATGCCGAAATTATAAACGCATCATCGTTGCTTTGGGTGCGTTTTCCCTTTTGGCATCTTTTTGTTATCTTTTGTATCATGCGCCCGATGTGGCCATTGCAGAGGCGGTGATTGGCAGTGCCCTTTCTACCATTTTATTCATTGTAGCGCTAAAAAAACACAGAACATTTTATATATTTTTTACATCCGGGGAAAACGAAACAATCGGCGACCAAAAGCTGCGCATTGAAATGAACGACGTTGTATCAAAAATTACAACATATCTTGTAGATCACGATTTAGAAGCGCAGGCGGTGTATAGCCACGAAGACCCAAAAACCATTGCAAACGAACATTTGTATGATTTGATTTTACACAAGGAAAACAACACCGTTACGATGTATGGCTCGGACGATGAGCTGCATGTGCTTGCCATCCGAGAACTTTTAAAGGATAGCCTGCGCGAAGACCGCATGGTGTTTGTAAATACGGGTACAAACAGCCAAGAGGAGGACAGCCCATGAAAATGAGCCGTTTTTTTGGTTTTGCACTGGCTTTTTTTGCCGGCGTCCTTACGCTTTTTGTCTCGTTTGGCACGGTGGCGGTGCCGTCTCCGGCTGTTTTAAGCACCGTGATGACACAATACATGGCCGAGACAGGCGCGCAAAATGCCGTGGCAGCCATTTACTTAAATTATCGTATGTACGACACCATTTTCGAAGCCTTGATGCTGCTGGTGAGCGTGATGGGTGTGATTCACTTTTCGCGGCACGACCATGACCATTTCAAATTCCTCGAAGTACCACAGGTGAAAAAAACAACCACAGCAAGCGCAATTGCACTCATTATTCCCGTTATTATGATGCTGGCCGTTTACATTATTTTAAATGGGCACAACACGCCCGGCGGTGGTTTTCAAGGTGGGGCGGCGTTGTCTTCGGTGTTTATTTGTGTGTACTTAATTAGGCCGGGAAAAAACATCCATTTTTATGCGCTGGAACGCTTAGAAAAGCTGCTTTTTTTAACGCTTGCCATCATTGCCATTGTGTTTGTTTTGTCTAACCTGTATCTTTCGCACACGGCCTACAACGTGCCTTATATGATTTTGATGAACAGCTTGATTGGTGTAAAAGTGTTTTGCGGGTTAACCATTGTGTTTTATCGGTTTGTGCATTACGAAGATACGTAAATTTTACAGGAGGAATTGCCATGGAAATTTTAACGGGAGAAAACGTGTCCATCGCTTTGTTTTTTATCGGCATCGCGGGTATTTTTAGCAGCCGGCGTATTTTAAAAACCGTGGTGTGCATCGGCATTATGGAAGTGGCGGCCATTACGTTTTTTTTAACCATGTTTGCCTCGCCAAAGGCCGATGCGCCCATTGGCACAGCATCCGCCACCGTGGCAGACCCTTTGCCGCAGGCGCTGATGATTACAGCCATCGTGATTGGCGTTGCCGTAACCGCCATATCCCTTTGCATGTTTATCAATTTATATCATTTATATGGCAACTCTGACTGGACCGCAATTCATAAAAAAAGAATGGATCATACTTCATGATATATCTTGCGTTTATTTTTGTTCCCGTGCTATGTGGTGTGCTTGCGTATACGATACCGAAACTTCCGCTGCGGGCCGTTACCTGCGCTGTGGAGGTGTCTTTATTTGCGTATTGCATCCATGTGTTTTTGCAGCTGCTACACAGCGAAAACGGCACCATTACACAGGTGCTGGGGGCGCAAAACCCGGTTTTGGGCATTGCACTTACGGCAAACCGCTTTACCTTGTCGCTGATTGCGCTTTCGATTGTTTTGTTTTTTTCAGCGTTTTTATACACCATGCACGAAGAATTTTTTGATAAAAAGTTCGTGATGCTTTTTTTGATTTTACAAGGCCTGCTTTGCGGTGTGTTTTTAGCCGATGACTTGTTTAATTTGTATGTGTTGCTGGAAGTAGCCACCGTGGTGGTGGCTATCCTTATTATGTACAAACGCGATTTGCGCTCTGTGTACGACGGCATGGTGTATCTGCTTTCGCAGGTGATTTGCATGCTGTTTTACCTGTTTGGCATTGGGTATTTGTATAAAAGTTTTGGTGTGCTATCTATTTCTGAAATTTCGCAAATGATTCCCTATGCCGACGCCAAAAGCCTTTCGTTGCCGTTTGCATTCATCATGACGGCGGTCTGTTTAAAAAGTGCGTTTTTTCCGCTGTTCAGCTGGTTGCCGCGGGCGCATGCTACGCCAAGTGCTCCCTCGGCCGTTTCGGCCATTTTGTCGGGGCTATACGTTAAAAATGGCATCTTTTTGTTTTTTATATTCACGCAGCTGTTTGCCCCTGTCATCGATTTCGCCCCGTTTTTCACGGTGTTAAGCGCGTGCACGGCCATCATCGGTTTTGTGATGGCGCTTTCGCAAACAGACATCAAATTGATTTTGGCGTTTCACACCATTTCGCAAATCGGGCTGATTGCACTGGGCCTCACCGCGCAAAACGAGGTCTCCACCGCGGGGGCGCTATACCACATCATCTGCCATGCGCTGTTTAAATCCTTGTTATTTTTATCGGCCGGCATGATGATTAAACAGTATAAAACAAGAGACATCCGCCAAATACACGGCGTGTTAAAAACGATGCCTCTCACCGGCATTGCCACCATTTTGGGCATTCTTGGCATCAGCGGAGCACCATTTTTCAACGCGTCTATTTCAAAATATTTTATGCAATACGGTGTAAAAGGCAGCGAGGTGGAAATCATCATGCTGCTTGTGAATTTTGGCACCATTTTGTCGTTTGTAAAATATTCGCACGTTTTGTGGGGCAAAAAAGAAACGCCCATTTTGCAAAGTGGGCAAAAGAAATTTGTGCTGCTTTTTCTTGGCACGTTGTGTTTTGTAGGCGGCGTTTTTGGCACACAGTGGATGAATTTTATGTTTGGCACGGCGCTTTCTATTGATGCAGCATTGTATTTAGAAAAAGCACTTGTGTACTTTGTAAGTGTTGCTGTGGCATTTTTTGTGTATCGGTTTGTTCTTTCTAAAAGCAAATTATTGTATCAATTTCAAAACTATTCGCTTAATTTCCAGCAAATTGTGATGGTGATGGT
>CAYJIH010000088.1:0-4904 GCA_964370195.1 uncultured Oscillospiraceae bacterium
TCACATTGGCATGATATGATACAACTTTTACCATCAAGTTATAATCAGCTACGCACGTGTACCATGAACTATGAAACACTTATAAATATTTACTACTCAAGAAAAAATCATAAACTAAACGAATGGCACACTTTTTGTGAATGGATTGAAAGCCTGCCGTATGCAAAAAACCTTATTACAGGAATTTACGAAAAATAAATTGGTAAGGGTTTACAAAGTATGCTCAAGTTACTATAATAACGAAACTAGAAAGCGATTTTATTAGGCATCCTAGCTTTACTATAGAAAATAATTTTGGTTGTAAGGAAGAAGGGTGTTTTGAGTTCTTATTTTTGGATTTTTGTTGGTACTTTTACGTACTTCATACATAGTACTTTAATTTTTAAATTTTCTATTCCTCTTCTTAAATACGCTACTAAAAAAAATATTGTTTTCCTAATTATCCCTATCATTAATACAGGCATCTTCGTTTCAGCCTATTTTTTGGGATTATCGTATTTTGCTTTGTATACTCTTTCGTTTGGTTTGTACATATTTTATTTCTTGTGTTCGTCAAAAGCTCCTTTTAGGCAAGTGTTGTTTGGTGCTTCAAGTTATTTAATAAATCTCGCATCCATTCATTTTCTTGTACTTCTCTGTGTAGGAGCGGTTTTAAATGTATCAATTTCTACTATTTTTTCAAATACTGTATTATTTTTCATTGTGCTTTCTGTATCATACGCATTATTGATTGGTGTTTTATTTATAGCAAAAAAGTTTTTATCAGCGAAAAGATTGTTAGCTATTTCAACTGCAAGAGGATATTCAGAGATTATGGGCGTAAGTACCTCTCTTTTATTTGGAGTAATACTAACCGACTCATGGGTATTATATAATAATACATTTATTTTGCCTTTTTTTGTATCTTCTATAGCCACAATTGCTTTTGTTGTGATTATGTACTACTGCTTGTTTTTTGTTAATACCTATATTATTGTTCTCCACCCGTATAAGAGAAAAGCAGATGAGGCTGTTTCATTACATGGCCAAGTTATTGAAAGAAAAAAGGTAACAGAATATAAACTATACACAGATGATTTAACGTCTCTTTATAATAAGCGCTTTATCTATCAAAAATTAGATGAGTTATGCGAGGATGAAAAGAGCCATTTTGGAGTAATCTATGCAGACTTGGCTGCCCTCAAGACGGTGAATGATGCATTTGGCCATAAAGTTGGCGATCGCTACATTCTTAGTGTATCAAACGCGTTTCGAAAGGCAGTGAGAGAAGATGACTTTTGTGCCCGTATAGGCGGAGATGAATTTGTGGTCATTTTATCTGATGTAACCACTGAAAGTTTAACCGATATTATTTCGCGTATAAAGGAGCTTGTCAGCGAACAAAATCAAAAAGAAAAGTTTACTGTTTATGCTAATTTAGGCTTTATGACTTTTGATTTAAGTTTGCAAAAAAGAACTCGCACTGAAGTTTTAGAAGCAGTGGATAAGCTTATGAAAAAAGAAAAGCAATTATTTTATGAACAAGGAGGTGTTTAATATGACCATTGTTTTATTTGCACTGTATATAGTATATGCTTCCTTGACTTTTTATTTTTTATCAAAACTTTTTGGTGCACCTTTGGTAAAAAAGGGAGTCCTTACATTGATTGTCCTTATTAACAGTGCCCTTGTTTATGTTCCCGTTTTTTTAACACATTTTTACAATGGAGAAATTTTGTGGCTTGTGTTTTTTGTTGTACTAGGAATAGAAATATTGCTGCTATACAAGCAAGATCTTTTGCTTTCGCTTACATTAAACTTGGGTTTTACGTTACTTTTTTTTGCTACACGAACTTTGTTTGTAGGTATTAGAGCCCTTAGCTTGAATCAACAGACAGTAGATATGCTAAGAGATCAAGAGAGTCGGATTTTTATTATGATTTTCACTTTTTTAGCTTTGATTCCCTATAATGTAATTGGTAGTAAGTTTTTAAACTCTAATATTATAAAACATATTGCAACAAACAGGATAAGCCTTAAGCTTGCTTGTGCATTGTTAGCCTCTGTAAGTATAATTCAATTAGTCTCTATACCTACAATGTTCGTAGAAACTGAAAATGTTCAATTTAACCCTATATATCAAATACGCACAGGGGTTTTAGCTCTTATAAGTTTTATTGTGATAATGCTCATAGTTTATATTTATGGAAAATTAAAAGAAGCTTCAGACAAGTATGAAGATACAACAGAAGAAATTAAAACGGAAAATATAACTATTTCTAAACTTGAAGCAGAAGCGAAAACAGATTTTTTTACAGGATTTTTTGTAAAAAATATAGCTATAAAAAAATTGTCAAAATTTTTAGAAAAAAAAGAAAAATGCTACATTGCCTATCTTGATTTAGATGGATTAAAAACAGTAAATGACACCTATGGGCACGAAGAAGGTGACTGGTATATTAAGGCATCTGCAAAATGCATAAAAGAATCTTTCCCTTATGATACAATTGCTCGCATCGGGGGAGATGAGTTCCTTATTATTGGAAATGAAATAAAAGGCTATTCTGTATTAGAAAGGGCTCATGCTTGTCATGAAAGAGTACTCAAACTAAAAGCAAGCAACAAAAAGCCATATGAAACTTCTATAAGCTATGGTGTTGTTGAAGTCTGCGAGGACAATAACATTTCTCTTGACGATTTAATAGACTTGGCTGATGGTAAAATGTATGAATTTAAGAGGAGCAGAAACAAAGAGCGAAAAAAACGGAGTATAGGAAATTAATTGTTTTAGTTCTGTTTTTTAAAGCTCTCCTTTTTGTTCCTAGCTCTCCAATGGAAGCATAAAAAAGAGCTTCTCTACCCCTAAGCTCTTTTTTATTACATTCAATAAAATTATAATCTAAATGATAGACCCGCATTAAATCCTACCCACATATTTAAATGAGTATTTCCATTTGTTGTTTCCCAAATTGACCAAGGTCTTAAAGATGATCCTAGATTTCCATCTTGATCTTGATATTGTGAAATGGTCATGTTTACAGTTGGTCCTGCAAATATATGCAAGATTCCAATAAGCTGCTTTGATGTTAAAAGCTTGCATTGTGTAAGTAAATTTAATGCATTAGCAAATTGAGTATCTTCAGTAAGTTGGTATGCCATAATTTCAATTTGGTTTGACCATCCATGGTTCCAATTCAATTGGGTTCCAAACCCCAATCCATATGCATATTCTAGTGTATCTGTAAAATAATTAGCTCCTCCTGAAAAGACAGAGTAAAAAGGATCAGATCCAAGCTTGAAGCTAAAAACCGTATCTAGGGCATCTGAATAAGAAAGTTCAAATTCTTTTTTTCCACCATTTTTAACAATGTTAATTAAACCTATTTGAACACCATCTAATTGCTCTGCATAATTAATAAGCCCCAGTTGCAATCCTTTTGTAGATTTTGCAAGATTTATGATTCCTGATAATTGCACACCTTCAATGTCAACTGCAAGATTTCCAAGCCCTCCTAATTGTAATCCTTTTGCTTCACTTGCAAGATTTCCTAAGCCTGCAATTTGGGGGCCAGAGACAGATTGTGTAAGGTTACCAATGCCGGCAATTTGTACACCGCTAATCTTTCCTGTTGTATTGATTACCCCTGCAACTTGTAGACCATCAAAAATTCCTGCATAGTTTTCGACTACAGTGACTTGTAGACCGGCACCTTCACCAAGAATATTAGCACCGACTCCTATTTGAGTCCCTGTAAAGCTTTCTCCTGCAATATTTAGAAGCCACCCTAACTGCAATCCAATGGCATTCCCTGCGATATTTACACCTGATAACTGCGCCCCAACAGAAGTGGTTGAAAAATTTCCAAATTGGGAAAGCTGCAATCCTCTTGCTTCACTGGCAAGGTTTGTGAAAATAGAAAATTGTCCTCCAGCAACTGTATCGGCTATATTACCGCCTAGCGAAGCTTGAAAAAATGAAATGCCCTCAAGAGCAAGATTGGCTCCTCCAGCTATCTGCCATGCATTTTTTGAGTCAAAGGTTAAGTTAAAACCACCTGCAAGTTGCATGCCTTTGGTATAGCCCTGATTTATATTATAGATACCACCAATTTCTAGAATTGTATTGGCATAGCTGTATCCTCCTAGTAGATTTAATGAAAACATATTTGTAAATTGAGAAGACTCATTACCATTTGTACCTATGGGAGTTACTAAGCCCAGTTGAAATGCACTCTTTTGTTCAGAATTTTGCTCTTGTGACCATGTAATCGACATAAAGCAAAGTACCATTATTATAAAAAAATATTTTTTCATTTACACACTCCTATTGAAATTATAAAGCAAGTGTTCAGAGAAAGCAAGAGAACGCAATAGTTTTTTTTAATCTTTAGTTTTTCTACTGGAACTTTTTGTCTTAGTGGGGTATACTATATATATGAGACGGTATATGAAAAAACAAATAATTCTTACGGCAATTATTTCAGCTTGTTTTATGGTTGTTGGCTTAATTCTCGGCTCTGCCCTTTTTGGGAATAAAACAAAAGACGCACATACAACGCTTGAATCTCTTCAAAATCAAATAGCAGCGCTAGAAAATAGGCTGTATACATTTAACAATTCTGGTGCTGATATCAACAGTATTCAAGATAACTCTCGACCTATAGTAAACTATCAAGATTATACACAAGATGAAATTCAAAATATACGCATTTATGAGCAGGCCGCTCCTGCAGTTGTAAATATTACAACAGAAGTTATGGGCGTAAATTGGTTTTTAGAAGCAATGCCGCACGAAGGTGGCTCTGGATCTGGGTCAATCATTGATGAGAGAGGATATGTTGTAACAAATGTGCATGTAATAGAAGATGCCTATAAAATTTATATTTCACTTTCAGATGGAACTCAGTACGAAGGTGAAGTTGTTG
>CAYJIH010000089.1:0-4735 GCA_964370195.1 uncultured Oscillospiraceae bacterium
CCACGCCAACGGTTTCGGCAAGGCTGTTGAAGCCAAGTTTTTTTACAAGTTTCGATAAATCGTAGCACATGTGCTCGATGTAATCGATATCGCGCAAGATGCCCACGGTGCAAACGCCAACAGCGTTACAGCCAGCCATGAAGTATTCCATAGCATCTTCGGCACTCATCACGCCGCCGCTGCCATACAAATCTTTCAGTTGGGGATTTTGCTTGGCAATTTCGTAGTTGATGTTAAGAGCGATAGGACGGATTGCCTCACCAGACAGCCAGCCCACACCGTTTGTGCCACGCATTTCGGGGCGACGTTTGTTGATGTCAATTTTAAGGGCAGGGCCAATGGAGTCAATGGCAGCAATGGCATCTGCACCGTGCTCTAAGCATTTTCTGGCAGAGCCAATGGGGTCTGGCCAGTTGCCGCTCAGTTTGCAAATAACAGGAATATTTACATGCTCTTTTGTGTAGTCAAGCATAGGAAGCAAGGTTTCTTCTGCATACGAAACAAGCTCAATCATGTCGGCGCCGGCTTTTTCAACGTCCTCTACAATGGCAATGGCTTCTTCCGGGGTGTGGCCTACGCTACCAATAACAACAGCGCCGGCTTTTTTTGTCATCGGAATTTCGCGCTCATACCACAGCTCACGCTCAGAATCAGCCCATTTTTCGGCGTTGATAAGCGAAGTGGGGCCAATGCCACCAATGTGGAATACGGGGTTGATAGCGCGACCAAGACGGATGGTTTTGGTAACAACAGCACCGCAGCCAGCTTCGTGGCCACGAATCATGCCTTCTGCCGCATACGTAAGCGGACCAGAGGTTAGAATATAGGGGCTTTGTAGCTTGATGCCACAATAATCGACACTAATGTCAACGCCCTGTAGTTTGGACTTATCATACATAAGTTAGGTCACTCCTCTTTTTTATAATGGCAGTGCAAAAAACATAAATTATTTTGCACTGCCTAAATTCAATTACTTGTTGCGGTTTGCCACATCTTCAAATGCATCAATCAATTGCTGATAGCCTGTGCAACGGCAGAGATTGCCACTGATGGCTACTTTGATTTCCTCACGTGTGGGGTTTGGGTTTTTATCCATAAGTGCTTTGGCACTCATAACAAAGCCCGGTGTACAAAAACCACATTGCAATGCATGATGGTCGAGAACAGCTTGCTGCAACGGATGCAAAATCTCATCATTGGCAAGCCCCTCAATGGTGGTGACGCTTTTGCCGGCTACACTGGCTGCAAGTACCATGCAAGAATCCATGGCCTCACCGTCAATAATAACAGTACATGCGCCACACTCACCAACGCCACAGCCTTCTTTTGTGCCGGTGAGTTGGAGCACGTCACGCAGAACATCCAAAAGACGGGCGTTTTGTTCAATGGCAACTTCAGTTTCTTGCCCGTTTAGCGTGAATTTTAAGTTAAATTTCTCCATAGTCGCCTCTCCTTACTCTGCCCACGGCAGGCCGCAAGCTTCGCACAAGGCACGCTCACTCATCGCTTCAACGGCAGGTTGTTTGTACTCAGTACTCCAGCGAACGCCTGTGCATTCAATCAT
Source organism: uncultured Oscillospiraceae bacterium (assembly GCA_964370195.1). Classification (GTDB taxonomy): domain Bacteria; phylum Bacillota; class Clostridia; order Oscillospirales; family Ruminococcaceae; genus JAAYCI01. The sequence continues at coordinate 1,565 of CAYJIH010000089.1, forward strand.
GTAAGCGGAAACAATTTTACCACACTCGGCAAATAATTCTAAAGATGGTTTTTTGCCAACCATGAATTGTTCGGCTTTTTCTACACGTTGTGGGGTAGAGAACACACAACCGGGAACAAGGCGTGCCTCGGCAATGGTGCCGTCCTCTGCCATTTTCACAGCGGCAGCAGCGTTCATGCGGGAGATGGCCAACGCTTTGCGGCGGCCCAGTTTGCTAAAGGCAGTGGTGAAATCGTCAATGCGATCAAATTCAATGCGGGTTACAAATTCGTTTGCCGCTAAATTCAAACGTCCTGCGCCTTCGTAGGCATCTTTTACTAAGATACGACGCTCGCCGTCTTTGCTAACCACAACCAAACGGGCATCGAGTGCCACAAAGGGGGAGAGAGAATCGGCCGCAGGCGAACCATTGCAGATGTTGCCACCCACAGTGCCAGCATTACGCACTTGAGGCGAGCCCACAGTGGAGCAAGCTTTTGATAGGAACGGTGCATATTTTTGAATGTCGGCAGATTCGTTCACCTCAGTGTGGCTGCACATGGCACCCACACTGATTAGATTATCTTCCACACGGATGCCTTTTGTTTCATCAAGGCCACCCAAATCCATTAAAACCGATACATCTGCCAATTTTTTGGCACCTTCACGCATCTGCACCATTAAATCGGTGCCACCTGCATACGGTTTGATGCTCCCGGCATGTTTTGCCATCATTTCAACAGCTTCGGCCAAGCTGGTTGGCTTTAAATACATTATTTTTTGCATAGTATCAACCCTTAATCAGTTTTTTGCCCAGCAAAACCTGTTCTAGGCCGGCCGGATTGATGCGTACACGGCGCTTGGTGGCGTTGTATACGGCGTTGGCAATAGCGGCGGCCACAGCCTCGGTAGAAGGCTCGCCTACGCTTTTGGCGCCAAAGGTGCCTTTTTCATCGTCACACTCAAAGATGTTGATGTCCATTTCAGGCATATCCATGGAAGTTGGCAAAATGTACTCATCCAAGTTTTGGTTTTGTACACGACCCTTGTTAATTTCCACTTCTTCCATAATGCCATAGCCTTGGCCCATCACGATGCCGCCATAAATTTGTCCTTCAATCAAGGCAGGGTTGATGGCAGTACCCACATCATGGCTAGCGGTTACTTTTACTAAGTCTACATAGCCAGTACCCATATCCACTTCTACTTCGGCCACAACACAGCCGTAAGCAAAGTTCGGGCCAGCTACACCTTGGCCAGTGTGGTGGTCTTGCTCATAAGCGTCTGGCTTAAACCACTCATAGGCGGCCATTTGACAACCAGACCATAGGCCAGCGCCACAAACACATTCAAAACCAACGGTGTAATCGGTGTATTTGGGGTGGAAGAAAAGACTGTCTTTTAATACAATGTCATCAGCTGTGATGGCAAGCCCATCCAGGCTTCCTTTGGCAAGTTTGCATGCCTCTTCAATGGCGGCAGTGTCGCTGAAAAAGCCAAGAGAAATAGCATTTTCACGCATGATACCATTGAGTTTTGCAGCAGCTTTGCGCATGCTTTGTGCACCCATAACTGTACCGCGTGAGGCAACGGTCATGCCGGAATCTGCAATGGCATGCGTATTTGTTCCATACATCACAACATTTTCGTAGCAAACACCAAGGGCTTCAGCAGCAATTTGAGAATAGGCTGTTTTCAGGCCCTGGCCATTTTCTGCAAGACCGGTGTTGATGTGCACAGATCCATCTTCGTTGGCAATTACCATAGCGCCGGAAGCGTCCGGTGCTTCCGCACCAAGGCCGCAAGCACGGTGGGCAATAGCCATGCCAATGCCCTTTTGAATGGGGGCAGCCGGCTGATTTTTGTACTGGTCACGTTTGGCCTGGTAGTTTGCCTGAGCCACAGTGTGGTCCATTACTTCCTGCAAGATAACATTATCTAAAACAGTGCCGGTGGCGTTGGTTAGGCCATCTTTTAAGCAGTTGATGCGACGCAGCTCCACTTCATCCATACCAATTTCTTCGGCAATCTCATCAATGAATTGCTCTTGACCAAAAATAAGAGCAGGGGAGGAGTAGCCACGGAAAGCACCGGAGTGAATGTTGTTTGTAAACACACCGAATGTTTCTGTTTTTACGTTGGGGATGCTGTAAGGGCCGCAGCTATGAACATTGGCACGCCAGTTCATGAACTGAGTTTGGTTGTTGTAAGCACCGGAATTGTCGATTTGGGTGCCTTCCCATGCCACAATTTTGCCATCTTTTGTAACGCCTGCTTTGTATTTCAGAATGAACGGATGGCGCTTGGCACTTTCTAAAAGGGATTCTTCGCGGCTAAATACCATTTTTACAGGGCGTTTGACAATGCTGCAAAGAAGCGCAGCGCGTGCAGCAAGCAGGCCCACGCCTTCTTCCTTGCCACCAAAACTGCCACCAAGCGTCTCTTGCACAACACGAACCTTGTTCATGGGTAAGCCTAAAATGTCGGCCACATAGCGGCGTGTAAAGAATGGGTTTTGTGCCGAAGCGTGCACGGTCATCATGCCATCGGCAGGGTCTTCTTCTGCTACAACAGCTTCTGGCTCGATGTAAGCATGTTCCACATATTGTGTTTCATACTCACGCTCAATCACATAATCAGCTTTGGCAAAACCATCATCAATATCGCCTTTTTCAATATGGAACTCTGAAGGGCTGAATTTGTTGCCCGGAAATTTTTCGTGGATTTGGTGGGCGCCTTCTTCCATTGCTTCCCGAATGGTGAAAACGGCCGGTTGTTCTTCATAGTCCACTTCAATGGCTTTTAAAGCATTGTTTACTTGCTCTTTCGTTTCTGCACACACTAAAGCCACCACGTCGCCAACGTATCGCACTTGTTCGGTGAGATACATATACATGGCCCAGCTTTGTGTTTTACGTAAATCACTTGCTGTAAGCACGGCCAAAACACCGGGCATCGCTTTTGCTTTTTCGGTGTCAATGCGTGTTACTTTTGCACTGGCAAGGCGGCTGCGTAACATGCCACCATAAACCATGCGATCGTAATAAAGGTCGGCAGCAAAATGGGCACGACCTGTTACCTTATCCACACCGTCAACACGCGGTTTGGATTGGTTAATAATTGTATATTGTTCTTTCTTTTGACCATATAGGGGCACGGTGTGCACCTCCACTTATCACTCTTTTTTTATAA
>CAYJIH010000090.1:0-1919 GCA_964370195.1 uncultured Oscillospiraceae bacterium
AACACTACCCGCTGCTCTGGCTTTCCTCTCCCTGTCGAAACCTTTACATCCCCATGTTTATGATAAAGAGCGTGTTTTCATGGCTCTTTCCATCGTTCGCTTGGCATCAGCAGTGGCTTTTGACGCGCGTTTGTCGTATAACTTTTTACCACGGCAAATGCCCAATTCTATTTTTACGTATGAGCGCTTAAAATAAATGGCAAGTGGAATCAGTGTAAATCCTTTAACCTTAATGTCCGCTTGCAATTTTCGAATTTCTTTTTGGTGTAACAGCAATTTTCGTGTGCGCTCTGGATCGCGGTTGAAAATATTTCCTTTTTCGTAGGGCGAAATGTGCATTCCCAGCAAAAAAGCCTCACCATTTTTTATATCCACCCAAGAGTCTTTCAAATTTACTGACCCTTGACGAATGCTTTTTACTTCGGTACCCACGAGTTCAATACCCGCTTCTAGCCTATCTAAAATTTCGTATTCGTGGCGCGCTTTTCGGTTCACCGCTACCATTTTCACTTTTTCCATAGCGGCCTCCTCTGCGTTTTATTTATAAATTGCCAAAATGGTGTTCCATTCATTAAGAAAAAACTTACATTTCGCCGCGCCCTTCCAGCGCACGGTATAGCGTGACATCATCAATATACTCCAAATTGGCGTTCACAGGCAAGCCATACGCAAGACGTGTTGTTTGCACACCAAGTGGTTTGATAAGCCGCGCAAGATACATGGCGGTTGCTTCGCCTTCCACATTGGGATTTGTAGCCATGATCACTTCGTGTACATTTCCATCTTTTAAGCGGTGCAGCAACGCTTGAACGGGAAGTTGGTCGGGGCCAATCCCTTCTGCGGGGGAAATTAGGCCGTGCAACACATGATAAAACCCATGATATTCGCGTGTGTGTTCAAAAGCCAACACATCGCGAGGGCTTTCCACCACACAGATAATGCCACCGTCTCGTTTTGGATCCTCACAAATAGAACATACTTCGGTTTCTGTTAAATTTTGGCAGCAAGCGCAACGGCGGATTTTTTCATGTGCATCTAGTATGGCTTGCGAAAAAGCACGTGCTTGTGATTCTTCCATTCCTAAAACTTGGTAGGCAAGGCGCGCTGCGCTTTTTCGCCCAATGCCATTTAGGCGTGCAAAGTGTTCGGTTAGCCGTTCCAGCGGCTCGGCGTTTGTGCCCATGGTTATCCTCTTTCTACAGGCTTACAGCCCTAAGCCGGCAAGGCCCGGAAAGGCACCGGAAATGGTTTCCATCTCACGGTCGGCTTTTTCGTTAATTTGGCGAACGCCCTCGTTGAATGCGGCGCCAATCAGGTCTTCCAGCATTTCAATATCGTCACCACTTACAAGCTCCGGGTTGATATGCACAGATGTAACCGTGAAGTCGCCACGCATTGTAAGCGAGACCATATCACCACCCGAGGTGGCTGTTGTTTCTTCTTCGCGCAGCTCATCTTGCTTGGCTTGCATTTGGTTTTGCATGTCTTGTGCTTGTTTCATCAAAACATTCATGTTTTGTTTTCCGTATCCATCAGGTAATCTGGCTTTCATTTTTTATCTCCTTTGTCTTCTGTATCGGTTTCATATTCAATGGGAACACCTTTTTGCTGCCACTCTTCCAATGTGCGTTTTGTGGTTTGCGCAAAAGGGGTTTCCTCTATTTTTTTTGTGTAAGGGCCAATACCGCACCGCGTTCCTGTTACGGTTTGAATGGCCGTTTTAATTATTTCACTTACATTCTTATTCGAGCGCATAAATTCTAAAAACACATCTCCGCCATCAATTAAAACGTGGCTACCATCGTAATAAGCACTTGTGCTTTTCACAAAGGAATACACCATGGTGTCCATTTGACGAATTTGTTCTATAATCTGTGGCCAAGGAACAAATGCGTGGATCTCTTGTTTTGCATCAAGTG
>CAYJIH010000090.1:2019-4731 GCA_964370195.1 uncultured Oscillospiraceae bacterium
GTGGTGCAGGTGCCGGTGTAGCAGTTGCTGTAACGGAAGGAGAGGGCTCTTTTTGTGAAGATGATTGGAATGTATCTTGTTGTGGGATAAAAGCTGGTGGAGGGGTTGGCTCGGCCTTCGAAATTGGCAAAGGCTCTACTTTTGTAAAAGTGGGGGCCGGGGCCGCTTGTGTGCTTATAGGGGCACGGGGTGTTTGGGACGGTGGTGTTGCCGGCGTTGCCTGCACAGAGGGTGCTAAGTTTGCAATGTCAAATAGAGCAAGCTCCAGTTCCACGCGCGGGTCTGGGCTGCGGCCCATTTTGTCTAAGGCCTCTGCCAAACGGCGTAAAGATCGAATGCAACCGGCCTCTGTATGTTTTTTTGCCATGGAAAGGTAGTCATCTTTTTCGGTGGCTGGTAAAAAATCAAGTAAATCACCGTTTGGTTGCGCTAAAGCCAAAAGACAATTGCGATAATGTGAAATAAGTTCCTCACAAAGCCGCCGTATGTCTACAGAACGTTCTCGCAATGCTGAAATTTGTGAAAGCATCGCATTTATATCAGCTTCTCTAGTGGCTTCTGCAATAGAAAACAGGTGTTTTTTGTCTGTGACACCGGCCATTGTGCGTACAAGTTCTTCCGTCACAGCTTCGCCAAATGCAGCACATGTGTCCAGTAGAGATAATGCGTCTCGCATAGAACCATCACCCAAAACAGCGATAAGAGAGGCCGCTTGTTCACTGAGATCTATGGCTTCTTTTGAAGCAATGTGCAAAAGGCGGTTTTGAATGGCCGTCTGTGGGATTCGCAAAAAATCGTAGCGTTGGCAGCGGGATAAAATGGTGGCCGGAACTTTGTGGATCTCTGTTGTAGCCAAAATAAAAATAACATGAGAAGGTGGTTCCTCTAAAATTTTAAGCAAAGCATTGAATGCTTGAATCGACAGCATGTGCACTTCGTCTACTATGTAAACTTTATAGCGGCATCGCCCCGGGCGATACACCGTTTCATCACGTAAGTCGCGCACATCGTCTACACCGTTGTTGGAAGCTGCATCAATTTCTACAACGTCCAACATACTTCCGTTTTCGATGCCGTGGCAACAGGGGCATTCGCCACAAGGGCCACTGGGCTGCGGGTTTTCACAGTTTACAGCGGTTGCAAGTACCTTTGCACAGGTGGTTTTTCCTGTGCCGCGTGTACCTGTAAAGAGGTAAGCATGTGCAATGCGTTCTGACTGGATTTGGTTAAGCAAGGCGCCGGTGATGGCTTCTTGGCCCACCACATCGGCAAAGTTGCGTGGGCGCCATTTTCGATAAAGTGCTTGATACACAGCGCACCTCCTTTGCCATTTTGAGAAGAAAAAAGACAGACGCCACGCTGTTCTCCATACGAAAGGCAGGTTTACTGCGGCACACAAACACATCCGCTTAATGCTGCTCGGTTCCCCGCCTGACATGGTTCACGGTGGTCCGTTGCACAGGACCCACCTTCCGTATGCAAAACAGCGTTTATACGCACTGTCTTTTGCTGTTGTAAGTTTGTTTTGGCATGTTTTTGTTAAAAAAACATATAGGTTTGTTTTGGGGTAAAATCCAAATATTTGCGACATGCCTAAAATACCCTTCAAGTATTATACTAAAATAATATCAAAAATGCAAGCCATTTCCCCTGTGTGCTTTACCAATGGTAGAAAAAAGAGTATACTAAAATAGAAGTAAATGGAAAAGTGAGGGATCACATTTGTATAAAAATCTCATCTTTGATTTGGGCGGCGTTGTGGTGAATTATAACCCCAAAGACTATCTGGCGGAACAGTTTTTTTATGAACGCATTGAAAAGATGTTGTATGATATGGTGTTTGCCAGTGAAGAATGGCGCCAGTTGGATTTGGGTGAGATTACATTTTTGCAAGCGAACGAAATTTTTATGAAGCGTGCGGAAAGTGAAAACCTTGGTTTTGAAATGCGTGCACTTTTAGATAACTGGACAGAGATGCTATCGAACAGGCAAGCTACGATTAATTTGATGCGCATATTTAAAAAACAAGGTTATCAGCTGTTTTATTTGTCTAATATTTCCCACGATGTATTGGCGCAATTGAAAAAGCGCAGTTTTTGGTCGATGTTTGATGGGGGCATTGCTTCGTGTGAGGTGGGGCTTGCAAAGCCGGATCCTACAGTATATCGGTTGCTATTAGACAGCTATAAGCTGGATCCTCGAGAGTGTATTTTTGCCGACGATAGAAAAGAAAATGCATTGGCGGCATTTGAGGTAGGCATCACCGGTATCCAATTTTTCGATGTGAAAAACTTTTGCAAAATGCTGGTTGGATATGGCGTTACACTTGAATAAACAATTAAGATGAAAAGGCTGAAGTACAAAAAAGCGATAATCAGTGATTTTTAAAAGCAAAAACAACATAAGTTAAATTATTAGTTGATATATATATAGATATAGAAACACCATATGTTAAAATGCGTTACATATAAACCAAAAGGGCCGTTCCACAAGGAATGGTCCTCAGACCGTCAAAAAACCGCCTATTGGCTTTTGGGTTGAATTTGCCCGCTGCCCGTGCGCGTAAGACCTTGGGGCGCCGCCCCAAACCCCGCCTGCTTTTCGAGAAAAGCAGGGGCAAAAGCTTTTTCTAAAGGGCGCGTAGAACACGAGCGCGCACAAAGGGAAAGCGTCAGGGCGGTTTTTTAAAGGTCACACCACACAGGGCAGCGA
>CAYJIH010000091.1:0-4505 GCA_964370195.1 uncultured Oscillospiraceae bacterium
TTTTAACAATAACGAATTTCAAGCTACCCTTTTCGCTTTAGAGGCGTTCGAACCTCGGCGCAGTTACAAAAAACGAAAGGGAGTTCGAACTGTTCGGGTTTTTAAAATTTTTTAAAAGACAATTTAAAAAAATTGAATTTCATTTATATCATACTCACGGTCTGCAATCATCACTCTCTAACCAAGCGAACAGAATTTAAGATGTTATCTTCTCCCTCAGAGATTGCATCGCTTCCTTCGTATTTTGGCGAAAACCTTACGGCACCGGCACCATGGGATGTATATCCAAAGGCAACATACCATGCAGAGTCATATTCGGGGGCTGCATCACTGAAATAGGCAGAAGTACTCGTCCAGTAATAGTAGTTTTCATTTTCCGGAAGCTCGGTATAAGAAAAATAATTTTGGTTGATTGCCGGGTAAGACCCATCATAGCTTACGATACTTTGCAGCTCTTTAACTGTTGGCAGCCGCCAGTCGTCATATCCTGCAAAGGTAGAACTTTCTGCAAGGGACAATGCTTCTTCCCAATCAACGGCAACGCCCAAATCCACTTCCATCCACATAAGGCCCGAAGCATTGTCGGTGATTGTTCCATCTCCATGATCGCTGTAATCTTCTTCTCCATAAACATCCCCGCGCACAGCACGAACATATTTGCCCATTTGTGATGAATTTGCAGGATAGGCCTTGATATGTCCTGTAAGATGATTTACGCCAAAAGCAATGTCTCCAAGACGTTCGTCTCCCTCTACTAAGTTGTAATCGGCACTCCAATATTGCCCTTCCTCTTTTGAAATGCTGCCATCGGAAGATGTGCTGGGCGGAGATTGTACATTCAGTTCAGAATCCTCACCGCTGTGTGCCACTTCTTGTGGCTCACTGTCTTGGCTGGCTTCCCCTTGTGGTCCGCCGCCCTGTGGCCCACCCTCTTGTGGTCCACCGCCCTGTGTTCCGGATTCCGATGTATCAAAACCAAAATACTCCGTGTCAAGGTATGGCCATCCTGTCTCAAAATCACTGATAGAAAACAATTCTTCAGCCGTTGGCAGCCGCCAGTCGTCATATCCTGCAAAGGAGAGGTTTTCGGTATATTCCACAGCCTCATCATAACTCATTTTGCCGCCCTCAGGAAGCGTAATCCAGGTTAACCCTGTGTTTTCATCATACGTTGTTCCGTCATCATTTAGGGTAAAAGCAAAGTCTACATGCTCATAGTCTGCATCTTGGCCATAAAACCCCGTGGACGTATCTATTACATTTCCATCGGCATCGTAAGTAGATGTTTGACCGGTTGTAACAATAGGGCTTATATCGTTTGGCACACCGGTCGCATCTGCGGATGCGTCTTCTAAAATTTCAGGTGCTGATGTGTTTGCTTGCATTTCAGATACCGACGCAGTTTCAGAGCTGCAAGCCGATACAATAAAACACAGTGCACAAACCATCGCCGTCATCCTTTTTTTCATAACACTCTCCTTTTGTTTCTGTTTTTTGAAATGGCTTTCTCACCGTACAGGGGATCCTTATTATTCTTTCATCACCTCGTAAAACATCATCAATACAAAATATTTCGTCCATATTTTTAAGTAGATATTCGTAAAACCAAACGAAACATCGCAGAACACAAATTTCTTTTTATTTGTGCAATGCCTTCAAATTAAGGCCGTGCCGGGGCGGCATTATTGGGTTGCACTCTTCCGGCGTTGCCACCGGGTGCAGCGTTTTGAGATGTTAAATCGATGTTGTTTCCATTTCCATCTACAACTTGTCCACCGGAAATGTTATACACACCGGTAACATCAAGTGCACCATCGCCACCTGCATACAGCGCATCCACTTCTATTGTAATATCTCCCCCCTCAATGGTTAAGTCTCCGTTAGAATCAATCCCGTCACCCATACACGTAAGTGAAATGGTTCCATTCGTTATTTTTACATAACCGCTTTCACTGCTTGCGTTGATCGCATCATCAAGCACATTGATAGAAATCTCGCCACCGTTTATGGTAACGGTTTCTCCTTCAAGGCCTTCGTAGGCGTTCTCCACCGTCAATGTGATATCCTCTATCACCAAATCAATGTCGGCATGAAGTGCATCATCACCGGATAGTATAGAATAAACACCACCATTTACCGTTAAATTTTGATCTGCATGAATGGCATCTTCGTAAGAAGAGATATCAAATTCGCCACCGTTTAAAATAAGGTTTAACCCTTTTAAGCCTTTCATGCTTTCTTCAAGCAAGCTGCTTGGCTGAACAACCCCACCAGAACCTTCGCCACGCGTGATTTCGTTTAAAACCTCCGAAAACCCACCGCCTGTTGTGATATTGAAACTGCCGTCGTCAATTTGAAGCGTTTGCTCTGCCGTAATGCCGTCGTTTTGTGCGGCGATTGTAAACGTGCCACTTGTAATAACCAAATTACCCTTGTCGGCTTCTTCGTCGTTAGAAGCCTTAAGGCCATCTTTGCCCGCTGTTACAGTGATGTTACTTTCACTAATGGCAAGCAGGTCTTTACCCAAGATACCATCTGCTACAGCATTTACCGTAATTGTGCCTCCTTCGATAATTAAATCATCACGGCTGTTGATGCCATCATTATACAAAGTAGTAACAGCAAGGCTTCCGCTACCAGTAATCAACGTATCCGCCCTTGAGTAAATCGCTGCGGCGGGGAACTCTTCGTCTGTAGTAATAATTTCGCCTTGTGTAACGGTGTTTTCGCCTTCCAGCACAATCACAACGTCCGCAGCTTCAATGATGTGAATGGGTGTGGCCGTTTCGCTGTTTACATGCGCATTGTTCAGCACAAGATACACCGCTTGATCATCGACATCTTTATTTACGTTTACAGTGATGCTGCTATACTCTCCGGAAAACTCATACGTTCCACTTTCTGTAATGGATACATCTTGCTCACTCATAGGGATGGAATTGGCACTTATTTCATCTGTAAGTGAAGTATCGGGGAAGTCTACGCCCAAAGCGGTAAGCCCAGCATCCTCAGAGAGTGATTCTTGCGCCGTATTCGCATCATCATAAGCGGTGCTTTCGCCCAAATTGCTACATCCGGAAAAAACCAATATCGTAAGCATTAAAGCAATTATAATATAATTTTTCATAAATACCTCCTGATTTTATTTTTTTAATATAAAGCACACAGCGCCACAAAGTATTGCTAGCACGCCGATAAAGAACAAAACGGTTTGATACACCGATGCAGTTCCTGCAATTTCAAAAATACCGCGCAGCATAGAACTTAATAATAAGGCCGCCACACCGGTGTGATAAAAATGAGTGGCGAAGAAATGATGTGGCATGCTATTTTTTAATTTCATGCATACAGCACCGGGTAACAACCCTAATACCAAAGGGTATAAAAATAGATAACTCATATACGGCGAAGTTACACCGTGGGAAAACAGGGAATATACAAAAGAGAACAACAAACAAAGTAAAACCAGAATCAGATAAGGTTTTACCCGTTTTTTAAAATAAAACACGCGTACGGATTTTTGTTTATCCAATGTAGACAATGTCACTGACGCTCCTTTCGCTGATGTCCCTACCGTTTGTGGTGGGGTTGTTGATTAGCTCGCCCATAAATACCATTGTGGCCGAACCACCGCCGTCTAAATTATAAGCCACTTCACAATTGTAACCACTTAATACAATGGCCATTTCTTCAAGGGACAAACCCTCGCTTTCGCTTGTTCGTCCATCTGCCACCATAAAAATATAGTGGTTTTCGTCTATCATCGCAATGGCAGTTCGTGGGTTGCTTTGGTCTTCTCGCTCCACTTGGCTGTTTTCATCCACTAATATTTCACCATCCGAGATGAGCCCCGGGCCAAAAGAAAAAATTTGCACGGCACCATTTGCCTCAAGTTCTGCTGCCGAAATGTCGTTTTCGTTAATAATTTCCATGGTTCCATCTTCGTAGATAACCAAATCTTCATTGCCGCCTTCCGCCATCACATCGCGGTATAAATATCCATTGCGCATCACATACCCATCATCCCGAAACCCATAATAATCACCGTTTATGGCAAGTATGGCGCCGTTTTCCTCGGCGATGATGGATGTTTTCTCTTTAACGTTTGTGCCAAAGGAGTTTTCGGCCAAACCGGCGTTTAAGTAGGTGCTGTCGCTTATTTCAATTTCGGCTATATAAATATCGGTATCAAATTCCCGAATCGTATCAATCGTAATATGCATGTTTTCGTCGGTATAGCTTGTTTGTGTAATCACAGGCTCGGTCATACTTTGCTGTGTATCCTCAGTTGTTTCGGCTTCATTTGTTGCAGCACCACTTTCTATGGGGGTGCTTGTGATTTGTGAACCTGCATTTTGTATGTTTATAGAACGGTCGTCCAGCGCCACAACATTTTGCGGCATAACAAATCGGTTCAACAGCGTAAATGCAACATACAAAAACAAAAATGCAGTTGCGCAAATTTTCCAAATTTTCGAAACATTTTTTTCATTCATAACTCACCT
>CAYJIH010000092.1:0-4428 GCA_964370195.1 uncultured Oscillospiraceae bacterium
TCCGCAGTTATGGAAAGGCTTGGTGAGTATGTTTAAGCTGACATTTGCTGATATAAGGAAAAATTTGAAACTGTTCTTTGGCACATTCATAGCCATTGTGGTAGCGTCTGCAATTATAACCGCTTGTTTAAATTTGGTATTTTCTTCTACAGCAAATTTCAGCGATGGACATAGATTTAGTAATGTAGCGTTGGTTTTAACTGCAAATAATCAAGTTACTTTTGAAACGGTTGATGATGACGGCGATATAGACATCGAAAGTGAAAATGTAGAGGGGCGAATTCCCATCTCTAAAGAACAACTCGAGGAATTAAAGTCAAATTACGATATCATAGAGGATTATACATTTTTTGTTGAGGCAAGCAATTTAACAAGCAAAAAACTTGCGGGGCACAACCTATCTTCTATGGGTTTAACGGAATTTACCTTATCGGGAAATGAGCCGAGTGATAGTCAAGTAGTCATAGACGTAAATCTTGCGGAAATGAATGACCTACAAATCGGCGATACACTTGAAATTTATAGCAATTCTGAAGTTTCTGATTATGAGATAAGCGGTATCGTTTCAAGTACAGGTGCAGAAGATTATGAACTTCAAAATTATGTGTTTTTTAGCGATGAAGTTGCAAAGACAAACGCAAAAGGCTGTCAAAGCGTGGCTATTCTTGATGAGAACATAGACGCAGACGTATTTGATGAAGATGAATTTAATGTTTTTACAGATGGCAATACGAATAAAGCGGAGCAAAATTCTATTATATCAAATGACATCTCCCTGATGGTGATATTTATAACGATGGGCTCGGTATGCTTGGTTATAAGCCTATTTGTCATAAGCGGAACCATGCAATTCTCGATAAAAAACCGATATCGTTTACTGGCACAACTCCGTGTAATAGGGCTTAAAAAATCGCAAATTACAGCGATGTTGTCATGGCAAACGGTTATGATTTCTCTTTTGGGAGCAAGTTTTGGTGCAGTGCTATCCATTTTTCTTGCAGAACTGATTACGGCACTATATTTTGATATGGGCATAGTGCCCGCTGGTTTCACTGCAACATTCTCCCCTTTCTGGGCAGCTGTTGTAGTAGGAGCAATCACATTGCTTTCCGTATTAGTGACCAATATCACAGCAAGTAAGCCACTGTCTATACCACCTGCAACAGCCATAAAAAGTGAGGGTGATGTGCTTGGAAAAACCTCACTTCCCGTTGTTTTATTGGGCTTTATCTTTGTATTGGGTGGGAGTGCCATTTTAGTGTTTACACCGATGACACAAGGTGTTGGTATCGGAATGGTGTTTTGTGCAAGCACGGTTTTGCTTGCCGGTGCCATTTGCTTAATGCCTTTGATCGTACAATTTTTCAATGTGGTATTATCGGTAACTGTAAAGAGGGCTTCGAGAAGTTTGGGGCAAGTTGCCTATGGAAACATAAAAATGAAAGCTTCAAAATTTGCTGTTGCTTCGGTTTCCATAGCGATTATGATGTCAATGGGAAGTGTTATGGTGCTTAGCAATGACATCTACATTGAAACTTCTACAATTCGTCAATATGAGTTTGCTGATGAATATGAATATGTGAGTAATGGAAAGTTTCAGTATCAAACAGAGGGTTTCGATGGCATTTTCGCAGTTAAAAACACAAAATTTCTCGCCCAACAAGGAGATAAGTTGAATGACTACAATGTTTTATCTGTTTTAGGCAATACGCCGAATTTAGATATTATCGAAAAAGTAGCGGATGTAGAAGGCGATACGATCTGGATATCTGACGATGTAGGAAATGTAGCGGTCGGTGACGCGTTAAATGTTTATTTGGAAAATGGAGATAAAACGTCATTTATAGTCGGTGGAATATTTAGTTCCGAAGGGATTGCCGATGAGAATTACAGCATCGTTTGTGATTATAATACCATCAAACACAGCTTATATAGTGAAGAATTGTCAACAGTATATTCAGAAGACGAAATTTTCGCTGACTCAAAGCCACACAATTTAGAGTATTATCAAACTTCCGTTTCCTACGACATTCAGTATGCCGCATCGCTTTTGCTTGGAATGATAGGTCTTGTATTGTCGGTAGTGGCGTTGTTCAATACATTTTTTGTTATCATGTCGGTACGAACAAGCGAGTTTAATAAACTAAAACTTATCGGCGCAAAAAAGGGACAGATATTAAAAATGACATTTACTGAGGTAATTGTTGTAACGTTAACCGGAATGGTAATAGGCACTGTTGTAATAGCCTCCTGTGTCGGTATGTATTCCCTTGCGAATGCCAGAGTTTTTGAGTTCACCTCAAACCCTACTATTTTCTTTGGAACTATGATTATCACAGCCATTTTAAGTCTACTGGCAGGGATTTTGCCATCTTTTATAACGATATTAGGAATGAAAAGGCAATTTAGAAACGAATAGGCCTCATGGTGGCCCCATCCGTCATCAAATTCAATATCGATCAATTCAAAGTTTGTGAGAAAATGAGCGAATGAACAAAACTTGAAAAGACTGCTGGCTATGTATTTTGAGCAAAATGCTATGCAGGAGCGGTATGAGGATTTCGACGAAGAGTGCTGGCTGATTTTAGGGGAGTATTAGAAAAAGCGGCCACCAAGCGAGGGTGCTTGGTGGCCGGATAAGGAAAAACATATGAAATTTTAGATAACCATAATCTACAATAGATAATACAAAATAATCGCTAAAATAAATATCACAATAAAGCTGGTAATCATAATAAGTAGTATTTTTGAATATCCTTTAGGCGTAATCTCCTCGTTTTCATCAAGCTTTCTAACTATCGGGTGTAACATAAAATAGTAGGAAGATATCGCAACACACATAAAGGAAAGTGAATGTATCTTTACCATATCATTGCCCAAAAACAACACAACAAGCAAAAGGGCGATAAAAATAAGCTTAGTTCCCGCCACCCAGTTTACAAGATATTTCACAAACAACTTACTGCTTTCATCTTTTTGAGTATTAAAATACTCGTTAAAAACAGCAATACCGTTTCCAAATTTAGATTCAGGAAAAAAATACAGTATTGTTATGTTCGCTGATTCTAAAATTATGAAAATCAAAATAGCGATGTTTAGTACATTCATTGAAATTCCCCTTGCAAATCATATGGATTTTACAAAAAAACGTCCCCACGACTTGCTTCAAATTTTGTTCTGCCTCCAGTATACCACCCCCGCCAAAAACCCACAAGAGACTCCTAGTGGTCGTAAAGGTACATACATGTAAAAAAGCTCCTGTTTCCAAACCATCCACTCCCCATAGATTTCCTTGACATGGTATCCCCGTCCGTCATTAAATTCAATGTCGACCACTTCCTATGCAGCAACACCTTCCTCTATGTGTGGGCTCTGCACGAGTCTGGATTTTGCAAACAAACCGGTGGATGTGCAAGACTGAAAAGACTGCTGGCTGTGTATTTCAAACGAAATGTCACGCAAAAACGGTATAAGGATTTAGGCGGAGATCGCTGGCTGACTTTGGTAGAGTATTAGGAAAAACAACCACCAAGCGGGGGGCTTGGTGGCCGGGAATGAAAATAATTTGCAGGATTATGCTCATAACTGGCAGTCTGTTTAGATTAAATCTTCGTCAGGTTGTTGACCTTCGTGCAATGCCCATTTACATTCTGTCAATTCAAATTCAGTAAAAGTAGCCTTAAATACTCCATCTTCCGGACTACAAGCATAAACACCAAATTTAATTATGTCATTTGCTTTGAACATATGGCAAATTCTGATATGTTCAAAGTTTTCACCATCAGTAGAAGTTTCTACACAAAAATCATTTTCTCTGCGACTTAATCTAAACCACATAGATTTAATTTTTGAAGAAATTCGTGTAGTAGACCAATCAGAGTAACCGGTATTGGTAACAACAGCACCAAGAAAGGCAGTTTTCTCATCTCCGTACTCAACAGAAGCCTTAATCCAATTTTCACTATCTAAATAAAGAACAATTCCAGCTTGGTCAAAGTTATTCTTGCTATTATATTCCACTTTAACAGTAAATGTAAATTCTTTTTCATCTGTTTCCATTTGCAAGACAGGGGCATTATCATTTCTAAATTTATAGTAAGTTCTTTGCCATAAATCAGTTCCGCTTTCTGTGACAATCTCGATTTTCCCATCTCCAATGAAATACTCTTTTGGTTGGTTTGTCCATTTCAGTTTTTTTACATTAAATTTCATAATAGCATATCCTCCATTCATATTGTATAAATTTCACGAAGCAGTGTCCTCATAACCTGCTTCTTTTTTGTTCTTCCATCCAGTATACCACTGCCACCCAAAACCCACAAGCGACCCCTAACGGTCAGAAAGGAACCCAGCCATGCCTAAAACACACACTCCTGGTCTTGCCCCCAAAAGTTGCACCAAAAGCAAAGTTAGTAAAAATATGATAAA
>CAYJIH010000093.1:0-4312 GCA_964370195.1 uncultured Oscillospiraceae bacterium
CCTGCCGGTGCTGCTTGCGGCGTGTCTTGTGCTGCCACCACATTTACGGTAAAGGTGGGCATCGTAATATCGGGGGAGGCGGTGTATGCATCCCCTATGAGTTTTGCCGTGTAGGTAAAGGTGTTTACCTCTGCCGCGGAAAAAGTTACGCCCTCCGGCAATGTCCACTCCACCGATACCGGTACATTTTCCGTGGTGGTGGTGGCCTGCCATTCGGTTTGTGGGGTTTCGCCCTCGTTTTCGGGCGGTGTTTCGCCCTCGGGGGTTTGGACGGGAACTTCGGCCCACGTTATCTTGGTAAGCGTTGCCGAAAGCTCGGTGGGGGGGAGTGTCGGTGTATCCGTGCTTCCCACTGTTATCTCCTGCTGTGCTACCTCGGGTGTCGCTACCGCCGTGATGGTTTCGCTGTTTGCGGGCATTGTGTTCTCTGCAAAGGCAGAAAGCGGCAGAAGCCCTGCCAACATGCTAAGCGCCAGAATGCCCGACAAAATTTTGCTTTTTAGCGTCCTCTTTTTCATAAGTCCTTTACCAAACCCTTTTTATAGATTTATCACTGCTATTCAATATAAATACACAAAATAAATCATAGCATAAAAACGCGTGAAATGTCAAACGAGAGCTTTTTATTTTTATACATATCTTCGTTTTTTTTTTGCACCTTAAGGTGGGGCGGATAGGGTTGGCGGCGGCATTGGCAGAACCCCGATAAAGGATTTCATGAAGAGCTGACGTCGAAAAATGCGACGTCAGCTCTTAAAATACACGAATTTGATTCTATATTTTCGGAGTTTTCATGATGAGGTTGTATCAATTTTTACCGCAGGCTTTGCCTTCATTGCAATAATCAGCACTGCCAATTTCCCCTCGTATTCTTCCGGTGAATCCATAATAAATTTTATGGGTGAGATGAGCGGTGGGATACTCTATTCAATCGGAAAGACATTTTAAGGCAGTGTGCAAAGGTGCTTACCTATATCCAAGAACAGTCAAAACAGTCCATAGGTACTTGAATTTTTGATGATTTTATGCTATAACAAATGCGTGTTAAAGAAAATGAACAACACAATAAGTAACATGGAAAAATGTTCTGGGTAAGCGACAAATTATTAAAAAGGAGTCATTGTTATTATGCTGAATATCAACAAGAAGGCCATGAAAGTAGTGCGAGAGATCATAGAGGATGCGGATGCGCTGGGCTGTAAGGTCATCAAAATGGACTGTGGCGTTAATTTGATTGACATGGGGATAGACTGCCTGGGCAGCTACAAGGCGGGTGTGTTGTTTACGCGCGCTTGCATGGGTGACATGGGCACCGTGGCCTTGGGGCAATTCAAACTGAACGAGGAATATAGCTTTGCTTCCGTGGAAGTGAGCACAAACAAGCCGATGATCGCCTGTTACGGTGCGCAAATCGCGGGCTGGAAACTGGGCGAGGGCGAATTTGCCACCATCGGCTCCGGCCCCGCCCGCGCAATTGCCCGCGTGGAGTCGGACTGGTATTTTAGTATGTGCGACTACCGTGAGACAAACGACGAGGCAGTTTTGTGCCTGCAGGATGTGAGATATCCAACCGATGAGGTGGCGCTTAGCGTGGCCAAGGCCTGCAATGTCAAGCCTGAGGACACCTATTTGCTAATTTCCGACAGCACCTGTGTTGTGGCCTCCGTGCAGGTTTCGGCGCGTGTGCTAGAGCAGACCTGCCATAGACTGTATGAGATGAACTTTGACACGAACAAAGTGCAAATGATGCGAGGGAGCGCGCCCATAGCACCTATTGTAAACGATGAGTTGAAAGCGATGGGGCGTATCAATGACGCGCTGAACTACGGTAGTACCGTGGAGGTATGGATGGATGCAGAAGACGCAGAGATTGAACAAGTGATCGGCGGCTTGGTGGGCAAAACGGCCTCCCCGTGCTACGGCGAGCTGTTTGCGGATATCTTTGACCGCGCCGAACGAGACTTCTTCCTCGTGGACAAAGCTGTATATTCTTTGGGCTCGATGCAAATTCACAATGTTCGAACGGGCAATTCTTTTAAAGCCGGTGAAGTCCACTATGGTGTTTTGGAAAAATCCTTTTTATAGTTATTGAAATAAAAAAGGGAATTTGCGGGTTTTTGCGCAAAAAGTCTTCGTATTCCGCCTTAAAAGTGGCGCTAGAAGCAGCGGAATCTACCGGTGATGTTAAGGTCGAGCTGGTAGAAATGCGGGGCGAAAAATCAATTCCTGCATCGCCTGCAATAAATGCATGCGCGATGGCAAGCCCTACGGCACCGTTTATGATGACGATAGGCAAAACCTTTTATTAGAAATTTTAGTGTTACCTGTTGCTGTGCATAAATTTTGCGTAGCAACAGGATTTTTTGTTGTTTTAATGAATGGCTGCATAAAAAATAAGGCTTGTAATACGCACAAACCTTGCCGAAAAAATAATTTTGGATTTTGTTGCTGCCGCGAGAGTGGAAGACAACAATCAGGTGGCCATCTACACGTATCTGCCGCAAGGCAATAAATCTGCTGGGAAAGATAGGGTTATAGTATCCAAAGCGAAGCTTGCGTACATGGTAAAAACGATGGCGGAACTAGATATCATGATTTCTACCAAGGATGCGAAGAGGGGGATGGGCTATTTAAAATGGCACGGCAGCTTTCCAAGGGATTTTATTTTTGCTTGGGAGAGGTAGCAGCCCAGGGCTTAAAATTATAAACAGTTGTTTTTGCGAGGCTGGTGGGATTTTTTGAAACGATGATGAAAGAAAATCAATTTTCTAAAGTGATATGCCTATTGATGCACTTCAATTGTAGGAGATTCCCAAGGGGCATTGGTTTCGTCTATGTCAGGGAATCTATCCTAAGCAAAAGGTAAAAATCATCTTCACGGATATCGTTTAGCATAAAAGTAACATCTAACTGACAAAATCAAGCCAGTTAGATGTTTTTATATGTGTAGGGTGTTTGTGGTACAAAAAATTTCATTCCCTCTTAATTGTCTAAATACGCATTTTTCATGGAATATCAAGGGCAAGCGTGGTTTGTGTATTTGCCCTTGATTTGGGTTTTCGCCTAAAGTTAGGGGTGTGGCATGGTTTCACTTTCGTTCTTTTACATTTGTTGTTGTATTAAATTTATTATTTTTATAGCCTTGTCATCATTCATAAACACAAAATTAAACTCGTGCACCATTTTTTTATTCATTATTCTAAAACTTGCAATATTCGGATTTTGCTTTTGAATAACGTCATAAACAAAGGAAATGGCTAAATGATTTTCAACCATATTTTCGATTATTTTATTACTACTAATAATCGATTTACGTTCAATACTGTCGATAGAATAACCTAGGTTTAGTAAAAATAATTCAAAAACATTTCTTGTTCCAGAACCTTTTTCACGCAAAACAATATTTTCTTGTAACACTTCTTGTAAGGTTACATCTTTAAAGGCAAATGGATGATTTATTGAACAAATCCCAACTAGTTCTTCTTCAGATATTCTTTTGTGCAAAAAATTGTTTTTGTCAACATACCCTTCAAGTAATAACAAATCCAATTCAAAGCGATTTAGTTTATTGATAAGACTTTCTGTGTTATCAATAATAAAATTTAGTTCGTATTGGTCGCTTGAAACAAATGAAGCTATGGCAGGATTCATCAAATATTCACCTATTGTTTTCGTTGCACCTATATTTATTTGTAATTTATCTTTTTGTAGTAACCTTTCTTGGATAGATGAAGTTTGAGAAACAACATTTCGTGCATATTTCTCTAATTCGATGCCTTTAATTGTTTTTGATAATTTTCTGTTGGTGTACTCAAATAATTTGCATTTGTAGAAGTTTTCTAAATACTTAATGTGTTGAGTTACAGCAGGTTGTGTCATATTTAAGTTTTCTGCTGTTTTGTGATAATTCATCACACTGCACAACTCTAAAAATGTATAAATTCTAGTATCTAGCATCGCAACCTCCATTTGATAAAAAATATTTATCGTAAGATAATGAATGATTATTTGGTTTTATCATAAATTCCTGATAAAATCAATACATAAGTAAAATTTAATTGTATAGGGGATATATGTATGTTAAAAAAAGCAATTAAGATTTTCCCAGGGGTCATAGTCGCGGTAGCGATAGCGTTCGTATCACAATTTATCGAAGGATT
This sequence comes from uncultured Oscillospiraceae bacterium, assembly GCA_964370195.1. Lineage (GTDB taxonomy): Bacteria > Bacillota > Clostridia > Oscillospirales > Ruminococcaceae > JAAYCI01. The sequence goes on from CAYJIH010000093.1 coordinate 4,161, forward strand.
GCTTCCGATACATTTAATCGGAGCGTCTGTAATTGCATTGTTCATCGGTATGACATTAAACGCAATATTTGACACCACAGCTTTAAAAGATGGTTTTAAATTCACATCTAAAAAAATATTGAAGTTTGCCATTATTTTATTAGGGGCATCTT
>CAYJIH010000094.1:0-4248 GCA_964370195.1 uncultured Oscillospiraceae bacterium
TGTATATATTATGCAGGTACAGTCTCAAATGGAAGACGCCGCCCACAACGACCTCGTTTATGGGTGGGACACCAGCCGGATGCTTCCAACATATATGCACCCCAACGAAATTTTTGACGGTGCTGTAGTAGGTGGCAGCTTTATGTGCTCTTCTTCTAAATGGGCAACGTACGACCTTCAAAACCTGCCGAACATAAAAGAAATGTACAAAGAACATGGCAAAACCATCAACTTCTTGGGCGTTATCGTATCAAATTTAAACGTTGCTCTAGACCAAAAAGAGCGCTCTGCGCAGTTTGCGGCTCGGCTGGCAAAAAGCCTTGGGGCCGATGGCGCCGTGGTTGCGGAAGAAGGATACGGCAACACTGATGCAGACTTTATCTCTTGCCTAGACGCATTAGAAGACTATGGCATTAAAACAGTAGGCATGACCAACGAGTGCACCGGCCGAGACGGCAAATCTCAGCCGCTTGTAACACTAAGCCCAAAATGTGATGCCATTGTATCTTGCGGAAATGTTTCGGAACTTATAGAGCTTGCGCCGATGGAAACGATTTTGAGCAATATCGAGGCCCTTGCCAAAGATGGTTTGTCCGGCGGCTGGGCTGCCGACGAGCAACTAGGGCCTTCTGTAAGGCCGGATGGCTCTATCATCATGGAAACAAACTCTATGTTCTGCGGAGACAGAATTTGTGGTGCCTCGCCTAAAACGGTGAAGGAATTTTAAGGAGGAAAGCGATGAAGAAGGCCATTTTATATTTGAATCAGTTTTTTGGCCAAATAGGCGGTGAAGACAAAGCAGATTTTGCGCCTGAAATTAGAGAAGGGCTTGTAGGCCCGGCGCTTGAGTTTGCCAAAAAACTAGATGCTGAAATCACGCACACCATTATTTGCGGCGACAATTATATGGGAAGCAACACGGAAGAAGCATTAAATGCCATTTTTGAAATGCTGGAAGGCAAAGAAATGGATATTTTCCTTGCAGGGCCAGCTTTTAAAGCGGGCCGCTACGGTGTTGCCTGTGGCACAATTTGCAAAGCGGTAAAAGAAAAATACGATATCCCCGTTCTTACCTCGATGAATGTGGAGAACCCCGGTGTAGAAATGTTTAGCAGCGAAATGATTGTGATGCAAGGCGGAAACAGCGCTGCAAAAATGCGCGCGGATATTGCCGGCATGGTAAAAGCTGCAAACAAAACATTGGCCGGTGTAGAATTGGAAAGCGCCGATGAAGAAGGATATTTCACAACAGGCGTGCGAAAACAAGTTTTTGTAGAAAACAACATCCCTGCCGCACGGCGGATGATGGACATGCTGTTAAATAAGCTGTCTGGCCAGCCATTTTCTACAGAACTTGCAATGAAACTGTCGGAACGTGTTCCCATTGCCCCACCGCTTGCCTCTCTAAAAGATGCAAAAATTGCGATTGTAAGCTCAGGCGGCATTGTGCCGGTGGACAACCCCGACAAAATTCAATCTGCTTCGGCAACAAGATGGGGTCGATACGACATATCGGGCCTTGACAGATTTGCTGCAGGCGAATACAAAACAATCCACGCAGGGTACGACCCCACGGCCGCAGATGCAGACCCCAATGTGGTGGTTCCGCTGGACGCGCTAAGAGCAATGGAAAAAGAGGGCATATTTAAAACATTGCATTCTTTCTTCTACAGCACAGTGGGCACCGGCACCAGCCAGGCCGATGCCGCCAGAATGGCACAGGAAATCATTCCCTATCTACAAGAAGATGATGTGGAGGCAGTAGTTTTGGTTACCACTTGAGGCACCTGTACACGTTGCGGTGCAACGATGGTAAAAGAAATTGAAAAAGTTGGTATTCCCATTGTACAAATGTGCAATCTCATCCCCGTGGCAAAAACGGTAGGCGCAAACAAAATTGTCCCCACCATTTCCATTCCATACCCATTAGGGGATCCATCTACCACAAAAGAGGAGCAATGGAAGCTGCGCTATCACCGAACCAAAGTAGCGCTGGAAGCCCTTGCAACCGATGTACAAGAACAAACTGTTTTTAAAGTGCAGATATAATGATGTATTGGGGAGGATATTTCGTTTATGAAAAAAGATACAAAATTTAATCCGGTGTTTGTTATTTCTTTAATTTTAATTGCTGTGATGGCCATCTGGTCTGTGGCATTCAACGAGAACTTCACAATGGTAGCAAACGCCACCTTTGCCGTTTTAACCGGCGATTTTGGCTGGTTATTCCTACTATCGGCCATGGTCTTTATTGTATTTGTTGGATATGCGGCATTCGGCAAATACAAGCATGTTAAACTTGGCGGCGACGATTCAGTGCCCGAGTATGGAAACTTCACTTGGTTTGGGTTGCTGTTCGGCTGTGGAATGGGCGTTGGGCTAGTGTTCTTCGGCGTTGCAGAGCCATTAACGCACTTCCTTTCCCCTCCGGGCGGGCTGGAAAGCGGCTCACAAGAAGCGGCAAATTTTGCCGTTCGTTCGTTCATTGGCCACTGGGGCATTATTCCTTGGGCTACGTATGCTGTTATCGGCTTATGCCTTGCCTATTTTATGTACAGAAAAAACAAAAAAGGCCTTGTTAGTGTGCTTTTAGAGCCTTTGTGTGGCGAAAAAGCAATGTCTGGCTGGCTTGGCAAACTGGTTGATATTTTGGCCGTGTTTGCAACAGCCGCCGGTGTTGTTACCTCGCTGGGCCTTGGAACACTGCAGATAAATGCAGGCTTAAACTTTTTATTCGGTGTGCCCATCAACATTGTGATACAAATTGCCATCGTGGTGGTGGTGTCTATTATCTACATTAGCTCTGCCGTTTCCGGTATTGACAAGGGTATCAAAATAATATCCGACACCAACTTGATTGTGGCCGTAGGCTTGCTCATTGTGTGCTTTTTAGTGGGCCCGAAAATCGAAATCCTGAATAGCTTGGTAAACAGCGTTGGCGAATACATTGGCTATTTCATCCCAGACGCAATGAGCATCAACTCGCTGGAAAGCAACGCGTGGCTGGGCGGCTGGAGAGTGTTCTACTGGGCTTGGTTTATTGCTTGGGGCCCGTTTGTTGGGGTGTTCATCGCACGCATTTCTAAAGGACGCACCATCCAAGAATTTGTGCTTGGTGTTGTGCTCATCCCCACCGTGGCAGCAGCGCTATGGGGCGCAGTGTTTGGAAACCTTGGCATCCATGTTGCCGCAAATGGGCTTTTACCCATGGAGCAACTGCAAGCAATTATTGCCTCTCCCGAAACAGGCTTGTTTATTATTTTACAGCAATACCCCCTAGGGTTTATCTTGTCTATTGTGGCCATCATCTCGCTTGCAGCCTTCTTTGTAACCTCTGCAAACTCAGGTGTATACGTTCTCTCTATGCTTACTTCCAAAGGGAACATCAACCCACCGAACAACAAAAAAATCATGTGGGGCATCATTCAATCGGTGATGGCAATCGGCCTACTTATGGCCGGTGGCTTGCAACCGCTTCAAACCATCTCACTCGCTGCGGCATTTCCCTTTATCGCCATTATGTTTGCGGTTTGCGCATCGTTTGTGAAGGCCATTAAGAAAGAAAAAGTGCCAAAAGAAAAAGAGTAGTAAAATCGGCCATAAACGCATCCTTACGAAGATGATATGTTGTTAAAAGGCTGAAATCCAGAAAATTGAACCCAAAATATGCCGAAATGCTTTCCGTTCCCCTCTGCTGTCATGGTTCACCCTTTATAAAAACAAAGTGGTAGCTGTTCTGCTATATAAAGATAGGTTCGTATAACAGAGCAGTTATCATCACAATTTTTCGATAGACAGCCTTTTAAAGGGTACAAGCCTAGGTGCGACCATAAAAGACGAAAAAGGGTTCAAACTTTTCGGGTTTGGAATTTTTTTTAGATTCAAATTAAATAGTATATAATAAGAATACGGCTATCTGAGAAATCAAACGATTCTCTGATAGCCGTATTTTTATTGAAAACATCCTACCTATATACTCTTGGCACAAAGCAACCTGCCAAATTTAAAAAGTGAAAACGAGGGCTTTCCCATGCAAAAATACAAAAACAAAGGCGTTTTCCTTTATCTTTTTCTAAAAATGCATCGTTCTCCCTCAGGCAAAACTTGGCTCCTGTGCGCTTTGTATGTGTGCCTTATAAAGCGCATAAAACTGCTCGGCACTCGTGTTTTTCAAAAACTCTTTCTCCACCGCGCAATACCGGCCATTTTCCTGTTTGCTTTTCACCTTGCAACAATCCGGGAATACAA
>CAYJIH010000095.1:0-3938 GCA_964370195.1 uncultured Oscillospiraceae bacterium
GTCGTAGCGTTAAGATTTTTTTGGCACCAAAGCAGTGTTTAGTGAAAAATCATACAAATCGTATGTTTACAGGTCATTCTTTTGTGTGCTATAATTCGCCAATATGAAAAGGCTTAAAACAGCACGATATTATTTCTGTGTTTCGTTTAAGGCCTACACAACCGAAAATTTCATTTTTTTGACATGAAAACGCATTTTAAAAAAGAGGAGGCTTTGTATGTCCACATTGGATGCCATTATTGTTGTTGCCTACATGGGTGTTATGATGTTTGTAGGCTATTTTGTGGGGCGAAAGAACAAAGACCAGACGGACTACTTTTTGGCCGGACGTTCCATGCACTGGTTTCCGGTCACTCTGTCTATTGCCGCCACCATGATCAGTGCGAACTCGTTTGTGGGCGGCCCCGGCTGGGCTTATACAGATGGTATACGCCCGTTCGTGCAGAATATCACGGTGCCACTGGCTTGCTTTTTTGCCATTTGGTTCGCTGTTCCCATTTTTTATCATCTACGTGTGTCCTCTATTTACGAATACATGGAAAAACGTATGGGCGGCGGCTGGACACGCAATCTTGTGGTGGTGCAATTTTTTATCAATTCTCTCATCCAGGTATCGTCCATGGTGTTTATCCCCTCGCTCATTTTGCAACGCATCACCGGATGGAACCTAAGCATTATTGTCACTTTGGTGGTTCTGTGTTCTATTTTGTATACATTGCTTGGCGGCATCAAAGCTGTTATTTGGACAGATGCCATCCAAATGATTGTACTTTGGAGCGGCATTATCATCATCTTGATAACCGCTTTTTCAAGCACCGGCCTCAGCTTTGCCGATACACTTTCTGTTGCAAGAGACGCCGGCCACTACGAATTGTTCGACTTCACAGCTGATATCTCCGTCACCAACACCTTTTTGGCCTCGTGTTTTGGCATTTTCATGTGGACACGCTATTTCTGCTTTGACCAAGCACAGGTGCAACGCATCCTTACCTCACGTTCCATTCAGGGTATTAAGCGCTCACTGCTATCCAGTGCCATCATCATGAATGTGATGTATCTGCTGATGTTGTTTATCGGAACTATACTTTTTGTATATTACGATGGTGTTGCATTTGAAACCAGCAATGAAATTATGATTGGCTACATTCTAGAGAATTTACCGGTGGGCGTTTTGGGGCTTATCATTGCGGCGGTGTTCGCGGCGGCCATGAGCAGTGTAGATTCCCTTCTCAACTCGATGACAACGGTTTTCACCAAAGATATTTACGAAAAATATTTTGCGAAAGAAAAAGGGCAAACTCTATCTTTACGCCATACTATGTTGATTACAACCGCTTTGGGCGTGGTGATCATCTTTGTGGTTATCATCGGTTTTGGTGGCACGGTGCGCTCTGTCATCGATACGGTGGGCGGCTATATTTCCTTTTTCTCCGGCCCCGCGCTTGGCGCCTTCCTTTTGGCCATGTTTACGCGAAAAGCAAATGATAAGGGCACCTTCATTGGTTTTCTTGTAGGCTTTGGGGCCGGTTATGCCATCGGCAAAGCCTTTTCAGTGAGCTGGCTTATCAATCCGGCCATCGGAGCTTGCATCACCATTTTGGTGGGTCTTTTGGCTAGTACATTGATTCGCCCCTCCAAAGACGCTCCTAGCACAGATCGCTACACAGCACTTGGCCTGCGCCGCGAGCTGATTGCCCAAAATAAAACAACAGAAAACGGAACTTCTTTGCTTCCCTTTTCCATTGACAAATACGGCATTGGAATCCTAATTTTCTTTGTGCTACAATATATCATCTTTTTCATTATTTAACACAAAGCCACCTAAAACAGGCCACGGGATGAAATTTCACCCCATGGCCTGTTTTTTTGCTAGAGTCATTATCTCGTAAGGAAGATAGACGCTTTGAAAAGATGTAGTCAATTTCAAAACATACTTAGCACTACACAAATTAAAAAAGAATTCTTCAAAAGGTTTTCTTTTAAGGTGACTGCGTTTTGTAAGGCCATATTGCATTCCCCATCCAATCTCTGCTGTAAAACATCGGATGCAATGAAAATAAAGCTTTCGCAGTGTTTACAAAACATTTTGGATACTCTATAAATCCATGTTTTAAATTCATCAAACAGCAATATCCCTAGCAAAAGTTTCTATCCTAATTTGATAAGAATACTTGCTATAATTTAGTCGAACTTTTTATAACAAGATCTCCCACACACAGATCCGCTGCTGAAAATCCTGTTAATTTTATTGATTTTTGTTACAAATAGAACTATAATGTTACAATGCGAACAAAATGGGAGGGTGTGTATGTTATTTCCTAAAGATCATTTATATACAATTGCAACGAAACGCAAAGAGTTTTTTACAACGCTTCTTCAAAGCGAAAACATCAACTTTCTTGAAGCAGAAATCTTACTATTTTTACATAATAACACGGAGGCAAACACATTAACAGAAATCATAAACGCAAAGGATTTTGCAAAATCTCATGTTTCGGTGGCAATTTCTCACCTTGAAAAAAAAGGCTATTTATCAAAAAACACAACACCAAAAAATAAGAAAACACAAATACTAACGTTATTACCAAAAAGCGAATTGCTTATTAAACAGTTAAATAATTGTGTGGAGGAGTTTCAACAAAAAGCATTTAAAGGAATCTCCGAAACCGAAATAGCCCAAATGGATAAGATATTGACAAAAATTTGTAGCAACTTGAAAGAGGAAAAAGAATGGAAACCTTCATAATTTGTATTTTGGCAGGCATGGGTGCAGGACTTGGAACAGGTTTTGCCGGAATGAGCGCCGCTGTTGTCATCTCGCCAATGCTCATAACATTTTTAAAAATGAACCCCTTCGAAGCGATCGGAATCGCTCTTGCCTCCGATGTGCTTGCCAGTGCTGTGTCGGCTTATACCTATGGAAAAAACAAAAACATCGACATCAAAAACAGCAGAACACTTTTTATAAGTGTGCTTGCTTTCACCTTTATCGGCGCTTTTGTGGCACAACGTGTTCCCACCACCACAATGGGGAGCTTAACGGTTTACGCTTCGCTTATTATGGGGATAAACTTTTTTGTTAAGTCGTTTAAAGAACAAAAACCGAAAGTACCTCGTGAATTTAAAGGCAAACTAAAAGTGATTATCCCTATATTATGTGGTGCCTTCATCGGGTTTATATGCGGGTTTATCGGCGCAGGTGGTGGCATAATGATGCTCATTATCTTAACCACAATTTTAGGGTATGAGCTTAAAACAGCAGTGGGCACAAGCGTATTCATTATGACATTCACAGCACTTTTCGGCTCAGTGTCGCATTTCACATTACAAGGCGTTGTGCCCAGCCCATTTGTGTTTGTAACATGTGTTGCTTCCACGCTTATATTTGCTTTACTGGGAGCAAGATTTGCAAATAAAGCAGCACCAAAAATGTTAAACCGTGCAACGGGAATTGTTCTTTCCACATTGGGTATAGCAATGATACTGGCAGAAAATTTACCGGCTTATATGTGATACTAAAGATGAAACGACAGAAATATTAAAAACCTTTGCCAAGCAATATGAAAATTCCGCTTCTTATTATATTTCGAAAGCACCAAAGCTATTTCCCCAATAAGTGAGCGATTTGTCCATTTGGATATTACTAAAATACAATCCGACCCATTTTATGAAAAATTTATATAATGGATGATGCGCGGCCTTCCTCTCATAGGATGATCGTATCCTTTGATTTTAAGGAAACTTGCCGTTCCCCTTTCCCTCAATAGCATCGACCCCCGTGCCATACTCCAGAAAATCATCTCACAGCAACTTTCGCATCTCGCTTGGTTTCATGGCGAACACTGCTTCAAACGCCCTATAAAAATGAATTTTGCTGTTGTAACCCACTTCTTTTGCGATGCTTTCCACCGACAAATCACTTTCTTTAAGCAAACTTA
>CAYJIH010000096.1:0-3919 GCA_964370195.1 uncultured Oscillospiraceae bacterium
TCCCGGCAATGCTGCCAACAATGCTTATGGCGTTGCAGCTACCCTCTACCGTAACACCGTCTATAACGCCGTCTACACCAACAACGCCGAAAAGCCCCTGAGCGCTGTCATATTCATCGGTGTTAATGCCGATTACCTTGTATCCATCCCCATAAAATTCCCCACTAAACTTATTGGTTCCTGTGCCTATCGGCTGCCATATATAGCCGGATAGGTCGATGTCGTCAACAAGCCTTATAACCGTGTCTTTGATTTCATACTCCCCCCTGTTATTTTCAACCATAACAAAGGCGAGCTGACTGCCATTTTCTATCAATATCTCCCCCTGCGAATTTTCAGATACGGCAGAGGTGTTATCAGCCCAGAGCGCTCGGCTTGGTATCTCGCTTGTAAATCTTGGCAAGCTCTCATTCGTCCAGCCTTTAAGGTTAAGCGAAAGGTCGTTATTAAGGCTAGCGGCTCTTGCCATAAGTGCAGAATACAGGCTGTTATATCTGCTTGCACCTACGGCTATAGGGGCATAGACCCACCCGCTTGAGCTAAAACCGGATACATTGTTGGCGGTGGGGTTGGCACTACCAATTCCAAAACCCGTTTCGTTAACGCCGTTAACCTTTGTCTCCTCGTAATAAAAAGCCGTATCAACCTCTGCTGTGTTTTGCCTGCCCACCAGTGCACCTACATTTTCTGTACCGTTAACATAATCTCCTGAGTAATAGGAGTTTGCTAACAGTCCTGCAGAACTATATCCTATTATCCCACCAACATCAGCACCGGTGGATTCCACCTCGGCGCTGCTGTGAACATTAACTACAACTCCGTAGTTGTAACCCACAACCGACCCGGTGTACTGCCCACCGGTTATGCTTCCATCAACCGAAACATTTTTAACAATCGCATCAGAACCTATACTGCCGAACAACCCCTGTGCAATGTTTGAAGAATCGATGTATAATGAGGATATTGTGTAACCATCCCCATCAAAAGAGCCTTTAAATTGGTTAAAGTTCGTATTAGCCGGCACATCACCGCCGATGGGCACCCATCTAAGCGGAAACAGGTTTATATCGCCGGCAAGCTTAACCTCCTTGCCATCGAATAGCTCGGCACCGGAATTAACCTGCTGTGCAACCCAGGCAAGCTCTGATGCATCGGTAACCAGGTAAACACCCTGAGAATTTGGGGTGATTGCAGTTGTTGAAAACGGCCAGCTTGCCGTATCATCAATCGCAAACTCCGGTAGCTGACCGGTTTTGTGCACAAATCCATATAACAGGGAGGAGGGGTTTATGTTTTCATTATAATCCAAAGCGGCAGCATTTAACGCTTTAACAACCTTGGTCTGGGTTTCGTCTGCAACGTTTGTAGGAACACCCAGATCGCCATCCATATTAAAAGATGTAACATTTGTTATCGTGCCGGTATTTGCACCTATGCCGTTTCCTGCTCCTTCCCCGGTAACGGTAGCCGTGCCTAGCCAAAAGGCGGCACTAACCGTCCCATTGTTATCACCAACTAATGCTCCTACCTCTTCCGCTCCAACAACATCGCCCGAGCTAAACACTCCGCTAATAAATCCATTGTTAATGCCTGCTATGCCACCTATATTAGCCAATGTTCCCGTTACGTCTGCCGTGTTAAAGCTTGCATAAATCGAGCCGGCATTAGCACCTGCCAATCCCCCTACAGATGTAGTGCCGGACACGCTACAGCTGTTTTTAACATTTCGTATCTCGCCCCCATTATATCCCACAACCGCACCAACAGTAGCTGAAGATGAATAAACGCTGCCGGAAAGGCTAAAGTTTTTAACAACCCCCTCTTGCCTAATATATCCAAAAAGCCCCTGGTATCTTGCCGTAGAAACTATTTTAATGCCGGAAATGCTGTGGTTCTTGCCATCAAAGGTTCCCATAAAACCACGCTCATAATCGGGGGATATGGGCGACCATAGATGACCTTCAAGGTTAATGTTACCGGTTAGAACTATCTGTTTGCCCTCAAAGGTTTCTCCGCCGGCGGCCTTTAGTGCAATAAAGGCGAGCTGTGATGCATTGCTTATGCTGTAAACATCGCCAATTGGCACAACCTCGGTTGCATTGTCTGCCCAGTAGCTGATTGGTGCTATATCTTCGACGACAAAGGACGGATATTCACCGTCGATAACCTCCCACCTTGGTGCTTTAACGGTGGGATTACCTTGGTTGTAATCCCCGGTTTGTGCATTAAGTGCCTCCACAAGCGATGTGTAGCTACTGCCGTTAATTATCGCCGCACTTTCCAGCTCCTGCTGTGCATTAAATGATAATACGTTCGTGCGTGAGATAGAGGCTGAAACATTACCAAATGCATTACCGGAAAGATAATATCCACCCGATATATCTGATCCTGATGTTGCCTGCCCGGATAAAGCCCCGACTATATAAGCCGAATCTCCCGGGGCGTTTGTAACGATGCCGGTGTTGTAAATTCCGTAAGATTCAGAAGAAAATAACACACCACCGATGCCGCCTGTCCAGCTCTCACCGCTAACATTGCCGTGGTTGTAGGCGGTGGATAGTTTGGCGTTATAAAAATATCCCGCAATTCCACCGGTGTATATCACGCCGCTTATATCGCCGGAATTAAACAGCCCAACTAAAATCGAGGGGGGAGCTCCCACTACATCTACGGTTATAAGATAGCCTACTATTCCGCCGACATTTTCGTTTCCGGTAATAGCTCCGCGGTTTTCACTATAGTATATGGTGCTACCCTCCGCCCCCCCGGCAACGCCTCCGGTATTTTCGGTATTTTCACCACCGGTAACATTAACATCGGTTATAACGTTTGCTATAGTGGAATTGTCGACATACCCTATCGCACCGGCCGTATTGTTACCGGTAGAGGTTACGGTGCCGCTAACGGTAAAGTTTTTTATGGTGGCGTAACGAACATACCCAAACAAACCCTGATAATCCTCTGTCGAGTTAATCGTAAGGCCGGTAATCGATTTTCCGGTGCCGTCAAACGTTCCGTTAAAAAAAGTTATACGCACTGATGAGCTCCGTTCCTTTCCTATGGGTACCCAGTAGTGGTCAGCAAGGTCGATGTTACTCGTTAGCTTAACGGTTTTGCCCGAAAAATCAAGCCCACCATCAGCAACAGAAAGGTTTGTCTGCTGTGCAATCCATGCAAGCTGAGCACCGTTTGAGATTTCATATACACCCTGGGAATTTGGTGTTACCTCCTGCACATTATCGCCCCAGCTACCTGTTGCCGCCATAACCTCCGGTTGCATAAACGAAAACCAGATTGCCATAGCAAAGAACATAAAAAAGAAAACTGCCGATTTTATCGCCGACTTAAAACTCACATCAACCTCCGAAAAATACCCCATTTTTTATTAATATATATCTATGATTATACAACAAGCCACAAACTTTTACAAGCTAAATGTTGCACAACGTCCCTATTGTCCCCTGTAGGATTGTTGCCGGAAACGTTGTGGCTTTTCAAAAAATTTAAGTAATGGATATATCTTTTATTACTTTCCAAAAATTCGAGCAGTTACCTAATCGAATTTTTGTCTTTTACGGTCAAAATGGCTGTTATTGCTGTTGTTTGCCGACACCCGACCGGGAACGAACGGATAAACGATTTTTATCCGCTAAGGTTGGTGTTATTTAATGCCTGCTGAACAATTTTAAAATAGCTTAAACAAGCTATAAAAAGCTATTTTTAAGTTGTCGAAATACAAGTTTTTTCCCAATGTTTAAACAAAACTCATGCACTTCGATTTTCGCCTAAAGCGAAAATTCAGCAGAACATTTTGCACTGTGCTATCGGTCCCTCCGGTTCCAATCAAGCCTTGATTGTCGCTTAAAGGGGCGTAGACTATCATGCCCTCAATGGTATTGCCACCACCGTTTAGCGTTCC
>CAYJIH010000097.1:0-3911 GCA_964370195.1 uncultured Oscillospiraceae bacterium
CATGGTTCCAGTATTTCAAAAAAACCGTTTGGAAAATGTCTTCCGTGTCGGCTTCATTTTTAAGATACACCACGCAGATGCGTTTCACCGTGTCTGCGTGGTGCTGGATTGTGCTTTGCAAGTCCCCTTCATCTCTCATGCTAAACCCTCTACAAAAGATTTTTTCAAGACAGTTCGCTTAGCGGCTGTTTCGCCCCATACCTCTGCCGCCTCCTGTGCCCGTGCCGAGGTTATCGCATATGCCGTCTCCGTCTGTGTCCACAAAAGAACCGCCTTGTCCTCTGCCTCCTGTGCCCGTGCCGAGGTTATCGCATGCGCCGTCGCCGTCTGCGTCCACAAAAGAACTGCCTTGTCCTCTGCCGCCGCCTACACCGGTGCCACGCCCACCTTGCGGGCTGCCTGCCGCCAAAACTGTTGTGCTCAAAAGGCTTGCTGTAACAGCCACCACGACCAAAGTTACCATCCATTTTCTCATTGTAAAACCCTCCTAGAATTAAATTGTGAAAACATGTTTCATCTATAATACAATCGGCAGGAGGGAATCCTTTCAAACGATTGAAAAAAATTTAGGAAAAGGGTACCCAATAATAAAACACCATTCACTTTCAAAATCATGCTATCCTTTGAAGGGTCAATTCTTTCTCTTCCGTGTGCAAACCATGCCCATGAAAAGTGTATCCCCCATGTAGAAGCTCAAACACAAGCCAGTTAAATGATAACCCCGCTCAAATGGTCTACCTCGTGTTGGATAATTTGTGCGGTGAATCCCTTAAAGGTTTTGAGTCTCTTTTGCATTTTCGTGTTTTGATATTCCACTTTGATGCTCTTATAGCGCTTTGTTGGGCGCACCCCTTCGAGCGAAAGACAAGCTTCCTCGGTGTGATATGGCTCACTGCTTTTTACAATTTTCGGATTGAGCATCACAAGGTTTTTTCCACCATCGTCCACTGCAATGATGCAAACCAATGCACCGATCATGTTGGCGGCAAGCCCCACACAGCGCTCTTCATTCGCACGCAGGGTATCGAGCAAATCTTCTGCCACGCCAAGGTCGTCTTCGGTTGCAGGCTGGCTTTTTTGCGATAAAAAGCTCTCGTCCTTGATGATTTCTTTTACCATGTTGGCTCTCCTTTTATCCCGTTTTTTAGGCACGTATTTTTAATTTTCGCATATCCTCTTTTGGTGAACGGACAGGCCGCAATAAATTTGCTACACACCTTCACTTCCCTCTTTTAACCGTTTGATAATCGGCAAATCTGCCGGGCAAAACGAAAAATCGTCCACTTCGTCAATGCAAACACATTTCAAATCGTTGTGTTCTATTTTCCTCGGTGTGCCACTTTCAATTTCTACATTGTACAATGTGAGCTCTACCGAAAAAGCTTCATATTCATGCATGGTTTCCATGAAAACGTCTTTCACCTGAACCGCAACGCCAAGCTGGCAACCCTCATCCATTTTTGTTCTACTCTAAAATAGTATACGAAAGCTCTGATGATGCTAGCCCGCCCTCATTTTCACCTGGTTCGCGAAAACTCTCTATATAAAGTGTTGTGTCTCCACTCAATGCGGTGGCACTTACGCTCTCGTTTTCATACAACGCATGGGCCTCTGCCACGGATAAATACGCCACAAAAACCTCGGGAGCCTCAAACACATACGTTTCTTCTATTTCAAGCTGTTCGCTCATCTCTCTATCTATATAGGCCAGGAACAACTCCGACTGAAATTCAGAAAGAACAACCGCGATTTGATTGTCGGGGATATTCACATATTCCGGCACAAAGCCCCAAACGGTGGCCACAAACTCTCCCCCCGCATACAGCTGCGCATCAAACGCGCCGCTTGTTTCTTCTATGGCAGCTTGCTCTGTGGTCTGCCCTTGGTTTTGCAATGCCTCATTTTCGGCAAGCAAAGCCATATTTTCAGAGAGTAAATTCTCTTGTTTTCGTAAAAGCGCTTCATAGTTTGCTGTAAGCTCTTCGTTTTCGGCAAGAAGTGCAGCATATTCCCCTTCTGTTTCAGAGCTACAACCGTTGAACATGAACGTGGCAAATAAAGCAAACGCCCCGATAACACACCAAATTCTTTTCCTTAACATATGCTCATCCCCTTCGTTTTACTTTTCCAATTTTGTATCCGCAATGCCTAACCTCTTCAGTTGGCAGCAGTAAAACACGAACAGCCGTTTCGTATTATAGATCATATTTTCACTCACCCTCTCCAAAAATCGCGTAAATCTCCTTAAAAACAAACAAGGGCATAGCCGCAAAAATAACGACAAGTGGCAAAATTTATCAATCGATATTTCTATGCACTTTCTGTATAATAGTATTATAACAAATCTCCACCGTCGTTACATAATCATTCTCATACTTATGATGTACCTTGCCCAAAAAAGCCTGTGTATCTAACAAAAAGCAAGGAAGGCGAGATAGCTTCCTTGCGTCTGATGAATAGATGTATTTTTGTTGCTTGTGGTGGCTATAGGCACATGCATATCGCCTATGTAAATATTTTTTCTTCACCTACATAACTTGAAACAAAACTTCAACAAAAAATTCTCACGGTTGCTAGTTTCCCTATCTATTGATTCAGGGATAGGAAAAATTTTAAAGATTGCCCCTGCAATATTTATTTTTAAACCGCTGTCAGCCATTTCAAACACCTATTTATGATTGTCAAGCACACAATAGCCTGCAAACACGCTGGCAAATAGTTCATAATTGAACTGAATCGATTTTTCAAAAAAATTTTCAAATAGTTATTAGGTGACGTCGACAATCATTGAATCAAGCATATTTTGAGCCTTTTTTGTCCAATTTGGTCTAAAAATCGCAGGACTCCTTTATGGACTTCAAGATTTTTAGGCCAAATCGGGCGGAAAAAGTACCAAAATAGGCCGACTGAACACGATTGTCAACACTACCTAGGAAAGTGGCAAAAAGAAAAAAGAAACTACGAAAAGCCAACGTTCTGTTTGACAATTGTGTAAAACAGAACATTGGCTTTTCGTGAATCTTATGTGGTATACTCTCGTCTATTCATGGTTTCTAAGCTTAAAACGTGAAACCAGTTCTTTCATGGTGGCCGCCTGCCCAAACAGCTCCTCGCTACCGGCAGCAGAACGACTGCTTGTTTCCGAATTTTGTTGTACCACGTCGGAAATTCTTCCAAGGTTATCGGCAATTTCGTGCAGCAGCACACCCTCTTCTTGCACAGTAGATGAAACATGTTTGATATCGGTGGCCATTTTGGTAGTCATGGCATTGATGCTTTCCATAGATGTCATTGTGATTTCGGCGCTATCGTTCACTATGGAAATGGAAGAAACCGTTTCTTCAATGAGCGAGGCAGTGATTTTAGATGCTTCAGCCGATTTTACAGCTAAGTTTCGCACCTCGTCGGCCACCACGGCAAAGCCTTTTCCGGCTGCTCCGGCTCTGGCAGCCTCTACGGCAGCATTGAGTGCCAGCACATTTGTTTGGAAGGCGATGTCTTCTATGGTTTTAATAATTTCCCCAATTTTGGACGATTTAACAGTCACCTCGCTAATTTCTGTCATCAATGTTTGCATTTGAACATACGTTTGCTGTAGTTCTTGCTCGGTGCAGGTGGTGTCTTTTGTAATTTGACCCAAATTTTCTTCGGTGGCATCAAACTGTGTTTGCATCACACTCATAGAGGAAGACAAAGAATCCATAGCGGCTTCCTGGCTAGCAGAGCCCTGTGCCAAATCTTGCGCCACCTCGGCAATTTCGGCGGCGCCGGAAGAAACCTGTGTGGCCACCTTATCAATTTCAGACAATGTAGAGGAAATATGCACTGCCAAGGTGTCCAAAGCAATGTTCAAAACATCATTTTCCGAGCGAAGTTGAACAACAAAATCCAAATTGCCTAAAGCAATTTTT
>CAYJIH010000098.1:0-3698 GCA_964370195.1 uncultured Oscillospiraceae bacterium
GATATAGCACAGTTTCCTGCTTCATACCAAGCGTCGCTTACGGCGTTAAAGCAAGCACACCCAAACTGGACATTTGTGCCCATGAACACGGGCCTTGATTGGGACACGGTGGTAAGTGCCCAAATGGAAGGCGCACGCAGTTTGGTGCCAAACTCTTTTGATGATGAAATGAAGATTGCACCGTATGGCACACAGGGGTGGTCGTATGCATCGGAATATGCGGTAGAGTATTATCTCGACCCACGAAATTGGCTGAACGAGACGTATGTTTTTCAGTTTGAGCAATTGACATACAATGCAAGTTACCACACGGAAAGCGCCGTGCAAAGCATGCTGGCAAACTCTTTTATGAATAGCGTGGTGCCCGAAGACAGCCGTACGTATGCGCGCCTGTTTTTAGATATCGGTAGCAGCCTTGGTGTTAGCCCGTTCCATCTTGCCAGTCGTGTGTATCACGAGCAAGGGGTGCATGGCACATCGTCTTTGATTTCCGGCACGGTGAGCGGTTACTGGGATCTTTACAACTATTACAACATCAGTGCCAGTGGCAGCACAAACGAAGCAGTGGTAATAAGTGGCCTTACAAAAGCGCGCGAAATGGGCTGGACATCGCCCACGCTTTCCATTCAGGGCGGGGCAGATATCATCTCGGCAAACTACATTCGCCAAGGGCAAGACACGCTGTATCTACAAAAATTTGACGTAGACAGCAGTTACAATGGCCTGTATTGGCATCAATATATGCAAAGTTTGTTTGCGCCCAGTAGTGAAGGCAAGCAAATTCGCAATTTGTATGAGCAAACAGGTGCTTTAAATAGCACATTTGTGTTTAAAATACCTGTGTACAACAACATGCCGGCGGCTTCTACGGAAGTGCCCACCATGGGCGAGGCTGGCACAAACCGTGTTTCGCTTACGGTGCCAAGTGGCTATGATGCGAGCAAAATTTATCTGGATGGCGTTGAATATGCCGCCACAGCACAAAATGGGCAGGCCGTGGCAAGTGCCGGCATGGCTGGGGCTCAAACGGCCACAATGTATCAATATGATGCAAACGGTGTGCCGGTGGGGATGTACGTGTGGATGCTGAGCAATGAAGGCAATACATACACGGCAACGCCTGTGCCGGAACTGCAAAATTTAATTTCTTATCATGGGTTTTCGGCCCGCGTAACGGGCGACACCGGCATCCGCTTTAAAAGTGGCATCAGCAGCGACCTTCGTAGCCGCTTTTTAGCGGGCGGTGTGGCAAATTTCCAATTAAAAGAATACGGAACCTTGGTGATGACAAGTTCGAATTTGGCAAGTCATCCGTTTGTGCTTCATGGCGACAAAGTGGCAAGCGGCCTTGCGTACGGAACAAACAGCAATGGCACCGTGGTGGATTCTGTGTATGCTGATGTAGACGGCCGCACGCACTATACCTCTGTTTTAACAGGCCTTCCGGCCGAGCAATACAAAACAGAACTTGCGTTCCGTGGTTATATCACGCTAACACTCCATGGGCAAGATTACACATTTTACGGCCCGCCGCGTAGCAATAGCATTTACAACATTGCAAACTCGGTGATAAGCAGTGGCTATTATGCCGCGGGCTCCTCAGAAGACACATTTTTACGTGGTATTTTGCAAAATGCTGTTTAAATAAAACACAAAAAAAGACAACCGGGGAACGACATCCATAAAGATAGGAGCATCCATGAATAAGAAGCCCATTTGCATTGTTTTATCGGCCGTTTTCACATTGGCGATGTTGTCTGCTTGCGCCGGCGAGGAAGAAGTTCCCGTGTCCTCTTCGCAAGTGGTGCCACAACTTTCCCAGCTCGAAATGGACATTGCGCAATATGAAGATCTGATGGTAACCGAGCCAAGTGCGGAAAATTATGCCACATTGGCAGGGTATTATCAGCAGGCAGGGGAAATAAAAAAACAGCGCAATATTTTAGAGCTTTCGTATCGAACCATGGGCGATGTAGCCGCCTTAGAGGCTTTGCAAGCCATTGTTGTAAATGGCGAAGAAGAAAGCATGGATGTGCTGGAAAAACTGCAGCTGCTTGAGCAAAATATGTCTGTTGCAGAGAATCGAGCCGAGGCATTGGCCCAGCTGCTTAGCCCCGATTGGCACAGTGTGGTGATGCCTACCTTGCAAACGGGTGTGAGAAGTTATTACTGGCACAACAGTGAGAGCCAAAACACCGTGCTTGTACAAGTGGGCTATAACGAAACGGGCGAGGCGATCTCGCGCGTGTGGCACACGGCAGGAGAAACGCTCACGTATTTGTACCAAGGCGGTGAAGAAGCTGTTTTGGTGGAAACCGCGTTGCAAAACGGCTGGTATAACGGCCCTGTTTCGGCATGGGTTGTGGAAGGCGACACCGGCACGGTGTACCATGAAGAAGGCACTTTTACAAATGGGTTTTTAACAGGCGACTATACGGCAAATTCTGCCAGTGTGGGCGATGCAGTGGATTTGTATACGCTATTTTCCACGCGCGATACCTTTGAAATGGAAGCGTTTACAGGAAACTTTGATGAAACAGGGCATACCACTGTAGAGCAAGTGGAAGGCGAAAACGCGTTTATTGTGTATGCGTATGATGAAAATGGTGTGCAGTATTTACAGCGCAACATACCGCCCAATGCATCTGCCGAAGAGGTAGAAGAAGATACAAGTGACGTGAGTGATGTTACAAGCAGCACGGATGAAAGCACAAGTGATATAAGTGACGTTGCTGCGGCAGCAAGTGAAGTTACACCGTCTTTGGCACCTACGGTAGATAGCAATGTGTTCGACGGCAATTTTTACCACATGCCGGCCATCGTGGTTTACACAGCGTACACACCGGTGGCCGAGGCCGCACCAAGCGGTGTGGTAAATGTGGATTTATCCACTGTGCAAATACGCGTACGCGACAGTGAAATTGAATGGTTTGATGGTACGATGTGGCATTCGGCAGGCCATGTGCAAGATTACGTTGCACAAGATCCTTTCTATATAGCGCCCACCGAGCAAGAGGGGCAAGCTTCTGAAAATGTGAGTGAAGAGGCCACAGAGGAAGACACCGACAATGCAGACGAAGCAGGGGAGGTTTTCCACTTGCGCCAGCGCTCTGAAATTGTGCAGCAACAAACCACACAAACCACCACTACCACCACAGCACCAACAACAACCACCCCAACAACACAGGCGCCGGCCACAACAACACCGGCACCAACTCCGGCGCCAGAGCCCACCCCGGAACCGGCACCAACACCGGCACCTGAAACAGGAGATGGTGGCGACATTGCATGGACACCGGACTTATTATAGGCGGTATTTGCCTATAGCAGGGAAAAACAGAATAGAACGATAAAAAAATGCGCAAGTTTTTGCGCATTTTTACTTTATCCGCACGCATTGGTTATGTGTGGGCTGCCAAGGGGCCATCTGTATACACTCTCTAAAACCAAGCACATGAGGGCTTATGTAAAGACCTGTCTTATAGTTTGCCTGTGTTAAAATGTTTGAAAGCATTGCAGATGTAGAGCCTTTTCCGTTTGTACCTGCAATGTGCACAAATTTAAGTTTCTTGTGTGGATTTCCCATTTTGTCAAGCTTAGTTTAACATAGTTTTACTAACTTTGCGCTTGGTACAACTCTGGGTAAGGTACAATAAATTGCGCACTTTCGAAAAGCGAAAAAAATAGACATAGTTTGT
>CAYJIH010000099.1:0-3642 GCA_964370195.1 uncultured Oscillospiraceae bacterium
GCGCCTGAAAAAAGAGATATTTCATTCAGCCGAGGAAGGCCGGCAAATGCGTTTGCCAAAAATTCTTTGCCTTCATCCTCTTGTTCGTCCGTGTTTGGGTCTGCATCAGGGTCTGCATCAGGGTTTGCATCGGGGTCTGCATCTGGGTTTGCATCAGGGTCCGTATCGGGGTCTGCATCAGGATCTGCATCTGGATTTGCATCAGGGTCTGCATCAGGGTCTGCATCGGGGTCTGCATCGGGATCTGCGTCTGGGTCTGCATCAGGGTCTGCATCGGGATTTGCATCAGGGTCTGGGTCGGGCTAAGCGTCGGGGTCAGCGTCGGGGTCTGCGTCGGGATCTGCGGCGGGGGGTGCATCAGGGTTTGCGTCAGGATCCGCGTCGGAATCTGCATCAGGGTCTGCATCGGGATTTGCGTCTGGGTCTGCATCGGGATTTGCATCAGGGTTTGCGTCAGGGTCTGTTTCGGTGATGAGGTTTGGGGGAGCTGCGGGCTCTGCTGTAGCGGGATCTGGCGTGGTTTCCAGTGCAAATGCGCCAAGCGACACAGGAAACCCAATCAGAGCGATTGCCAAAATGAACGATAGTAAATTTTTTGCAATTTTTGTCATAGTCCCTTCTTTCTCGGCAGGGGTGGGTAAAGGATACTTTTGTGCGGTGAAGTGGTGCGTGTGTTGCATGCCAAACCGGAAAAAAACCGGTAGTGAGGAGTGCAGACCTCTCTATACAGCCAAAACTGATGCAAATATTGTGTTTTAATCATACAATAACTGTAGGATAATGTCAATTTTTGCAAAAAAATACAACAAATCAATTTTTTACTATTATGTGAATTTACTGCGAAAAAAATGACATAAAATCCTGTATTTTTCTTTTTGGGAAAAACAATTTTGTGTGAAATTCACAGTTTTGTACTCAGATAAGAGAGGATTGAAAATTTTTCGTGAACAAATGGTGAATGGGATGCCGTTTTTTCGGCGGTTGTTCCTTCTTTTGGACGTGAAAAAATGTTGTAATATGAAAGGCAAAGGTATATTATAAAAATATACTAGACGTAGGCGTGAAGGTGCACGCAAGAGAACGGTTTGTGTTTTCGTAAGAATAAATTTCGCTTTTTGTTTTTTTAGTAATGGGAGGAAGAAATGGTGTTTTATACAAAAAAATGGAAACGTGCTGTGGCCGCTGTTGTAACCGTGGCGTTTTTGGCGTTGCAAACATCGCCGGCGCTGGCGGCGGTTATAAAGCCGGAGGCACAAAATGCAACGCGCAACATAGAGGACGGTGCGCGTATCACAGTGCAAAGTGTTGGCATTGATGAATTGGCAGAGCATGTGCGCCTGCAAACACAAGCACCGGCAGAGGAAGAAGCACAAGGCGAAGAGGCAGAAGGTGATGAGGACAGCACACCGCCAAGCGCGCCACCGCAAAGCCCCACGCTTCCTGCATCGGTGTCGGTTACGGTAACTTTGCCACAAAGCGGGCCTGCACAGCCTGCTACACCAAGCGGCAATAGCACCTCACTTGATAGTAGTAGCATCGCGCCCGATAGCAGCATCGCGCCCGATAGCAGCGTTGCACCGGATAGCAGCATGGCGCCCGATAGCAGCATCGCGCCCGATAGCAGTGTTGCACCGGACAGTAGCATCGCGCCCGATAGCAGCATGGCACCTAATAGCGAAGTCGACCCGGGCGATGTAACGCGCAGTGTGCCCGTGCCAAATAAATCTGCCGATGCTGCAGCGGCAACCGAAACGCTGTCGGTTCCTGTTGCTACAGAGGATTGGCAGCTTGGCACACCCACAGTGTACGCTGTGGGCATAGAATATGTATATACATTAAATAGAGATGCTTTTTTAACAAAACTTACAGAGACACTGGAAGCCGAAGGATATGCCTTGCCGGCTGGCTTTGCCTTGCCCGAAACCATGCCCACGGTAACGGTGATGGTGGGCGAGGGCCTTGCAACACTTGAAAATACAAGAGAGATTGTCATGCCGCAGGTGTGGGGCGGAGAGTATCTGGCCTTAAATGGCCTTGCAGTAACGGTTCAAGCAGATGCGGAAGGAACAGATCCAGACAAAACCATCGTTTATTATATGGATGATGAGGTTGCCCAATATTTACAGATTCCTTCAGGCATTTCAACAGATACACTCGAGCCTGTGGAGGTTACGCAACATCTCTCTCTTGCAAGTGATTTTTCTGACTATATCATCTTTGGTGGTGCTGCTGCCGGGGTTGCTTTATCAGATGAAAGCACTTCTCCCAGCGCCACAGTGCAAAGCACAAGCATCACAATGAAAAGCGGCACGCTTAGTGAAATCTATGGTGGCGGTTATGCAACAGGTGCAGACAATAGCTCCACAGTAACGGCAGACGCAAATATTGTGGTGCAAGGTGGCGAAGTGGGCTACATACAAGGCGACGGCTGGGCTGAGGATAACGGCGCAACAGCGGTGCGTGGCACGGTCAGAATTACGATGACGGGTGGCACTGTAGAGGATGGTCTCTATGGCGGTGGCTATGCTTATGATGGCGGTTCAATCACAACCGGAGCCACAAATGTCGAAATAACAGGTGGCACGGCATGGCGTGTATACGGCGGTGGCCTTGGGGATGAAACGGCTGTTGAGGGGGAGGCACGTGTCCTCATTGGCACAAATGCCACGGTAAGCGGTAGCGTGTATGGCGGTGGCGACGGAGGCACGGTAGGAAGCACCTCGGTTACGGTGAATACAGGCGCTGTAATAGGCGATAGTGTTTTCGGTGGCGGCTCTTCAGGTATCGTTGAGCAAAACACATCCGTTACGGTAACGGGCGGTTCCATTGGCGGTAAGATAACGAACAGTGATGGGTCTTACTTTTATGGGTACGGCAATGTGTTTGGCGGTGGAGAAAATAATTTAGTACGCGGCAACACAAAGGTAACCATTTCGGGCGACACCCGTATTGCAGGCAATGTGTTTGGTGGTATTTATGTAAATCAAGGTGGCGGCGATGGAGAGTTTTATAGTATAGGCTCTCGTGGAATAAGTGTAGAAAGCAACACCGGTAATACGGTGAATGGAAACACAGAAGTTGTGATTTTAGGCGGAACCATTGGCCGTGTAGATGGGGACGAGACGCAAACGTATTTCCTTGGAAGTGGGGAAAGAGGAGACGGAAGCCTTTTGGTGGGCAACGTGTTTGGTGGCGGCTATGGCGACATTATCCGGGGCAGCACCAGCGTAACCATCAGTGGCGGTTCTGTTGGCAGTGGCGAGCGAACAATCTCACTGGGTTGGGATGGATGGAGTGACTGGAATGCCGCAGGGATCCCCCTCCCAAGTGCTGTGCATGCGGGCAATGTGTATGGTGGCTCTTATATGCCGCGCTCTGGAGGGGTGCCGCATGGCATAGGCGGTGATGATGGTTCAACCGCATACGTTGGCAGCATTGGCGGCAGCACCGATGTTAAAGTGAGTGGCGGCAGTATCGGATATGAAAAACTGATTTTCCAATGGCCCACCGGCTGGGACGGTGGGGGGGCTTCACGTTCGACAGGCGGTGGTTTTGAAGAGGCATTGAACACATCGGTAAGCAGTTCCTTGTATTCTTTGGGCAATGTGTTTGGTGCCGGCATTTCAGACGCTGTTGCACAAA
>CAYJIH010000100.1:0-3631 GCA_964370195.1 uncultured Oscillospiraceae bacterium
CTGGTGCGGAGGATGGGACTTGAACCCACACGCCATAAGACACACGCCCCTCAAACGTGCCTGTCTGCCGATTCCAGCACCTCCGCATAACTTGCAATGTAATTGCGAACTCTATTTTATCACATCTGGTAGAGAAAAGTCAACTTCTATTTCATAAGAATTCAACAATGATGTTCTCTCTATGAGCTACTGCAGCGAAAGAAGCCAAAACACCGTCTATTCAATATTCATCTTTTATTAAAAAACCACTCGTTTTTGTTTTCCGCCCCCTATGTTTTATGGTATACTGTATTCAAATAAAACAATGTACATTACAGAAAAGCAGTGGATCGAGGAAGGGCATACATAACACACAATGAAACAAAAATTCAATAAACTATTTCAAAAAGACATCCGCCTTTGGCACCTATTTGTTATAGGCGCTGTTTTTGTGTGCCTCCGCCTTATTTTGGGCAATGCCCAAAACGTATTCCTCTATCCGGATGCAAGTGGCATGGACGACATGCTTATGTACAACATGGCTGTGTCCATCACACAAGGGGAATGGCTGGGCGCATACAATTTTCTTACACTGGCAAAACACAGTTTCTTTGCTTTATGGCTTGCTATTTTACACGTTTTCAACATTCCTTATCTACTGGGCGGGCAGCTTTTATGGACGGCCGCCTGTGCTGTTATGGTTTGGGCATTGGCCCCCCTTGTGCGTCGCCATGTGCTTCAGCTTGGGTTATTTTTGGCGCTTTTATTTAATCCCGCAGGGTTTGCAAACCCCGAGCCATTTGGTTATATCACACGCGTATACCGAGACAATATTTTCCCCGCTTTATGCCTTTTGTGCCTGGCCGGCTTAATAGGGGCCGCCCTTCGCTATAAAGAACCTTTGCGGCGTGTTGTATGCTGGCTTGTGTTGTGTGGGGCTTTTTTGTCCATGGCTTGGCTCACGCGCGAGGACGGAATTTGGCTTGTGCCTTTCTTGGCAGTGGGCCTTTTGGTTATGGCCATATTCATTTTTCGTAGCAAACAACCGCACAAACCTTTGCACTATGTATGCCTTTTGTTGCCCGGCGTTTTGCTGGCAGCCGGGCTTGCTGCTTGGAGCGGAATGAACTATCTTTACTATGGGCGGTTTATTGTTAGCGATTTCACCTCGCACGAATTTGCAGATGCCTATGGCGCCTTAACACGGGTAGGGCCTGAACATTGGCATCCTGAATATGCTGTGCCTATAGAAGTTCGCAACGAATTGTATGACTTAAGCCCCAGTTTTGCGCTTTTGGAAGGGTACCTTGAAGACCCCGGCATTCGCGATCGATATGGAGACCACCGCTCGGGCGGATTTTACTGGGCCCTGCGCGAAGCAGCCGCAGCAAACGGATTCTACGATAGCCCCGAAGCATCAAAGGCCTATTTTACACAACTTGCCGCCGAGATCAACGCCCTGTGCGATTCAGGTGCTGTGTCGTCTCGCTCCGCACGCAGCAGTGTCACACCGCCCATTGACATGCGCTATGTACCCTCTGTGGCCGCCGAATGGGTTAAAAATTTACTTTTCTGCGCCACATTCCAAGATTGTGAACCGTATTCTTTGGTTAGCATTGGTGTTTATGATACCCAGCTGGCCCCCATGGAAGAATTTTTGCACGAAGACGCACTAACAGCCTATCAAGAAAACTCGCAATTGCCATACTATTCATTTTATCAGCGCCTCTGTTTTTTTGTTCTGGAAGCCATTGTATGGATATATCGCCTTGCCATACCGCTTTCCCTTTTGGCCACATGTGTGTGGCAAATAATAACAGGAAAAGAAACGTTTAAAAAAGGCGAACCAAAAGAAGAATACGACCCAAAACGGCTGGTATGGCTTTTGATGCTTGGGCTACTTTTCTTACTTTTGCTGCGCGCGGCCATGATTGCATTCACATCTGTGTCCAGCTTTCAAATTGGCATTTACGTTATGTACCTTGCCACCGTGCACCCTTTGATGATTTTATACGGCACGCTTGGCACCGGCTTTTTAATTTCACGGTGGCGCCAACGTACAAAAAAAGAACCCCTTGCCTAATAATACAAAAAATGCCTGCCGAAAGTGTAAAACACTCTCAGCAGGCATCTTTTCATGTTATTCCACACAAAACACGCCCTATACAGTAGGCTCAGTCCATCAAACCGCGGCGGTCCACAACCCAAATGGATTGCTCTGTGTCGTAGCGATATATAATGCCTTCCGCTTGGGTAACGGCGTAGCGTGCCAGCTCAATGGGTTCACCGCCGCCATCCCCCAAAACGCCAAAACGACTAAACACATACGCCAATTCACCCTCAATGGTTTCATCTTCAATGCGCAAAAGGTTTTCGCTTTGCGGCACTTCATATCGTTCGCGCACAAGGCGTGTTGCAACGTCCTCTTCCACACGCACACGGCCTAAAATCCACGGGCTGTATGCCTCGTCTGCCGGCAAACTTTGCACATTTTCCGCACCGGGAAAAATCTCTTCCCAATGTTCTCCCTTCATATGAAGGCCATCATAGTAACCGCTTTCCGGTGTGTTGGTTACAAACGGATTGTACGACCCATACATCGGTATGTTATGCTCTAACGCAAACTGTGTAAAATAAGGCTCTGTTTCAAAAAATCCTGGATACAAATCCGGGTTTTCTAAAGCGTTGTTGTACACAATGGGATGATAGGGGGATAGCAAAAAAATCACATCCACGCCTTGCTGTTGTAAGTGCTCTACAAACAGCTCGAATGTACTGCGCAGTTCTTCATCTATTTCCTCAAATCCATCCATGCCAAAAAATGTAACGGCATCATTTTGTGCGCGCTGTGTCACTTCTTCTTCACTTGATGTTCGAAAATCCACATTATACAACACACTGCCATCGCTTAATTTGATGTTTGTATGATGCTCGTACAAATCGCCATTTACAACCGAGGGCGGCTCATACGCTTGTGTGCCGTTTGCGTAGGCGGTAAGGTTCCCTTGCAAATACGTGGGGCTAAGAATTGCTTCATAGGGGAACGCTGCCTCTTCTTCCGGCTCATACGCCACAGAAAGGCCAAGTTCCTCATTCAAAAAACGATGATACAAGTTTTTATCGCTACGCTCTTGATGATCGTACATATTTGCATTTAAAATAAACGGCTCTAACTGCAAAATAACCGTATCCGGAATTTGCCCTGCCAACTCATAACGATAATACAACCCAATATAATCGGCAAAATCGGCACCGGAAACACCCGTGTTAAAATAATCGTCACTGCCGGCATATTCTTCGCTTAACAACAGCACACGAGAGGAGCCAAGCGAAATGGTGTTGAATGGTTGCTCAATGCTCACGCTCACTTCTTCAATCACACCGCGCTCGTTCATTTGGTCATAATTGTCTAACGCCTGCCCACTTAAAAGAGCCGCGGCCATGTCTTGCTCAAACTGGCCCACGTGGAAAATGCCACTAACATCCACCGTATAATTTAAGTATGCAACGGCAGCCAAAATAGGTAGCAGCAATAAGCTCTTGCCAACAATCTTCAGTGCCGTTATAAAAACCGAGCACTTTTTTTCTGTATTGTTTTGTGTTGTGTCGGTGCTCTCAGGCGTTGTATCGGCGTTCTCATGCGTTGCATCCG
>CAYJIH010000101.1:0-3485 GCA_964370195.1 uncultured Oscillospiraceae bacterium
CAAAAGGCTCTTTTTGTTTGCAGATATTTGTAAGAGTGCGTGTTATTTCAAAAGAAATAGAAAATTTTAGGTGCATATTTTGTTTACGAGGACGCCCCTCGATAGCACAAGATCTTATAAGTGCTTTGTCTGTGTTTCATTTAAAACAAATCACTGTGGCTCCCGCAGCGCATCAGGTACAAGGTGAGCTCGGCGTTATTCACTTCATAAATCAACAGCCAGTCAGGTGCAATGTGGCACTCTCGGCATCCGGAAAAGTTGCCAACAAGAGCATGGTCTTTGTAGGAAGCAGGAAGGGCTTCCTCTTTTGCAAGGCATTCGATGACATGCTCTAGTTTTTGTATGTTACACCCGCGTTTTTTGGCAAGTTTAAAATCTTTTTTGAAGGCATTTTGATATTTAATCGTCAGCATTTAAATCCTCCATCAAGTCACTGACAGAGTGAAAAGCTCGGCTGAGGCCGATGCCGTTTCTTGCCTCTTCAATGGCTTTGATGGTGGTCGCGTTTGGGTGCTTTGTTACCACAAAGGGAAGTTGCTGTTCGCGCACAGCTTGCTTTGCAAAAATAGTGAAGGCTGTGGTTAAGTTCATACCCAAATCCGAAAACAGTTCCTCCGCCTGCTTTTTAAGTTCTGCGTCCATGCGGATGGTTACATTGCTGGTTGCCATTACAAATCTTCCTTTCTTTTGTGGCTTGTCTTGTATGTTTTAATTGTACAAACAAACGAGTGCGTTGTCAATACAATGCACTCGTTTTGTGTAATGTTAACAAAGTCTTCCATTTATCAAAAGATGCTTAGAAAAACTTGTTTTTTGCAACAAAATAGGGGACGTTGGCAGGTGTCTATAGGGCGAATTGCTGAAAAATAAAAAATTTATGCGTTTTAAGTGCGCAAATGTTCGATAACTTTCCTTTGTAATATGAGGGGGTTAAAAAAACACCCTTTTCGAAGGACGAAATTACACAGCGAAACAATAGGAGGGTATATGAAATCAAATTTCAAAAGCTTCGACGAATTGCCGCTTTCACTCAATGCCAAGGATGTGGCCTTGGCGCTTGGTATATCACGTGCAGGAGCCTACAGTTTGCTTAAAACCAGAGGGTTTCCAAAAATTAAAATTGGCAACCGCTATATTGTACCCAAAGACAAATTTGTAAGTTGGGTTAACAGCCAAAGCGAGGTTGACTATGTTGGGTAAAAAGAAGCGGGGCCTTACCGTGTTTGATGAGGGGGCATCACAGCAACTTTTGGAGGGCTATACTTTGCGTCCTTTCTCTGAGGTGCAGCCGGTGGATGTTTCGTGGCTATGGCACCCCTACATCCCGCTGGGAAAAATAACCATATTGCAGGGCGATCCGGGCTGTGGCAAAACAACACTGGTGCTGCTTCTTGCGGCCATGCTTAGCCGCGGGGAATCTTTTCCTGAAAATAGGCTTTTGCAAAATCCAGTCACTGTCATCTTCCAAACGGCTGAGGATGGCCTGGATGACACGATAAAACCCCGTCTTATGCAGTACGGGGCAGATTGTAGCAAAATTCAATTTTTAGAGTATGCGGAAAAGGAATTAACTTTAGACGATGAGCGTGTCGAAAAAGCCATCCTAAAGGCGGAGGCTAAACTTTTTGTTTTTGACCCGATTCAAGCTTTTTTAGGTCAGCGTGTTGATATGCATCGAGCAAACGAAGTGCGGCCAATTTTAAGGCGCCTTGGCGCCATAGCAAGCCGAACAGGTTGTGCCATTATTTTAGTAGGCCATATGACAAAGGGGAAGACGAAAAGCCTTTACCGCTCGCTTGGGAGTGTTGATATTGTGGCGGCAGCACGAAGTGTCTTGCTTTTTGCAAAGCATCCAGAGGATGCAACGATGCGCTGCATGGCACCCGTTAAATCCTCCCTAGCGGCTGAGGGTAAAACGATAGCCTTCACACTAAAGGAAAACGGCCTTCAATTTCATAGCTTTTGTAACATCAGTACAGAGTGTTTGCTAGAAGGCTCATCCTCCGAAGAGGGAGCCTTAGATGAGGCTAAAAGATTTTTGCTTAAACAGTGTAGAGAGGGGATTGTTAAAAGCCAGAGCCTGTGGGAAATGGCACAGGCAAACAATATTTCCCACAGCACTTACAAAAGGGCGAAAAAACAACTGGGGATCAGCTCTAAAAAAATTGGGGATCAGTGGTTTTCTTGTTTACCGAACGAGATAAATATTTTAGAAAACCAAGGGGACCAAGAAGTTCAAACACAATCTTGAACCCCTTGCCCAATTAGATTCTAATCATGTGAATCCGGTGTATATTCAAGCAAATCATTTAAGTTGCACGCAAGGCAAGCACAGAGCTTATTTAAAATAGAATAATCCACTTTTTGCACTCTATCGTTGTACAGGGCGTTGATGGTGGTTTTGGAAATTCCGGTCATGCGTGCCACTTCTGCTTGCTTGATTCTTTTTTCACCTAAAACAGCAGAAAGTTTACAATGTATCGCCATAGCAACCTCCTTTGTAAATTATTATACCAAATAAGACGTTTTTTATACAAGACAATAAATACAAAAGACCAAACATGTGATATAGGTGGCTTGACAATATAACACATATTTGATATATTATATGCAATAAATGATATAAAATACCATGAAATAAGTAAAAAATCAAATAATGAGAGAAAAACGAAAATAGGAAAGTTTAAAATGATACGCAACATTATATAGCGAATGTTAGGAGGGCACCTATGCCGAAAAAGAAAAAGCCGAATGGCGCTGGAGAAGTGCGGCAAAGAGCGAATGGGAAGTGGGAGGGCAGATATACGGTTGGCTATGACAGCAGCGGAAAACGCATTCGAAAAAGCGTGTATGCAAACTCTTTTAAAGAATGCAATGATAAGATGAATGAAATTTTAACGGCTCTTGCAAACAACTGTTACATAGAAAAAAATGAACTCACACTGATTGTGTGGTTACGAGAATGGCTTTCTACCTACTGTCAAAATAATATCCGTTCTTCGACCTATTGCAATTATGAAACGTATATTAACCGGCATTTTGAGCCATATTTTGGCGATTTAAAATTGCAGAAACTGACACCAGAACGTTTGCAAAGGTATATCAACTATAAACAGGAGGGTGGGCGGTTAGACAACAAACCTGGCGGGATATCATCTAAAACAATTGTAAATATGCGAAACATGCTAAATGCTGCTTTGAAGCAAGCCGAAATAAATGGGTTAGTGAGTAAAAATGTTGCACCATTAACACGCGTTCCAAAACAGGTAAAGCCAGAAATGCGAATGCTGTCTGAGAGAGAATTTACAGCCTTAATCTTGGCAGCACAAGAAGACAGGGATGGAGCACCCATTATTTTGGCGCTTTATACCGGGATGCGAATTGGGGAAGTGATGGCGCTAAAATATTCGGATATAGAGCTTGTAGGTGAAGCGCCAGCAGTTCATGTGCGCGCAAGCATAAAAAGAGAATACTTGAATGATTCA
>CAYJIH010000102.1:0-3445 GCA_964370195.1 uncultured Oscillospiraceae bacterium
ACAACTAAAATAGCCAATGCGTCTACCATGCTTTTGGCAGTATGGCACCGGCTATGAAACTATATTGTTTTTAAAAAGATTCCCTCTAAAGCTGCTCAATGCCTCTTTACGCAAATCTACAAAGTTTTATGTGTGGCATATTATCCATTTTAAATATGTTCAGTTTTATAATGGCCTTTACCATTTATTCGCTTTACACTCTATTTGAATATAATTCTTGCATAGCAAAATCAGTAATATGCACAGCGTCGTAAAAATCGTTTGCATCAAAACCCAAGGTATACGGGTTATAACTTCCAATAATTTCTATATCTCTGTCGTGTGCAAATTGCTCGAAATATTCTTGTGTTGCAACAATCCCCTCATATTCTTCCTGTGTTTGCATATAATCAAAATAAAGTGGGTGAAAAGGCACAAGCAAAATTTCAACTTCAACACCGTTTTGCATCATTGTATCAACAAAGCTTTCGAATTGAAATTGCAAATCGCCGTTTATGCCTGTGTACAAGCTTGACATTGAGCCATATATTGTTCTTTCCATCGCTAAATTATTGGATTGCAGTGCCCCACCATTCCTATACTCTTCGCTGTAACTGTAAGAGCCGTCTGCACGCCTTATTTCGTTTACACCTTCCTCTAGTGAAGTGGGTGTTATTTCAAGCCGATTCGATCCAGAAAACACACTGTCTAAGCTCCCTTGAAAGTACGAAAAAGAGGCAAATTCCAAATATTCTTCATAAGGGTTTTCCTCACCCAACGGAACCGAATTGATACTTTGACAAAATTCTGTATAGTATTCGGTGTTCGCTCTTGGGTCTAAGTTCCCATCGGATAAAAACCAGCTTTCAGCAACAATAATAACTTTTTCGGGTGTATTCACTTCGTTGGCAAATAAAAAATACGTATCAATGCAATCTCTCAAATCGCTCCCGGTAACCCCGGCGCAGAAATAATTTTCAGTGTCTGAAACCATTTCCTGCGAAAGCTGCATAATTCTTGAAGAGCCAAGAGCCAAAATATCAATGGGTTCTTGCCGAATGCCTGCATAATAACTTAACAAGTTTCTATCTTTTAAATTTTTAACATTTTCCGCATTGCTTCCTTGTGCCATTATTTGCGCCGCCTCTTGCGCCACATCATCCCGCAAAATATTAGAGGGGTCAACCATTACATTCACCGTAATAACAATAAGCATAAACAACAAAAGCATAAACAGCGATAGAAAAAGATGTTTCACACCTTTTGCACTAAATTTTTCGCGCATACACAGCCCTTTCTAAAATTGAAAATAGATAAATGATGATTGTTCAAATGCACCAAACGCAACAATCAAAAACAAAAGTACATAATAAACCGCCCACCTGTAAGCAAATGATTTATTACTGAATAATTCGTGAAAATCTTTATTGGTTTTAACCTCGATACATTCTATTATACAGATTGCCGTAACACTTACTACAATCCCGATTAGTGCATTCACACTGCCAAAAAGTTCAAGTATTTGTTCTGTTATAAGCCCTATGTTGAAAAGGCTTCCCCACCCTACGGCTAAGCCTTCAAAAACAGTAACCGCCCCCATTATTGTTGGGCTTCTAAAAAAGATAAGGCTCAATGTCCAAAGGGAAAACACAATCAGTTGTTTAACAAATTTGGGTGTTTTCTCTTTTTTATCTTTTGAACTTTTAAATTTTTTCTTTAGAATTGTTTCACCAATTCTAAAAATGCCTTGCAATGCCCCCCAAACCACAAATGTCCAGGCAGCCCCATGCCAAAGGCCACTTATTAAAAACACAATAAGCAAACTTGAATATATGGGTGGTTTGTCTTTTGTTATTTTAGAAAGCAAACCAATCTTCGACGTCCACCTGCTCCAAACGAGTGGTGTGAAAATATAATCTTGCAGCCAAGACGAAAGGCTTATGTGCCACCGCGTCCAGAACATTGAGAAACTTGTTGAACAATATGGATGATTGAAATTTTTCATTAAATCTATGCCTAAAATTTTCGCACAACCTCTTGCAATATCCGAATAGGCTGCAAAATCAAAATACACCTGTGCCGAAAAGGCAACCAAAGTTAAAACCGCTAAAGGCGCCGGCCAAATTTCGGAATTAGCGTAATATTTATCTACTAAAATTGCTAAATTATCCGCCACGGCAACTTTTTTAAAATAGCCTAAAAGCATCAATCTTCCGCCTATTTTAAAATTTTCATAATCAAAAAACCTGTATTTTTTGATTTGTGGCAAAAAATTCGCACTTCGCTCTATGGGCCCTGCAACCAGCTGCGGAAAAAAGCTTACAAAAAGTGCATAATCTAAAAAGTTTTTTTCATGCTTCACCGTGTTTCTGTAAACATCTATACTGTACCCCAATGCTTGAAAGGTATAAAAGCTAATTCCCACAGGCAAAAGCAAGGTTAACGCCGGAAAAACGACTTCCATTCCTACACTCGAAAACGCATTTGTAATTGCCGTCGTGAACATACCATAGTACTTAAAAGTAAATAATATCCCCACATTCAACAATATATTTACTGTCAGCGCAGATTTCTTTGCTATTGCATTCTGTTCATTTTTTGTCATCACTCCGGCACACAGCCATGTTGTAAATGTTGAAAACAAAATTAACAATGCATATATGGCATTCCAGCTCATATAAAAATAATACGATGCCACAAGCAACCAAAAATTGCTGTATTTTTTAGGGATGATATAGTACACCCCTACCACAATTGGCAAAAATATCAAAAAATCCAATGAATTAAAAAGCATGAAACCCCACCAATAATAATAATAATAATAAAAACCGATCCTATTCCCACAAACACATTTGTTACAAAACCTTTTATAAAAACGTTCAATCGCTTAGTTTTAGCACCTTTTTCTCATATTCACCTATATAATTTATAAAGCACATCGTTACAGTAAAAAAAGACGAGCTCACCTCGTCCCAGTTCATTTACTTTTACAATGATTTCTAACAAACAGATGCGGGCGATAAACAATAGGATAAACACATCGCCCAGCACAAACAACCACAACAACAGCAGCTTCCTCACACCCATAAAAAACGATGTCATTCGTGCAATCTAAATCCCACATTTTTGTACATCTACTAAAAACAACATCTGAATATGCTAAATTCATTATATCATACACCTATACGGTAATCAAATTTCCACCTAAAGTGAATTGCCACATTGTTTGGCGCAATTGCCTTTTCATAGGCAAATATGCAATTTTACCGCATGGCATTGGCATTGTATTGTGCTGCTTCATTTCTTTTTCACATGCTAACAAAAACCATTTTACAATTTAATAAGAGTGTGTTATAATAAATAAAATTTAATATAATAAACCGTTGAAGCGGAGATAAAAATAAGAAAAGTACTTACAGAGAGTCAGGGGTGGTGTAATCCTGATAGCAACTGCTTATTAAATGGA
>CAYJIH010000103.1:0-3399 GCA_964370195.1 uncultured Oscillospiraceae bacterium
GCGGAGTTTGAGGCGGCGCCTCAAGGTCTTGCCCTTCATCGTTCAGGAGTATTTTTGAAGGTGAATTTGAACGCTGCGGCGTTCAAAGAGAAAACTTTTTGCGATAGAAAAAGTTTCCTCAGCCCTGTGTTTTGCAATTTGGGCATTTAAAGGGTAACAAAATCTTGCAAACACAAGCTGTTTCCATATATAATACTATATAGGCAAAAAAATAAGCAGGAGTATTGGGAGGTTTTTATTGTGAACCAGAAAAAAAGAAGTGGTTTTTTAGCGCTGATTTTGGCATTGGCATTGACCTTGAGTTTTTCAGTGACGGTGCTTGCGCAGGATACGCAGGCAGGCTTTGACGCAAACGCACCGGGCACACGCCCCAGCCCAATGATTGAATACAGCTCTGAGCTGGCAAGCCTCATGGGCGTTGCACCTGTGGCAAATTTTCAGATGACCGGCAAGTTTTTAGGTGCGGGATTAACAAAGAATATTGGTGCCATAGGCCTTGCTTCCACTTATAAATTTGAACTCACTATGCCGGACGGTGTTCAGTTTAATTCGAACGATTCGTTAGTTATCGATAGAGGCGGGACTTCTGAAACACTAAATCTAAAGAATACTGATCGTATTGAGCCGGTGGGTGGCTCGTTCCCCTCCCAATCGATTTTGGTGACCATTTTCGCAGCATCCGATAGCTTTCCTGTATCGTATGGGTTTAAGCTCACCCCGGACGGTAGCACCGACACCTACACCTACACCCACGTCATAGAGCAAGCTCCTTCGGTGGAGATGACGGCGAGCTTGCAACCGATATCTCCCACCGAAACCGGTTTTTCTGTGCGCGTTCCTGAAAACACAGTGTTTCCAAACGGTACGCTTGTGTTAAGAGAAAAAGGAAGCACCACCGCGATTTCGAGCTCTTCAACGGTAGACAGTACTTCGGCACCCAATGAGATATCACTTCCTTTAACAACACTTCCCACCGGCGACACAACTTATGAGATCGTCTTCACGCCGCAGTCGGATTATGTTGGTTTTGTACAAACAACCCTTGAGTATTCTGTGAATGCCTCCTTTTTTAACCCGCCACAAAATCCGGCCACGTTTGGCAACGGGAGCGGCGGCGACATTGCCAGCCTTGTTTCCACCGTTCCGGCAGGCACAAGCTTTAGCGCGAGTATTGCAAACACCGGCGATTCCACTCTCTATTCTGAATCCTTTAAATTCGCCATGCTACAGACATTGGATACCTATTTGAAAGACAATCCAAACACGACGTTTCCGGGATCCCTTGTTGGCATGCTGGAGCTTTCTTTGCTTGGCGCAGATGGCACTCCATATTCTTCCCCGGACGGTGAACTCTTGGAAGTGCGCATCAACATGCCGGATCTGAAAAAGGATGATACCGTGACACTTATTCACTGGTTTGCCTTCACAGAATTGACTTCAAGCGAAAGAGGGACTGAGGCTGCAGAGGTCATCTCTACCACTCCCAACAGCAATGGCTCGGTTCTGACGGTACATGACGGATACCTTATTGTAAAAACACGCGCTCTTTCGCCATTTGCCGTTTATTTAAACAAAGCACCGACACCAACACCCAGCTCTAGCTCAAGTGCACCAAGTTCAAGCAGTTCAAGCAGTTCGAGTAGCACCACAACGGGAGGCACAGCAGCTGCCACCACGGCGCTGAGCCCACAAACCGGCGCAATTTAGACTTGTGCCTTTGACTTTTACAAAAACAGTATTCAACAAATACCCACGAAGAAAACCTAGTTTGTCTCGTGGGTATTTACTTTGGCAAAAATTACAGTTTTTGTCGGATTTTGCAGAGCAATTCGCTGACATTCGGAAAAAATATAGGAAATCTCTAAAAACCCCCACAAAGATGTCAAAAAAGGTTGTATAATGGACATAGAAAATAAAAAAGGGGAAAAGTCATTCAAATCGGATTTTTTAGCGAAGAAAACAGGTTGGAAAAGCTGAGTAAACTAGGTGATTCTTTGGTTCGCTTGAACGCAGTCATCAACTGGGAGCAGTTTCGCCCAATTTTGAAAAAAGCGACAGAAAAAGAACGGAAAGGGCATGGAGGTCGTCCACCCTATGATCTAATTGTAATGCTAAAAATTTTGATTTTACAACGATTGTACAACCTAAGTGATGACCAAATGGAGTTTCAAATCAATGATCGTATGAGTTTCATGCGATTCTTGGGCTTGGGGCTGGGAGACAGTGTACCCGATGCCAAAACCATATGGCTGTTTCGTGACACGTTGATGAAGGCGGATGTCATGGATAAATTATTCCACAATTTCAACAAATCGCTGTTAGAGGCCAATATTATCACCCGGGAGGGTACAATTGTGGATGCAACCTTCGTGGATGCACCGCGTCAGCGAAACCGTCGTGAAGAGAACGCAACCATCAAAGAAGGCAAGATACCGGAGGAATGGGAAAAGCCCGAAAATGCACACAAATTACGCCAAAAAGATACGGATGCCCGTTGGACAAAGAAAAATAACGAGCGGCATTACGGTTACAAAGACCACGTAAAAGTGGATGCCGACAGTAAGATTATCACGGGCTATACCGTCACCGGTGCCAATGTTCATGACAGTCAGGCACTTGCAGAGTTAATCACAGAAGAAGATCATGTTTTATATGCAGATAGTGCCTATGCAGGGAAGGAATTGCTGGCCAATCTTCCAAAATCAGTGCAAACAAAAGTCAATGAAAAAGGCTATCGCAACCATCCCTTAACCCCAGAGCAAAAGGAAAACAATCGCCATAAATCCAAAATCAGGGCACGAGTAGAGCATGTTTTTGGATTTATGACAGGCTCTATGCACGGAATCACAGTACGCTCTATTGGAATAGAACGTGCGACATTCAATATAGGGTTGACAAATCTGGTTTACAATATTTGTCGGTACGAAATTTTAAAGCGAGGTGAGTTTGCAAAGGGGTAAGTCTGCCCTTTTGGGGGGATTTTTCCCCCAAAATAAGATAATGGCTGATATTTTGGGTTTATATTGCGTTTTCCAAATATTTTGCCGTGGATTTTTCAGAAAACAGTCATTAACGCAATGTGGAATGGCAAAACCTCGGTTATTAGAGGTTGCCACAAGAAATAATTCTTGTTCTTCATAGAAAACTATTGTGTGGAATCATCATTTCCATTTTCCAAAAATGCGTTTAAAACAGAACTCAGCCCGATGGCACATAGAAAACGAACGAGTAAACTTGGTTGTCTGGGCCTTTGCACCGGTGCCGGTGCTGCATACCCCTTCATTCGATTGAATTCCCTAAAATCTTGTGGGAAAAGCATTTCTTCCAAATCGAATAAATCAAAATCGTCAAAAAGAGACAGGTGCTGAAACACTAAAAGGCGGTTGAGATTTTTGTTGC
>CAYJIH010000104.1:0-1610 GCA_964370195.1 uncultured Oscillospiraceae bacterium
CTTGGCACAACGCCCTCGAATTTATCGGGCAAGCTTCGCCGCGACAATTTTTCCGAAAAAGAATTGCAAGCCATAGCGCAGGCTTGTGGTGTAAACTATAAGGGTGTTTTTGTGTTTGAGGGTGGCGAGAAGGAGATTTAAAGGCAAAAAGCGTCACCAAAATGCAATTTGGTGACGCAAAGGGGATAACTATTTAAAATTTGATTTTGCGCTCATCTACAGCAGAATATCCCACTTTTATCGCTGCCCCGATAATAACAATAATCGTAACAACGCCACCGAAGAGGCAACGATTCGGAATTTTTGAACCGTTTAAAAAGAACAAATCAGATATATCTCACACGGCTTTCGTCGTATCTATCCGTAAAGTGGTTTGCGTTCTCTGCTTTTGGGTACCCCAAAGCAATAACACTATACGGCAGAGAGCGCTCGCTTAAATCATACAAGGTTCTTACAAAATCCATTCGTCCCTTGTCGGGTGCCGTGCCAAGCCATACCGAACCAAGGCCAAGCTCAACCGCTTGTAGCTGAATATTTTGCGTGGCAGCCCCTAAATCTTGTTCCCAGTGTTCGGGATATTTCATGTTATCGGCGTTTCCAAGCACGATGATGGCAACATTTGCATTTTGTAAGCATCCGGCATAGGGGTTGAATTTTGAAAGTGCCTCTAAGTTCTCTTTGCCTTTAACAACCAAAAACTCCCACGGTTGCCCGTTGCCGGCAGAGGGCGCTTGCATGGCGGCACGCAGTATTTTCTCTATCTTTTCTTTTTCCACTTCTTTTTCTGTAAATTGCCGCACGCTTCTTCTTGTGAAAATCGAATTCATTTTTCAACACCCCTATATAATTTTATATGCTTAACAATTTCTATTAGACAACTGCAATGCAGTTGTCTTTTACTTATTGTAATACATCCATTCACAATTTTGCAATAAAAGCATCTATGAAAAAACTGAATAGATGATACGTGATGCGATTCAAAAAAACGGTTTCTTTTAGTGGCTATCGGCCGGAAAATGCCGGATGGTGGCAATGCAAAACACTTCTGCCACCTGATTTTTTTCGACAACAAATATTTTTCCTGCGTCGCCGATTGAAACTGTACCCACTTTTTTGCTTCACCGGTGATAAGTGTGGCACCTATAAAGTTCAGCGCGTTGGCTTTGGCTACAAGCTAATTGATACGGTTGCCAATTGCCGAAAGTTCACGCATGGTGTCATATAATTCTTTGCCGGGTTTTCCTCCAGCGCAAAACCAGCAATTATTTGTCGCCCCCTGCAAAGCTCTGGTTTTTTACCTTTTTATCCAGTTTTTGCGCCTCGTCTTTTATGCGCCAAAAGAGAATTTATACATTTTACGAAAGCGTAGCAACTGTATCAGAAACTGGCACTATCACAGGTAAATCTGTTGGTACAGCAAACATTACTGTAACTGATGAATTCGGCAACGAAATCGTTTACACGATAACAGTAAATCAGTATGTAGCACCATCATATAACACTTCAGGTGGTGGTACTGCATCAGGCGGTAGCACAGGTGGTGGCGGTTCAGCCACTCCTGCACCAACACCGGCTCCGGCTCCAGCACCAACAACACCAACAGAAACAAG
>CAYJIH010000104.1:1710-3312 GCA_964370195.1 uncultured Oscillospiraceae bacterium
CTCCTGCACCAACACCGGCTCCGGCTCCAGCACCAACAACACCAACAGAAACAAGCCCACCATTAACTCTGGGCGATGGCACAAATGGTGGGCAAGCGGGCGGCGAATCGTTCAGAATAGCAAGCAAATAGAAATTAGGAACGGTTCGCCGGTCCTTTTTTATTTCCACTTATTTTTGATAACTTTTAAGTATTGATGTTTTGATAACTTTAAAGTATAATACACATATAAGGAGGGTAACAAATTGCATAGCATTGTGTTTTACAAAGACAAAAATGGAAATGAGCCTATCCTTGATTGTATTCTCAAAATAAAGTAAAAGAATGATACAGATAGTCGCATCAAACTGAATAAAATAAACGACTACATACAGCTTTTAGCTATTAACCAAACGCATATAGAGACACCTTTGGTAAAATATATTAAAGGTGATATTTGGGAACTTAGGACCTTTAAATAATCGTTTGTTCTTTGCAAGCTAGAAGGATGGTAGTTTTGTTTTACTACATCACTTTATTAAAAAGACGCAAACGACACCTAAGAGAGAAATATCAAAGGCCGAAAGCAATTTGAAAGATTTTATAGAGAGGAGTAGTTGCAATGAATAATTCGTCAATAGGAAATAATTGGAACGATATGAGAAAAGATATTTTTTCACCGGGGGAAATTGCAGCAAGCGATTTAAGAGTTCAGATAATTAGCGAGCTTATTAAATTAAGGAAAAACAAGGGGTTAACACAGAGAGATGTTGAAAAAATAAGTGGTGTAAAGCAGCCGATTATAGCAAGAATGGAAAAAGGTGAAACCTCTCCCCAACTGGATACTATTTTAAAAGTGTTGGCCGCACAAGGTAAAACACTTGCTGTTGTTCCATTAAATGAGTCTGTGTAAAATGGATAATCCTCCAAACCTTTTTAGGTGAGGATGGTAGGAGAAAGAATTATGTGTGATGATTTTAATAGATTTTTAGAAGAAGAACTAAAAGACCCTGAATTTAAGCGTGAATACGAAGCGCTTGAGCCGGAGTTCAATATTATCAAGGCTATGATTGCAGCAAGAAAACAGAGTAAACTTACTCAGGTTGAATTAGCTCAAAAGACCGGTATCACTTAGGCCGATATAAGTAAGCTCGAAAACGGAAACGCGAACCCAACCTTAACAGTGTAGAAAAGACTTGCAGATGGTATGGGGATGATGCTGAGAGTAGAATTTATACCTAAAGGCGATAGCGAAAAAGCTGTCCCGTTAACCCAAAATTAATCTACGATTAAGAAGCGGTTTGCCATTCCTTATAAAAAGAGATAGATTTATCAACCGGTGTTGGGCTGACAGCTAAAATCTGCGAAATTTTGCTAAGTGGATACTTTAGAGGCTGGCGGACAGTAGAAAAACCGTGCTCTTGCCGGACGAATGTGCCGGAGATTGGGCGGACAGCAGAAAAATCAGTCAACAGAGGAAAGCTTTCGCACTGCGGTGTTTTTGCTTTCCTCTGAAATTTTTTATACAAAAAACATCCTACTTTTAACCTTAAAGGTCGAACATAGGATATGGTCTTGCCCCCAAAAGTTGCACCAAAAGCAAAGTTAGTAAAAATATGATAAA
>CAYJIH010000105.1:0-3235 GCA_964370195.1 uncultured Oscillospiraceae bacterium
CGCCCAATGTCAAAAGCCTCGTGCAACGCCACGTTTTGCGACGCTTCACTTTGCGGCGCTTCGTTAATTGATAATTCGCTTTGTGTTGCTTCACTTTGTGCCGCTTCACTTTGTGCCGCTTCACTCTGTGAGTTTTCCGGTACAATCGCAATTTCATCGGCCAACGCCTGCAAATCAATTTCGGTGGCAGACACCGGCACGGTGGACACGATCAGGGCCATCATACATACTGCAAGCCCTATGCCCAATAACTTTTTCATCATCTTTTCCCTTCATTGCGCTCTACTAACATGAGACGTTTTTGATAACGTACTTAATTGGGATGCTTTAATCTCCACCACATCCAATCGTAAAACGACCGTCCGTTTTAGTGTAAAAATTTTAGCGAAATATGTCGAAAAAGTCAATATTTTGCATGTAGAAGTTTTCATACCATTTTCGTGCATATGTAACAAATCATTGGGAATGTTATGATTTTATCATAATATCGTCTATTCATTCTATCATCACACCTCCTATTGGTTGGTTTTTTCACGCCACTCCTCCCTCACATAAGTAAGGCTCTTTAGACAATTTATGGATATAACCGTTATAGAACAACCCTTTTTCACAAAAAAACGCTCTTTTGCGCTATTTGTAACACCGAAGTGCCACTTGCGCAAAAGAGCGTTTTTACTTTTTACAGTATGAACTTAAAAATTACATCATTGTAACAGTTGGTGTAGCACCATCTTCGCCCATGTTGATATCAACAACGGTGGACTCAGAAAGGTTGATGCCATAGAATTCTACTGCATTGCCTTCGCTATCAACAGCCATCATATCCCATGTTGCATCGGCAGTGCCTTCAACATCAGTGGTGAACTCAAGCACTTCGCCAGCTGGGAAGATGTCTTCGCCAAGCAGGTCATCGCCAAAGCTCTCAGCGTCAGAAGGGCTCATGTACAGTTCATAGATGTCAAAACCGGTGCTGTTTGTCAGCATTACGTCTTGGCTGTAGTACTCGCCTTCCATGGCTTCCGAAGCAGGTGCAGCTTCCGAGGCAGCAGCTTCCGAAGCAGGTGCAGCTTCCGAGGCGGGTGCAGCTTCTGAGGCAACAGCTTCCGAAGCAGGTGCAGCAGCTTCAGAAGCAGGTGCTTCTTCGCCACCACAAGCAGCAAATGCGAACATCATGGCCAAGGCCGATAATAATGCAAGAATCTTTTTCATTTTTCTTTCCTCCAAGTAATAACTGTGTTTATGCAAACTCGTTGCTTACGTATTTTCGTTTTATGTTCTGGCCGTACACACGCACTGCAGAAATCATGCAGATGCTTCGTCGACTCGCACAAAAAACGTTAATGTTATTATGCAGTATCCACAAAGAATAGTCAACCTTATTTTCCAGTTGTTACATTATTGTAATGCCAAATTAATTTTTTTGTAACCTTTTTAATATTGGATGTACAACCATTTTTTGGAAACAACACAGCCCAAGGTGGCGCCCATTATTTAAAGAATAATGCCCCCCGCCGGGGTACTGTCTGTACCTCGCTTACAGCAATTCGTTTGAAAACCCACCGCCCAGCACTTCGCTTGCATGCGCAATTACAACGAAAGAATTCGGGTCATACTCTGTGGCAACACGTTTAAGCAAAATGATTTCTCTCGGTTTCACCACCACCATTAGGATGTTTCGGTCGGTTTTATGATACATGCCAACACCCTTTTGCAATGTAACCGAGCGGTTTAGCTTTTGGGAAATGCTGGCGGAAATTTCGCTGGGCTCCTCTTGTGTAATTACATAACATAGGCAAGCCCTTTCCACACCGGTTAATATTTTATCGGTTACATAAGAAGTGACGTACACGGCAATAATGGCAATCAGGCCAAGCTCAATGCTGCCAAACACAACCATGGCAAACAAAACACTTAAGCCGTTTATAATAAGAAAAAAAGTACCTAGTGATAAATGCGGAAAATAGTTTCGTAACAGTTTTGCAATTAAATCGGTGCCGCCTGCCGACGTGCCGGCTTTTATAATACAAACGGCCCCCAGTGCAGACAAAACGCCACCAAATAACGCCGCCACCAGCAAATTATCTGTAAGGGGCGGTAGCGACGAAAGAGCATCTACGAAAACACCATACACAGCTAGGGCCAGCACGGTTTTAAGGGAATACGCCCAACCAAACACAAACACTGCCCAAATGGCAAAAGGGATGTTCATTAAAAAAACCAGCACACCCAGCGAAACGGGAATCAACTGTGTTAGAACAGTGGCAATGCCGGCCATGCCGCCGGCGGCAATATCGTTTGGAAAATAAAACAACTGGATGGCAAGCGCATAAAAAACATTGCTTAAGATAAAATAAACCGGCTTTTCCAGCCATTTTTTTACCCAAGCGACCAATGGGGGGGATTGACGCATTCTTAATACTCCTCTTCTTAAAGCAGATAGATGCATAAAACAACATCGCACGATGGGTCAATCGCCATTGCCGTCCTGTTCTTTTACGTTTATCCTAATTTATTTCTAATATATCATATATGATTCAATCCCTAAATTCAATCTTTTTTTCTACTTTACCCAGCCGCGGGCACAGGCCTAAAGTGCCAACACCGCAAAACCACCAAAACATGGCCTGTATTGCTGCAAAAACATCACCTATTATGTAGTATATATCTTTCGGCCAAATTCACCTCAAACAATGGCTCTGCACTTACAACCACATTTTCTTTTACATGTTTCTATTCAACTTGAAATTTAAAGTATACTTAAGGTTTCTTGTGTATACTCTAAATCACAAGAAGTTTTACATCGAAAATAAAGGATGGTCTTATGAAAAAAATTGTCGCTGTTTCATTAACGTTGGCTGTAATCGCAAGCCTTGCCGCATGCCAAAGCACAGAGCCGGAAGTTTCTTCGGCCGCCACGCAGGCACAAAGCCAAGAAAATACCG
The DNA here is from genome assembly GCA_964370195.1 of uncultured Oscillospiraceae bacterium. GTDB lineage: Bacteria > Bacillota > Clostridia > Oscillospirales > Ruminococcaceae > JAAYCI01. Next base: position 2,943 of record CAYJIH010000105.1, read on the forward strand.
CACCAGAAAGCGGGATGTCTGAAAATAATCACCCGGAAGGGGAGGAGCCTTCCGGCGGAGGCCCACAAGGGCAAGGCGGCCCCCCTTCCTCTGGCACGCAGGCTGTAACAAGCACTTACACCGTTGAAGAAGCCGAGGCCATAGAGGCCGCACTTGTGGCAGATGTTGGCTATGAAGCCACTGTTGATGGATACCCTATTGTTGATACCAACCAAACCACATTTTTTTCAAATGATGCAATTATTGACGAACCTTCTGTAGGCGATGCCTTCTATGGTCAAGATGCACAATTT
>CAYJIH010000106.1:0-3205 GCA_964370195.1 uncultured Oscillospiraceae bacterium
TCAATCACCTGCCGTATCCCCTGCCAAATGTGCACATCATCAAACACATCGGCAACGCTTCCCTCGTTTGTAAACGGCGGTTCTTGCAACACAGAAAGGTCTTTCATGAGGCCGTTGTGTACAATATATTCGATAATCTGATTCACAAAATAGATTTGGCGGCTGTTTAAATTGGCATCGTTTAAGTAGGCCGAAAAGGCTTCTTTTGCCGCGTTCATGCTAAGGCCCACAATCTCGCGCACAAATTCACCAAGAGGCTTTTGCCCACAATTTGCCTCATAATCTTCCCGTGTTCCCACCTCTTTCCATAAAATGGCTTCTAAATTTTGCATGTCATTTTGGCAAAGTGGTGTGTTGCTTTTTAGCTTTTGAATCACAGGCTCCGCTTCGTGTTCACGGATATAAAACTCGGTTCTGGCACGGTAGTTTTGCAGGTCATCACTTTCCAGCTCCGAGGTTTTCCACTCGATGTTCAAAAGGTCGTCGGTGAAGTTTGTGCTGTACATTTGCCCCTGTTTTGGGATGAATTTAATGAGATGACGCAATGAGGTTCGGATATGTTCAAACTCAAATACGGAGGCATTTTCCACATAGTCGGTGTTCAAAATTTGCCCCAATAATTCTGCGGCCTCTTGTACCTGTGGCAAATTGGCGTGCTCCGAAAGTTCCCTTGCCCGCCTGTATAAATCACTTTTTGCCTTGCTGTGCACACTTGCAGAAAGTAGCGCGAGCTCCAACGAATACAAAAGTGCATCAAAACGTAGCGCAGAGGCCTCATCTTCTTCGGGCAAAACCAGTGGCGCAAGATGTTCTCTCATCTGTAAGGTGTCTTCGTAAGAAAGAGCCTTGTAGGTGGTCGTGTCTTGGTATAGCTCCACATATTTAAGATGCTGCCGCACGGCAAAATGGTTTCTATCCAGCTCGGAGATCTTTTGCACAAGATCTTCTACAAGGCTTTCACGAAAGGCGATAAGAGCCTCGGTTTGGTATTCAAGAGCTTGCAGTTTAAACGCCATTTGCGCTTTCAAAAAGAAGAGTGAGCCTTGTAAAGAAAGCGTATTTTTTGTGGCTTTTCCCTTGTTCATACGGAAGAATTCAAAATTGCCGCAAAAATCGAAAATATAAAACTTTGTTTTGTCGGCACCGTCGATAAGGCCGGGGCAAAGGCGCGTTCCGCGGCCTATCATTTGCCAAAATTTCGCCTTGCTCATCACCTTTTTGAAAAACACCAAATTGAGCACTTCGGGCACATCGATTCCCGTGTCGAGCATATCCACTGAGATGGCAATTTGTGGTAATTTCTCGGCCTCGGAAAATTCGTCGATGGCACTTTGGGCGTAGTTCATCTGGTTGTCGATAACCTTGGCGTAGCCGTTTAGATGGGGATAGGTTTTGCAAAACACTTCATAAATCTTTTCGGCGTGGGCATGGTTTTTTGCAAAGACAATCGTTTTGCCGATTTTTTTGCCATATTCAATGTGCAGGCCTTCGCTCATAAGCACATGAAGCGCTTTTTGGATTGTGTCCTCGTTGAATATCCAGCGGTTGAGGGCAGACGAAGCAATTCTTTCTGGTAATTCGCCGTTTTCGTCTTCAAAGGTGTTTTCGTAATCGGCTTTTTCCTCGTCGGAAAGCTCGTCGTAGGCGATGCCCTGTTGCAAAAATTTCAGCGTGGTTTCCACCGAAAGAAAATCCACCAGATATCCGTCTTTCACGGCCTGCGAAAGTTCGTATCCATAAGTGGGGTTGCCATTATCCAGTGCAAAGCGGTCATAGGTGTTTTTGTCGATGTCGTCTTTGGGGGTGGCGGTAAGGCCTACAAGCGGCGCGTCAAAATAGCTGAAAATATCGCGGTATTTGTTGTAGATAGAGCGATGCGCTTCGTCACAAATGACAAGGTCGAAATGGCCGGGTGTAAATAACTTCCCCTCTTCGTCACGTGTTTCGTCGATGCACCCCATCATGGTTTGGTAGGTGGAAAAAATGCAGTGTGCCGTGGGCGTGGTTTTTTCTTCGCAGAGATTCGCCACCGACAAGTCCGGCAAGAGGTTGACAAAATTGCGTTTCGCCTGTATCACAAGGGCGGTTCTGTCGGCAAGAAAGAGGATATTTTTCGCCCAGCCATGTTGCAAAAGCACCTCGCACAGTGCAATCACCGTACGCGTTTTGCCGCTGCCTGTGGCCATGACGAGCAGGGCCTTACGACGGTTTTTTTCGTCAAAGGCGGTGCACACGGCCTTGATGGCGCTTTCTTGGTAGTAGCGCCCGGCGATGGCTTCTTTCACGCGGATGTGGGCAAGGCTTTGGCGCATTTTTCGCAGGTTGAACCATTTTTCAAGGTCTCGTTTGGAATAAAGTGCGGCCACGGTACGCTCGGGATATTGGCCGTCACTTATGCGTGTGTCAAATCCATTTGAGAGAAAGATAACCGGGCGGCGGCCATACTGTTTTTCAAGGCAATCGGCGTAGAGCTTGGCTTGCTGGCGGCCTTTGGACACATCCACACAGGTTCGTTTTGCCTCCAGCAAGGCCAGTGGGCGGCCATCGTCCCCATAGAACACATAGTCCACAAAGCCCTCTTGTTTTTGGTTTGGCATGCCCTCCACACGCACTTCGTTCAGCCAATTTTTGCCCTCCTGCCAATCGGCCTCTTTAAGCATCGTGTCGATGTAAATTTTGCGTGTTTCGTATTCGCTGAGTTCCAATGGCTTTGGCGTATACGACACCGCCTGCGTTTCGCGGCGTTCGGTGAGGGCTTTTTTTAGGGTTTCGTTTTCTAAAAGCAGTGTCTCAAAATCGATTTCCGGCGTGGGTTTTGGCGGTGTTTCATCGCTTTGCAAGGCGAGGGCTTTGTTGTAGTGCGGTTCTGTGTAGGGCGCAGAGCCATAGCAATAGGCCACAAAATCCAAGAAGACAAAAAGATTTTCAAGGCACAGCGCCACCTCTTCTGCTTTTACATTTTGAGACTGATGCGCCGCGCGGTTGCCCACAATGCGAATGAGTTTCATGCGCGAAAACAAATCACCGCCCACAACGTCGCGAAATTCTTCGGTGGACATAAGGCCATAGAGGCTACTATCATAGGGGCGATGCAGGGCGCTATCCACCGAGTACATCCATTTTACGGCAAACTCCATGGCTCTGCGGCAGTTGATGGCCGCACTTTCCACATCGATAGACAGCAGTTTTTCTGCCGTTATGGCCG
>CAYJIH010000107.1:0-3134 GCA_964370195.1 uncultured Oscillospiraceae bacterium
TGATACTGGAAGTTGTAAAGCGGTGCAAGCAGGCAAAAGTGCCCTTTGTAAACGGGAATTTTATCATTGGCGGTGCCTTTGAAAACGAAAGCACCCTGCGGGAAAGCCGAGAATTGGCAGTGAAATTGATGGACGTTGGCGCCCCAATGCTGATGATTCACACAGCCTTTTTTGCGGCCTACCCTGAAACGGCCATCACCAAAAACCCTCAAAAATTCGAAATGTGTATAGACGAAGAGCGTTGTGAACACACCTTGCACTCCATGAAAATATGCGTCAACAGCACCCGCTCGATGAGCCGGGCACGCATACAAAAGGCAAAACACGAGTTTGATGCCTTGATTTGTGAACAGATGCACAAAAAGGCGCTTTCGTTCACACGGCAAGACATGGAATTTTTGCAGCTTCAAAGCAGGCAAATAGGCATTAGCGGCACGTCTTGGCACGCGTTCCTGCTTGCCGAATACTGCGAACTTTTTCAGTTTTATTTACGCGGATATCAGTACAACAACATTTTCAATAAAGATGCTGTAATTTTTCGAACCTTCGAAGATTTACAAGAAGATGAAACCGCAGATTTGATGTATTTAGGCTATCGGTTTTCCGGAAAAGACAAATTGTTTTTACAATATGCAAACGGCAACAACACCTTTGCCACCATGGCAGAAAAATTGGCCGTATCGCTAGATGAAATCTATGCAATCTATGCAAAACTTCATGGGCTTTGCGCCGTATATATGGCTGAAATTTAGAGGGTATCAACACCATCGAACAAAAACAAAACGGGGGCTGTAAAACCATGGTGTTTCAGCTCCCTTTATAAATTAGGAGAGATTCTTTATGCAAGAGATGTGGAAACAAAGAGGTAAAGACGATTCCCCACAAAATACAGTTAAAAAAATAGAAAGCTTGCTCGAAAAAGCAGGTTTATCTACAGAATATACCCTTTATGAAGTATCGGTTCCCCCTTGTGTCAGCTCTCGGGTGGCACTTCGTGGCGAGCTAGAGCCCTTTATTGGCTCCTGTGGCAAGGGCTTTAGCGAAGATCTTTGCAAGGCCAGTGCCTATGCCGAACTCATCGAGCGCTTGCAAAACAAGATGTTTGCCACCTTTTTGAATAAACATGACATTTCTTGCAAGGAACTTTTGGAAGTTGATAAAGCAACCCTGTATGAAGTGCGCGGCGACTATCAGCCGGTGGCGGTGCAGAACATAAAACAAAAGCTCATGGATTCCGTCCAAAACCTTCCGGCTTTCTTTGACAAAAAAGAACATGTGGACGAATTGCTTTGTGCAGCCTGCAACACGTGGACACCGGATGCCTTTCTGTCAAGCCCTTTTTACTCCCTGCGTGAAAAATGCTATGTTGACCTACCCAGAGACATGTTTCGCCTTTTTACGGGTAGCAACGGCATGGCGGCGGGCAACACGGCACAAGAGGCCATTACCCAAGCTTGCTGTGAAATTTTTGAGCGATACAGCCAAATTCAAATCTTACAAGACGGCATCGTCCCCCCCACCATAGAGCAAAGTGAACTTGCAAAATACCCCGAAATCATGAACATTATCGAGAAAATAGAAAAGGCCGGCCCCTATCGTGTCATCGTGAAAGATTGCTCTTTGGACAAAGGGCTTCCCGTGGTGGCCGGTTTTGTGGTGGACACGAACACCCAAATGTTCGGGGCAAAATTTGCCAGTGCCGCCACCATGGAGGTGGCACTGGAGAGGATTTTTTCCGAATCCTTGCAAGGGGCTGTTTTGCAAACCCATGTCAGAAAAAATGCGGTGGATTTCAAGCAGGGCGGGGCGGCAATGCAAATCAACGTTTGGAACACCATTAAAACCGGACAAGGGGCGTATCCAAGCACAGTTTTTGAAGCAGAGCCAAGCTATGCCTACAAGCCGTGGAAAGAACATCCTTTTGGCGAAAACAACATGGATGTGATGAAAAATATGTTAGGTTTGCTAGAAGACATGGGCGCGGATGTTTACATAGAAGACGTTTCCTTTATGGGTTTCCCTGCTGTGTATGTGTATGCGGCGGGCATTTCAGAGGCACACCCAATTAGTACGTTTCGCCTAAAAGAAGTGAAACTGGCGGGAGAGTGCGTTGGGCTATTTCGCAACTTGGATTCTTTGAGAGATGAAGATGTAGAAAAACTGCTCATGCTGGCAAACCTGCGCCATTCCTCTGTGCTTGAAAACTCTATGAAAATGATGATGTGCATGCCTTACTCTCGCACCATGCCCATGGCGCCCCTCGACATGACCTTTTTCATCGCACTTTGTCATCTCCATCTTGGCCATCAAAAAAAAGCTTTAACGGTGCTTCGTAGTTTGTGCAACCACATGGAAGGGTTTAGTGAGGAGGACAGAGCCTATCTCATCACAATAACCCATTATTTAACGGCACTGGATAACGGCCATTCAAAGAAAACGGTGAAAGAGGTACTGCTGGCGCTTTCCACACCCGAGATGGTGGCGCGCGTGATGGAAGAATTTGAAGAGCCCAAAAAGACGATCGCAAAAATTTACCCATCTTGGGATTTGGAAGACGAAAGATCTCGCCCGAAGGATTGTCAATATGAACATGTAAGAACGCTCTACAAAACATTACATCGCCTCGAGAGAGAAAACAAGGTGGCAAAAAATGTGCTACACAGCCTGTTTGAAGGTGGAGACAAGTAAATGGTGTTTACACGGGAAGAGCTTTTGTATCTGAGCCAAAAGACGGCTTTATTAGACGAAATACAAGTGACAAAAGAATGCCAAAACAGCGGCAAATTTCCGCTAGATTTAGATGCTAAAAAAGCGGAAATTATGCTCGACGCACTGGACTTTACAGGCCAACAATGGCGATACGAAGCCCTTTTAAACCCCTGTTTGGTCTCACCTCTTAGCTGGACAGAAAAACTATGCGAATGGACGAAGGTAGCACTGCCCGAAAAACAAATCCCAAATGGGATGTTTCATATGGGAAATTTTGTGCTAAGGCCATTTGTCAGGCCCCTGTGGCAGGCCGTGGTTTTTGCGTGCGAAAAAAAAATAGGGCCTCAAGATGAAAACTTTTGCCAAGGTGCCCTTATGAACACGGCAAAAACCTTTCAAGAGCGCGTCATCAACATGGTACAGCA
>CAYJIH010000108.1:0-3003 GCA_964370195.1 uncultured Oscillospiraceae bacterium
TTCCATGGATGCCGGGGCCACCGTGAGATGGGCCGATGCCCACCGTTCTTTCGGCGCGATCCAGCCAGTATAACACCATGATATGTGCTTGTACCTCAAGCCCCACAAGGCCATCTTTATACTCGTCGGCCACTTGGATTTCACATGGTGGCCCCTCAAACGAAATGTTGTGTGGGCAATCTTCCACGCTGTTGTAGGGGGTTTTGATTTCCCCAATAAATTTCAGTTCATTATTCATACTATCTCCTTTTTCTGTTGGTGATTCAACGATAAAGATAGAACGAGAAGTGAGCGCAGCCCACTTCTCGCCCCATTCTTCAAAAATTAAGCAAGCAAAGCTTCTTCTAAAGCCGAAAGAGACATATCCACCGATTTCACGTCCAGTGCGCCCACATAGTCGTTTGGCAAAAACACAATTTGGTCATTTGCATAGGCATCGGTTTGCATGATGATTTCATTATCAAGGAACTGATCGGAAAAAGCAACATCCGCATCGTCAGAAGTTCCACCGCCCACAAACAAATATTGGGGGTTGAGCTCTAAAATCGTTTCAAAAGAAGAGGTGGTGCCATGCGGGTTGGCCGCATCCTCATCGGCAGCAAGGTTCTCAAAACCCAAGTCGTTTGGAAGCAACCCAGAGCGTGAATAGTTCCCCAAAGTGCTGATGGCATCGCCCTCTACAAAAATGGAAAGCATGTTGTTTTGCTCACCCACTTCTCTCAGTGCCGCCACTCTTGTGTTCAGCTCTTCCACCGCAGCGGTCACTTCCTCTTCCATTCCAAAAATGGTGCCAATTTTCATTGCATTCTTTTCGGTGCTTTCCATATGAGATTCCACGCTTGAATTTTGCCCTAAAATAACGGTAGGGGCAATTTCGGAAAGTGTTGCATAATTGTCAGCACTTCCACGGTCGCCGGAAATAATTACATCCGGTGCCAGCCTTGCAATTTCCTCATAGTTTAGTTCTATAAACATGCCCACATCAGCAATATCTTCGTTTGCCACCATCTCTGCTAAATAAGCAGGTGCCTCGCCCATGCCATCTTTTGACATGCCAACAATTCTATCTCCAAGGCCGAGCATATCTAAGGTGCCCGCGCCCGCAAAGTCAATCACAACCACAGTTTGTGGGTCATAGGGAACATCAATATAGACTTCTTCGTTTGCCTCATTCATGGTTGCCACGCTCACGGTAGAGGGGGCGCTACTTTCTGCGGCCTCTGAAGCAGGGGTACTCATGCTGCTTGCGGCGCTTTCGGATGCCGCCGAGCTTGCTGTGCTTTCCTCTGCCGGGGCGCTGCTGCAAGCGGCCAAAGAAAGTGCCATGATTCCGGTTAAAACAAATGCTATTGTTCTTTTCATTTTGTCATCCTTTCCATGATGCAATAATTTGTGTTTATATAAAGGCCAACGCCTCAATATACAGACAGTTTAGTAATAGATGGCAATGGATTTTCCACCCATCGTCTCGATTTTAAAATCGACATGAAACAGATCTTTCAGTGTCTCTTTTGTAATCACCTTTTGGGCTTCGTCAAAACGATACAACTTGCCGTCTTTAAACGCGCCAATGTAATCTGAATAAGCAGAGGCAAAGTTGATATCATGGAGCACCAAAATAATGGTTTTGCCCAGTTCATCACACATCCTTCTCAATGTTTTCATCATATTAGATGCGTGATAGATATCTAAATTATTGGTTGGTTCGTCTAAAAAAACAAACTCCGTGTCTTGTGCAATCACCATGGCAATGTAAGCTCTTTGCAACTGCCCACCAGACAATTCATCAATGAATCTGTCGCTAAACTCCTCAAGCTCCATGTAACCCATGGCCATGTCTATCATGCGGCAATCCTCGGCCGTTCGGCTGTTGCCACTGTAAGGAAAGCGTCCAAAAGAGACAAGCTCGCGAACGGTTAATTTCATGTTCACGTTGTTTCTTTGTGTTAAAATAGCCAGCTTTTTGGCAAGCTCTTTCGATTTCCATTTTTTCAGCTCGGTTCCACAAAACTCAACCTCGCCACTGTCTTGTTTGATTAAACGCGTAACAATATTTAAAACGGTTGATTTGCCCGCACCGTTCGGCCCGATGAAAGAAATCATCTTCCCTTTGGGCAAGCTAAAGCTCACATCGTCCACCACACATTTTGCACCGTAGCTTTTGTTTAATTTGGATATGTTCATGCTTTTTGTCCGCTCCTTAGGATTAAATATAGAAAATATCCTCCACCCAATACATCAATAAACACAGAAATAAGCACACCGAAGCCAAATACATGTTCGATGAGAGTTTGCCCAAAAAACAAAACAATCACACCCGATAAAAAGGAGCCCAGCATCAAATAGCTGTGTTTATAAGTTTTAAAAATCTCTCTTGAAAGGTTTGCCACAATCAAGCCCAAAAAGGAAATCGACCCCACCAGCGCCGTGGCGATGGCAATGAAAATGGTAACCGCCACCAAAAGCCTTGTAACCGTTTTGTCGTAATCCACCCCTAAGTTTATCGCCTGTGTTCTGCCTAAGGTTATCACGTCTAAAAGCCGAATATCCTTATAAAATATAATGATGGTAAGTATAATTAAGAAGCCAGCCAACAAAAACAATTCTTCGTTAATGTTGTTAAAACCAGCCACCAAGCTCTCCAGTAGCGAAGCGAACTCGTTTGGGTCCATCACCCTAACCAGAGAATCTGAAATGCTGCCAAACAGTGTGGCCAGCACGGTTCCCGCCAAAAGGATATAAAGGATATTGTAATTTGTTTTTTTGAAAAGCACCCCATAAATCAGTGTTGCCACCGTGCCCATCACCAAAAGATCCAGTAGAAACATCACACTTTGGTTTGCCACAATCGGGTTTGAAATACCCAGAAAAAACATCACGACCGTGTGCATAAGCACATAAAGGGAATTCATCCCCAATAGGCAAGGGGTTACGATGCGGTTTTGAATGATGGACTGAAAAACAATGCTGGCCGTTCCGATACAAAAAGCTGCAATCAACATG
>CAYJIH010000109.1:0-2970 GCA_964370195.1 uncultured Oscillospiraceae bacterium
CAAATACGATCATGTTCACTGCAAAAACAACTAACCAAAAGTATAGGTTTGTATTTTTGCAACAAAAAACCACCCGATTTTGTTATTCGGGTGGTTTGCATCCCTTTTAAAGGATGCCTTCCTCATAGGCTATTTTGATAATCGATGTTCTGCTTTTCACTTCAAGCTTACTCATAATATTGGAAATGTGGAATTTAACGGTTGCAAGGCTTACACCCAGTTCATTTGCCAGCTGTTCATTTTTATAGCCCTGTGCCAAAAGTTGCAATACGCTAAGTTCCTTTTTTGTAAGCCCCCTATGCTTTTGCAAAGGTTTTAAATAGTTTGGGTAAAGCAGTGCTGTTTTTTTCATTTCTTTTTCAAGTTCTTCTATATAGTCTTGCTCAAAATTTTGTTTCTCCCAGTTTATTTTTTTAAATATAGGCAATACCGCCGCTCCCTCATCTGCCAAAATGCGCACAAGCCTGTATTCGCTGGCTGTTTTTACGGCATGAAGCAAAAACTCTTCCCAGGCCTCACCGCGACGGTGCAAAATAACTGCTTTCAAAATGTAAAGTTGTGCCGCAAAATATCTGCGCTGGGCTATTTTTGTGTAGCTTTCCAGCATTGATAGTATAAAAAGTGCATCCAACTCTCTGCCAAGTGCCACATACACCTTTGCTTTTGTAAATAGAACATGCCTTTGTGTTAAATAGAATTTTTTGTGTTCATTTGGTGCGTGCTTTTCAAGCCATGCAGTACAAAAACCAATGTCGTTTTTTAAAAGCGAAAGTTGCACCACACTTGCGAAAATGTTTGGAAGAAGCTCGAAATAGTTTTCGCTCTGCGTTTTTTTGTGAAATTGCTCTAATAGTTCTACCGCTTTGTCAATGTCGTTTTCTGTGCAATAAAGCCGCGCCATAACGGCAAGCGCTGCATATTGCATTCGGATGCTACCTTCTCTGTTTGCCTCATCAAGCCCTTTTGCAAGGTATTCTATCGCCTTGGTTTTATGGCCACGCTCATAATAAACTTCACCCATTATTGTGTTATAAACGCCCACTGCTTCAAAACCGATTACGGTTTGTGCCACTGTTTTCATCATGGTTTGGAACACTTTGCTGCTGTTTGCCCAAGGTAATAAATCAAGCCCACCGTTTACAACGCTTGGCATATTGCCCGTGGGTGTTATAAATTTAAACGAAACACCGTTTTGTATAACATAATCAGCAAGTAAAATAAGGCTTTGCTTTAAGCTGTCGGCATTGCTTATGGGGCAAGCAAGCAAGGTGCGCATATACACTTCCGTCACTGTTTTGTCTTTTGTGTCTTCGGCGAGTGTTTTGAGCTGGTTTAAATACTTATTATACTCTTTTTTGTTAAGTGTATAGGCCGCTATCATCGCTTTTGCACCCATTAAGCGTGGGTTTAATGGATCCCTGTTTTTGGGGATTTTGCTTATGTATTCATCGCATATTTCGGCAAACTCACAGCCGTCTGCATTTTCGCTTAAATAGATTACAATTTCCTCTATTTTTTCGCAATTTTCCGCTATGCTGTAACAGTGCAGCGCCGATTTCATGTTGCGTTTTTCCACATAAATACTGCCTGCTATTTCCAAAAGCTCTTTTGGGTCAAATAAATCTGTTATGAACAGCTTGCTTTGCAAGTATCTGTGAAAATTGGGCTCAATGCAAAAACAGTTAGAGACAGATATTTCTAAAAAACCGTACTCTATGAGTGGCAAAATGTCTTTTTTGGTAATCTTAGGGATGATTTTTTGTGCCATTTCTCTTGTAAACGTGTCAAACACGGACAGACGAAGAAACAGTTCAAATTCGCTGGGTAAAAGACTTTTTGTGACATGGTCAAAGTAACTGTGTAAATCGCATGTTGCATTGCTTAAAGTGATTTGCGTGTTATAAATATTTTCTGCCAGCCTTTGCAGATAAAAAACAGCCGCCACAGGGTAACCGCTGCAAAATTCAAGACATTTGCACGCATGTTTTTTAACTTCACTGTCTTTCAGTTCATCAAAACTACCATCGTTTTTCATAAAAGCGATCATTTGGTTTTCTTTAACTTGCAATGTCTTTTTATCGTCTGCCACAAGTGTTTTTGATAGCTTTAGCGAAAACAGATATTTGGGAAGCGGGGCAAGGCTTAGCAGCATCACTTTTGTGTTGTTATTTTCTAGGGCTTTTGTTGTCAGCAATTCAACAAGCCTTTTTTCGCTGTTTGTATTTGTCAAGGCTTGAATGTTGTTAATAATAACAAGTTTTTTTTTCGGTGTTTTTTCGCAATGGACAAACAAATTTTCAATGCACTCAAAAATGCCATCGTTGCTTGCATCAAACAGCCGATATACTGTAAAGTATCTCTTTGCAAATTCTTTAGCCTGCGTTGTTTTGCCATACCCTTCCATTGCATGAAGGTAAAACACGTTGTACTTATGGAAATATTCATTCCACGCATCGCACGTGGCTTTAGAAATGGGGATGCTGTTTTCCAATAGAATTCTCCTTGTATTTGCTTCAGCATTTATCGAGCTTGTTTTACATAGCAAATTGCCAACAACCCGTTTGTTTCACGCATATTCTTCCATCGTGGTGGCTTTGTAAGCAGTGGTTATAGTGGCTGCCATTTTGGGTGAAAACAAAATAGCGGTCGGATTTTGAAGTGTGCTATGCGTTAAACCCGGCCGCTGTTTTTTAGCGATGATATCTATTTTGGCGCACTCACTTGTTTTGATGCCCCAATATAGATATCACAGGGCAGAAGCAAGCTTTTAATTTTTGCCATGAACTGTAATAAGAAATTCTCGAAACTCCATCCGCAAAACTTAGCCGTTCTATGTTTTCCACACATCTCGTTTCACCATTTTGGCAAACAAACCGTTTTTCTCCATTAGTTCCTTGTAGCTGCCCTCTTCTGCAATTTTTCCCTCATCCAGCACCACAATGCGATCGCAATTTTGAATGGTAGACAGAC
>CAYJIH010000110.1:0-2693 GCA_964370195.1 uncultured Oscillospiraceae bacterium
AATTATTGACGAACCTTCTGTAGGCGATGCCTTCTATGGTCAAGATGCACAATTTTCGGGAAACACCCCTAGCTACACAGACAATGGTGATGGCACCGTTTCCGACAATGTAACCGGGCTTATGTGGACCCAAGACCCCGGCGATAAATTAACATGGCCCGAGGCAGTTGAACTGCTTGAAGAGTTAAACGAAAGCAATTACCTCGGTTACTCCGACTGGCGAATCCCCTCTATGAAAGAGCTTTATTCTTTGGTAGACTTCTCGGGAAACACCGGAACAAGCTCTTCCACCTCTACGCCGTATATTGACACAGATTATTTTGTATTCGAGTATGGTGATGCTGCGGGAGAATCTCGATTTATCGATTCGCAAATTTTAACTTCAACCATTTATGGTTCAACAACCTTAGGTGGCAACACAACGGTATTTGGATACAATTTTGCCGACGGACGCATTAAAGGCTATGAGATTGATAAAGATTTCTACTGTTACTTTGTTCGTGGAAACACAAGTTATGGCCAAAATTTATTTGCAGATAATGGCGATGAAACCATCACCGACGAAGCAACTTCACTTATGTGGTCGCAGTATGATTCCGGTTATTACGAAGGCTATACCGACGAAAACGGCAACGGCGCAATGACTTGGGAAGAGGCTTTGGCCTGGGTGCAAGAAAAAAATGAAGAAAATTTCCTAGGTTATTCCGATTGGAGATTGCCTGATATTAAAGAACTTCAAAGTTTAGTTGATTATGACCAATCTCTTGCTGTTACAGGAACGGCCGCCATTGATAGCCTATTTGACTGCACCGTTATTACAAACTATGTTGGCGAAGAAGATTATGGATACTACTGGTCCGGAACAACGCATGATGATTTAAGTGCTTCTTCCACCGAATACGGTGCTGCTTCTTATATGGTTTTCGGAAATGCTCTTGGTGAAATGAACGGAGAAACTGTTGACGCACATGGCGCCGGCTCTCAAAAAAGCGACCCAAAAACAGGCAATGCAGAGGATTATCCTGCTTCCGATTCAAACGCTCCACAAGGCGATGAGCAGCGCGTATTTAACATGGTGCGATTGGTGCGTGATGCTGACTAACGATAATACAAAAGGTAAATGAAATCATTTTCATTCTATTGGTAGTGATGCTCGGCCAACATCTTTAAAAAATTAGTGTGTATATATTCCCTATACAAAGGGGCTGGAACATACATTGTTCCAGCCCCTTTCTGTGTCAAAAAAGCACAAAGCGGCAAGAAAGCGCCAAGCGCCAGAAGGCAAAAAACACCGTCTGACGACGCAGCGGATACTTTATTGACGAATAAAAAAGCCACCAAATGGCGGCTTTTTACTCGTCACATCTCTATCGTATAGCCCTCTCAGTTTGCAAACGAATTCGCATCCCCCTGCCAGCCAATGTTGCCAAGGCAAAGGGTTCTTTCGTCTTGCACAAAACTTTCGGGCGATACGGTGTGCAATAAATTGTTTAAGGGTACATCTGCCTCGTTTATATAGGCATGGTAAACAACGGTGGTGCAGTTTAAGGTATCGGTAGAAAAAATATCGGCAACAAAGGTGTAGGGAATTCCCAAAAGGGTTTCCTTTGCATAATCGGCCACGGCGGCGGCTTCGGCATCCGAAACACCGCTCACCGTGTATAAACGCACCTGCTCTGCCTCACCAAACGCTTCTAAAGGGGCAAGCTCGCTTACTTTGCCCGCACCTCTACAATGAATAATTTCATCTTCGCTGTATACAATGGCAGCATGCCCGTGGCGAAAATAAAAGCTAAAATCGAGCACATCAAAACCCGAAACATTGGTGGCCGAAATAAGGATATCGCCTTTTCTGCCAAGCGAAACCAGTTCCTCTAGGGTTTGCACACTTTCGCCACTGGTGTTTTCAGCGGCCGCCTGTGCAGCAACGCTTTGGGCTGTGGCATGCACGGCAGCAAGGCTCAGCGGTAGAATACAGAAAAGGGCGATGGCCGCAAGCAACCAAAACCATTTTTTGGGGCGAAACATGGCAGTATCCTCCCATATGTGGCCATATGAATGGGTAAATAGGTGCTAGAGGGTGATGCGCACGGTTTGTGTTGCGGTATTATGATAGGTGCTATCTGTTGCTGTAACCGTGTAATCCATGGCCGAATCGAAGCCGTCAACCGTTACCGTGAATGAAATTTGCCCATTTGCATTCGTGGTGCCGCTATAGGAAGCACCGGAGCCTGTAAGCCCTGCGACAGTGGCAGAATATGCGCCTGTCGGGAAGGTAAACTGAACATTTACACCCTCCTGTGCTGCGCCTAAATTGTATGTATAAGTTATTGCAGCACCTGCACTAGCCGTTGTGGGGCTTGCCGTAAGGGTCGGTGTCACCGCTATCACCTCCACAGCAGCCGCCTGTGTGGTAAGCACATTGCGCTGGCCATTCACGGTGCTGCTCACTTCGCAGAAGTAGCGCACCGTGCCAAGGGTATTTGTGGGCGGTGTGTAGCTTGCCGCCGTTGCGCCCTCTATTGGGGTGTTTGCCACTGTGGGTATCCCGCTATCAATGTACCACTGGTAGCCAAGGTTTTCGCCCTCGGCCGACGTGGTAAGCGGGGCTGCGGTTGCCCCTTGTGTATACTGTGCACCCTGCGGCTGGCTTGTGATGGCAAGGTATGGAAGCACTTGCACTTTTACAGTGT
>CAYJIH010000111.1:0-2663 GCA_964370195.1 uncultured Oscillospiraceae bacterium
CTATACTCCGTTCCGAAACGTAAAAAACCGCATTTGCAAGCCTTTTATCCATTCGTTTCGAAATAAAACTTATGGTGGCTTAGCCCCTAAAATGTTGCATCCGTTACAACGCCCATAACGATTGTGCAAACCTGGGAAGCTAGTTTGATTTATCAGTGAATTTGCAGGAGGGGTTCCCCCGGAAGAATTTTCCACACGTGTTTCATGTGGGACCGAAAAATATAGGGGTGATCGATACTGTAATTTCCTTTTTTAGTGCATGGTTGCCTCTATTTATTTTAACTGTGGGTAGGGCATTTTCCAATCACAGTGTAGCTTATCAATAAAGCGCATCATCTGTAAAGTGTCCTCATGGGATACCTCTGCACATTCCAGTGCCCCACTTGCAAGCGCAGCTGCTGCGGCACTCACCTCATACTCATATCCACTAATCCTCGGTGGTGCATCATATTCTTTCTTTAACATCATATCTTTATCGTATAACAAGGCCTTCGTTGGGTTTGTCGTGTGGTTGATATGCAAATAGCCCTCTTCCCCATAAATGGTTACACTTTGATCCCCCACGCTTTGTGCGCTTGAGCGCAAAGATGCCAAAACACCGTTTGGGTATTGAAGGGTAATACAGTTTTGCGAATCGACCCCAGTATCAAAAAAAGTGGCACTGGATGTATATGATTCAACCGTATGTCCCAAAACCATAAACGCAAAATTAAGCGGATATACACCAAGGTCCAAAAGGGCCCCGCCACCAAGCTTTGGGTTGTAAAGACGCTCGATATGAGAAAGCGGAAAGCATAAACTGGCCGATAGCCCCCGCACGGTGCCCACGACTCCATTTTGCACAAGCGAGCAAATCTGTTTTGTAAATGGCTGATAACGTGTCCAAAAAGCCTCTGCTACAAACACATTTTTTTCTTTTGCCAGGCGTAAAACATCTTCGGCTTGCGCTGCATTGAGTGTAAAAGCTTTTTCGCACAAAATCGGCTTCGCATGCTCAATACACATCTTCATGTGTTGTGCATGTTGTCCGTGTGGCGTTGCAATGTAAACAATGTCTACATTTGCATCATTTAAAAGTGCCTCATAGCTTCCATATGCATAAGCCACTCCATTTTCATTGGCAAAGGCCAATGCCTTTTGCTCGTTTCGGGAGGCAACCGCATACCCTTGCGCATCCGGCATCTCATTCAGTGTGCGTGCCATAATTTGGGCAATGATGCCAGTACCCAAAATCCCTACTCTACAAATCCCCATCGTATCCTCCATCCGGCTTAAACCCCAGCCCGAACTGATTGTATTGACCCCAAACATTCGCGTTTAACAAGGTATTTACCATCTATATTCTTTTTGTAACATGGCTGTTTTTATAAAATGACAGCCCGTAATTTGTCGCCATCTTTTTTTCACAATCTGCCTGCCGATTTCCCTTCATTTCCTCACGCATCCGGGCATCGCTCATCTGCACCCAACATTGTAAGCTATATAAAACATCCCATACAGTATCGCCAAAAGCATTGCCGTCGATTCACAGATTCTCTTCCGGCAAACCGGTGCCCCTTTTAACATGCAAGCTGAAACTTCTAAATGAACCGATTCATGTATTTTTTCAATATTGCACCGCGCAATTGGCGCGATGAGAAAGGATTTTGGCAGATATTCTCTAAACCGTCCGTTCGTATTTTCATTTGTGCTACGATGCCACAGTGCATAAGGGCTAAAAAATAGAATTGTAATCTGCCCCCTGCTTTTGTAACACGGCCATGTGCTGCAATTGTTAGCGATTGCCTACTTTAGATACTCGTTCGCAAACGCATCGATGGGCATTGGTTTTGCGTAATAATAGCCTTGCCCTATATTACAACCCATTTCACAAAGAATATCGTGCTGGAGTTTATTTTCAACACCCTCTGCCACCGATGTAAGACTATCAAGGCCGCCACAAAGGTCAATGGCAAGTTTTGTTAACAATTTGGATTTTTTATCTTCGTGCAAACTGCTTATTATCTTCATGTCAATTTTTATTTCATCAAAATCGGATACCATAATGGAGTTTAAGTTTGAGTACCCACTACCGAAATCATCAAGGGATACCAAAAATCCTGCATCTGAGAAATTCCTTATTATCTCAGACAAAGCATTTTCATCTATACCGTTTATTGTTTCCGTTATTTCGATGACAAGCTTACAGCGTTCCACTTCATAACGATCACAAATTTCCGAAAATGTTTCAACAATTCCTTTTTGCGAAATCGTCATCCGCGAACAGTTAACCGATATAACAGGCAATGCCTTTACACCACTGTCTTTCCACGCGCGTAGCATCTTACATACTGTTTCCAAAACAAACTCATCAATTTTTGAAATGATGCCCTCTCTCTCGTAAAAAGGTAAAAAGTGGAAGGGAGACTGAAGCAGGCCATCTGCACCACGTCGTCGTATAAGTGCCTCTGCGCTCTCCACTTTTCCCGACGAAAGATTCACCTGTGGCTGTATATATACAACGTATTTGCCACCAAAAATTTCCATTTCTAAGTTTTCTCGTAAAATGCGGGCATAGCTTTCGCCATTGTGCAAACCATTTAAAGCTCTGTTTGCGTTCTTTAAGTTCTTGTTCCAGGTGTATCCAAGTGATGTTTTAAACTCTTTTTCTGCCAAAACCTTTT
>CAYJIH010000112.1:0-2635 GCA_964370195.1 uncultured Oscillospiraceae bacterium
CGGTATCATCCTTAACAGGTTTTAAACTCGGCTATATGCCTGCTATGGAGTTCCCGGCCCTGCTTGTTTCCACCGTATATGTAGGCGCAGATGCAGATGTAATCGACGAAACCGTGTCTAAACCCATTGAGGAAATTGGGCAAAAATTACCCGGTTATCAAGGCGTTACGGCAACATCAAGAGAAAATCAGTCGTTTGTTGTGTTTACCTTAGACTATGATACCGATATTGACGAAGTATACTTAGAACTGAAGTCTCAATTAGATACGGTCAATCTTCCCGACGAAGTAAGTGAACCCACAATCATAAAAGTGGCAAACTCTACGGATGCCGCAATGACGCTATCTTTGACCTCTGACACAGGCACAGATGTGCTCGCCTTTGCAACCTCGGTGTTAATGCCAAATATTTCAACAATTACCGGTGTTGCCGAGGTGAATATTCAAGGCGGTAGCGAGGGGTATATATCCGTTACTTTAGATGAGCAAAAATTAAGCCTTTACGGTGTATCGGCAGACACGGTTTCACAAGCTATACAGGCTGCCAACTACACAATACCGGCAGGCAGTGTAACGCAAGGTGACCAAGAGATAAGCGTGTTTTCAAGTTCTGAGACAGAAACGCTTGCCGAGCTAAAAAACATACCCATCACAACTCCCACAAGGGGCATTATAGCACTTGAAGACGTTGCAAGTGTATCACTCAAAACCGATTTAATAACCTCCATCAGCAGATATAACGGCAGTTCTAATATTTCCGTAGAAATCACAGCCGAACAAGATGCCGATTTAGTCCAATTATCGGAAGAAATACAGGAAGAAATCGACAACAGTTTAGCTGTAAACAATGGTGTTACTGTCAATGTTATCTCCGACACAAGCGAAAGCATTGAGGCATCTTTATCTGCCGTTTTAATAACACTCATAACAGCAGTATTTCTTTGTATGTTGGTGCTGTTCTTGTTCTTGGGCGACATAAAGGCAAGTTTAATTGTAGGCTCATCAATACCAATCTCTCTGTTCTTGACCGTAATTGCAATGTTCCTTGCAGGTTTTGAGCTCAACATCATCACCACCACGGCACTGGTTATCACCATCGGCATGACGGTGGACAATGCCATCGTTGTATTAGAGAGCATTTTCAGAAACAAGACCAAAGATAACCGCTATTCCGATGCAGCGGTTGCCGGGGTGAAAGCAGTTGGTGCCTCCGTTGTCGCATCCACCATAACCACCATCGTGGTATATGCACCCTTGGCCTTTTTATCAGGCATGGTTAGCATTTTCTTTTCAGATATGGCACTTACCATTATCTTTGCAATGGTGGCTTCTATCTTGGCGGCATTTACCATTATCCCTCTTTTCTACACCTTGATTAAACCAGCTGAAAAAGAGGGCAGCTTGCTGACAAAACTTTTGATGAAACTTGAAAAGTCATACGAAAAAGCCATCACAAAAATTATAGACAGAAAAAAACTTGCAGTTGTTGTGGCCGTTATCCTGCTAATCGGTTCTTTTGCACTTGCCACTCAAATTGATGTTGTGCCAAGACCATCAACCGATGCAAATGCGATGACGATATCGGCAACATTTAAGCCCGATACAAGCCTTGAAATCATCGACACACAGATAATGCAAATTGAACAAATGCTTGAAGTTGATGAAAATATTGAAACCTACACCATGACATCAAGAGACGAGAGCGCTGAAATAGACGCATACCTTGCCGAGGACGCACAGCTTGAGCAGGTAATCAGTGAATACAAGCAAACCCTACAAAACACGATTATAGGCTTTGATGTTTCTGTAACCGAGAGTGGCGGCGCGCTTGCCGCAGAAGATACTTCGGTGGAAACCATCACCGTTTCCGGCACTGATTATGAATCTGTTATACTCGCCGCAGAGGACATGACAAACAAGCTGTATGAAATTGATGGTGTCGATGCCGTTTTGTCCGAGCTTACTTCGAGAAAATCCAAGGTGAATATTGACATCGACCCAATGCTTGCAGCACAGCTCAACGTAAACCCTTCTGTTGCACTTAAAACAGTGCGCACCGCCACAAGCGGTGTGAGCGCAGGCGGCATCAACTTAACCGGCACAGAGTATGATATTTTAATTGAATATCCAGAGGATAGCTTCGATACAGCCTCCGACCTTGCCACATTAAATATACCAACGCTAACCGGAACATATGTCCCTCTCGAAAGCATTGCCGATATTTATTTTGACGATGCAATGCAATCCATAACAAGAGAGAACGAAAATTATTTCATCGACCTTGAAGCAAGCATTGCAAGCGGCGCAGAAGAAACGGCTTTGGAAGAAATTGAAGCACTGAAAGCACAAAGTAGCTACCCCGGAATATCTTTTGAACAGCTAAGCCGTGATGCATTCGACGACACCATCGGTCAGCTTTTAGGGGCTATCGCCACCTCTATCTTCCTTGTTTTCATAGTCATGGCCATGCAGTTTGAATCGCCAAGATTTTCCTTCATGGTTATGACAAGCGTAATGTTCTCTTTCATAGGTTCATTCTTCTTATTGTTCATAACCGATATGGATATATCTATGATTTCGCTAATGGGAATATTGATGCTCATCGGTATCGTTGTAAACAACGGCATATTGTTTGT
>CAYJIH010000113.1:0-2523 GCA_964370195.1 uncultured Oscillospiraceae bacterium
GGTGTCATAAAAGCATGGACAAAAGCCGCAGGGAACATCATCGTCACAAACACCCCTAAACCACTGCGCTGTAAGAATAAAGAAAAACAATCCCTTGCACAAAAACCACAAGAGTGACCACCTTTTTTCAAATGTAACATTCAGACACTGTTTTGGTAAGAAATACAGAAAAAACAGCTATTTGTGCTTTATCCACTCTAAACGTGACCTTCTTTCACATGCAATTAAAACAGAGCAACCCAATACCATGGGTTGCTCTGTTTTAATTGTATAACTTTATTAGAAATCAACTTTCGTATCATAGTAGCAGGCCTTAAGAAGTGCTTCCATCTGCACAGGGGTAATGCCGCGGGGGTTAGATCCTGTGCATGCATCCCCCACTGCGTTCTCGGCCACCTGCGGCAGCTTTTCCAGAAACTCCGCCTCGTCAATAATGCCTCCCTCATAGTCTTTGATACAGGTCGGAATATCAATTTTGGCATTGAGATCACGGATATGTGCAATGAGTGCGTCAACGGTTGGCTCAATGCCAAGATGTTTTGCAATGGCAATGTAACGCTCAGCCGCAGCGGGCTCTTTCGCGTTATAGGCGATAACCTTGGGCAGATACATTGCGTTGGCGCAGCCGTGGGTAATATGACCACCGCTAAACGCCGCACCTGTCTTATGTGCCATAGAGTGCACAATACCAAGCAGTGCGTTAGAAAACGCCATACCGGCAAGACACTGTGCATTGTGCATCCGCTCACGCGCTTGTTTGTCACCGCCATAAGAATTCTCAAGATGTTCACTCACCATCGAAATAGCGTGAAGCGCCAATGGATCGGTATAGTCACAGTGCAGGGTGGAAACATATGCCTCTATCGCATGAGTCATTGCGTCCATACCGGTGTGCGCCGTAAGCTTTGGCGGCATTGTCTCTGCAAGAGAAGGGTCTACGATGGCAACATCAGGGGTAATATTAAAGTCAGCAAGCGGATATTTAATCCCCTTTTGATAATCCGTAATGATGGAGAATGCAGTTACCTCTGTTGCTGTGCCCGATGTAGACGGGATGGCACAAAACTGCGCCTTTTGGCGAAGTGTCGGGAAATTAAAGGGGATGCATAGGGATTCAAATGTAGTCTCGGGGTACTCATAAAATGCCCACATAGCCTTGGCAGCATCAATGGGCGAGCCACCACCAACAGAAACGATCCAGTCTGGCTGCACAGAACGCATAACCTCTGCTCCGCGCATCACAGTCTCCACCGAGGGGTCTGGCTCTACCCCATCAAAAATGGTGACCTTCATTCCGGCCTCCTTCAAATAGGCCTCTACTTTATCCAAAAAGCCAAAGCGTTTCATGGAACCACCGCCAACCACAACGATTGCGTGCTTTCCTGTCAGTGTCTTGAGCATGGCTAGCGAGCCTTCACCGTGATACAAATCTCTTGGTAATGTAAAACGTGCCATTGTGCACCTCCACTTGTTAAAATATTATCAATTTCAGATTGTTATTATTTTATCAATATTTTTTCCTGTTGTCAATAGTATTGTGAAAAAAATATCATTCAATTTATTAAGCAGAATGCCAACTTGCGATTTGTGATTTCAACATGACTTTTATACAGGTGTTTTCCGAGGCTTCATCGCCTCTTTCAATTCTTCGTAATCATAATAAATATGGCTTTAATACATTATTTTTTAAACTATGGCCATATTCGTATAACAGAAGAATTGTTATCATTTTATCAATAAACAGCTTTTTTGTTTCCAATTAAAAGTGAAAACGCATGTTTTAACAATGCCAAACTATGTTCTGTCGTTTGTGAATTCGAAGCCTCAACCCTAAGTGGAAACCTTTAGAATCAAAATGAGGCTCGCACTGTTTCTGTCCCGTTTGAGATTCATATTGAATAGTATAAATAAAAAAACGGCTATCTGAGGAATAGAACGCATCTCATGCAGCCGTATTTTTAACAGTTTTCAATAAAAGAACAAGCAAAAAAACTCAAAAAGCAACATCCAGCAAAACAGTGGTGCAACTCATATCCCTGAGCGACCATCACTTCCCTATGCCGAAAAATATCATTGGCGAAGTTGTATATATTGATAACAGTGGATGAAAACCATATTCTCATGCGGTTTAAGGATGGGACGACCGTTCGGCAGATGGTTTATACGAGGATAAAATCCGCAAAAAAAGTGAATAAGCATATTGTTACTATCTATGACAATAATTTGTGCGAAATAATCCCTCTATATAAGATAACGAACTAAGCCCCAATGAAAACAACGCTATAACCACATACTTTTTATATTGACGTATTAACACTCCTTTAAAATGGCGGGTTTGATATCCAGCAATTTTGTGCCCGTCACGCAATCCAAACCTTTCACAACAAGCACGGTGCCTTGTATTTCTTCTATTTGCACAACGGCAACACCGATGGGGTTTGGGCGATTGGGTGTTCGTTTATTAAAAGTTCCATGGATGCCGGGGCCACCGTGAGATGGGCCGATGCCCACCGTTCTTTCGGC